>JAAXGZ010000069.1 GCA_012271135.1 Caldilineales bacterium | reverse complement strand
CTGGCAGGGCTGGCACCGTCATGCCACCCTCGTCATGCTGGCCCACTTCTTCGTGGTGCGGGAGACGCTGCGGCTCAAAAAAAGCACCCCGGCCTGACCGTGCCCCAGACCTGTCTGCTGGTGGACGCGGTCCTGCCCCGCACCGGTTCCCCGACCGACCGCACCATCGCCATCGTGGACTACCGCCGGGCCCGCAATGCGGCCGCCCGCCGTGCCCATGCCCAACGCCGTCGGCGGTACTGCGAGTACCTGTTTCGACGCCATCAAGTTTCGTTGCACTACTAGGATTGGGATCAGATCCCTCGGTGCCAGTCCCGCCTGGTCCATCCGGAACTTGATTGCAGAGATTGGGTCCGGCGGAGGAATGGGCACCGTTTCTTCCTCGTAAGCCTCGACGAGCACGAACAGGGCTGACAGTTCGTCATCCTCTGGTGTGCCCTCCTCGGCATCGAAGATCTCCTCAATTCTTGCCAGCGCGGCCTCCAAGTCACTGGGACTCCGGATGGCCTTCATCGTGTTCATTGGGTTTCGCCTCCTTGTTGGTTGCTTGGGGTCAAACGGTTCCCAAGCAAATTCACCGTTCCACGGTCGCAGCATCAATCCGGTCGTAGTTCTTGTGATGACCCATCCACTTGATGTAAACGCGACGGTGCCGATAGTGGATCCAGGCAACAAGGCAAATCTCTCGAGTGATTCGGAATACAACCCGGCCATCCTTGATGATGCTGGCCCGCGGGTACGCTTGGACTATGTCGGATGGTTTACTCCATTCATGCGTCTTCACCTCCGTATACCAGGCTGACAAAACGGTTTTCCGTTCAGGATGCTGGTCCCAGCAGTCCCTCAATGCTGACTTGGCCAGGACACGCATGGGGTCTCCAAGGTGGATCGATCAATCTCAGCAACGAAACTCGTGCGCTTCACTGCGTTCCCACTGGTGGTGGGAAACGTCGATCGATGGCTGGAACCGCCATTTTCCTTCCATGCAGGGATCGGTGGTTGCCTACAATGCAGAACACACATCGGCTCCGGTGACCGTGAGATGCACGGTTCCGGCCACCAGTTGGCTCCGCAATGCCCCCGCACAATCGGCACGGGCTATTGCCAACCGGGTCCATCTGCACCAATCCGCGGCGGATTGGCGAGTTCGATTGGAACGACATTGAAACCAGCGTGAGTGCAGCAGTCAAAGGCCTGGAGGCGGACCGGCCGTTGGGGGAAAACAGTTCCGGGAGGGCAGTTCCGCAGTCCGCCTTCCGGTTCATGTTCACCCTGATTCAGGGACGGCGGTTCGTGTACATCCTGCTGTGCGTGTTCGCCGGCGGGTTGTTCACCATGTCCACCATCGTCGGGCCGCTCCTGATTCGGCGGGTGATCCAGTTCATTGAGGCCGGAACCGGGACCGTGGACCAGTTGCTGCCGATCGTCCTGATGCTCGTCGCCATGTACCTGCTGCGCGGGCTGGGCCGGTATCTGTACGGTTATCTTTCCCATGTCGTGGCCTATCAGGTCCTGCACGACCTGCTGGCCAGGACCTACGAACACCTGCAAACGCTCAGCCACAGGTTCCTGAACCGCCAACAGACCGGATCGCTGATCGCCCGTTCCGTCAGCGACGTGGAGGCCGTCGAGGACTTTGTGGCCCACGGCATCCCCGAACTCACCCTGGCCGTGGTCGGACCGCTGACCATGACCGTGATTCTCCTGGCCATCGACCCATGGGTCACCTTGCTGGCCCTGTTGCCGTTGCCGATCGCCTCCTTCATCGTGTATCGCAAGTCCCGGCAAATCCGGCGCTTTTGGTGGCAGGTGCGCTCCGGACTCGCGGAATTGGTGGCCCAGGTACAGGACAACCTAAGCGGCATTACGGAAATCAAGCTGTTCAACCTCGAGGCGATTCAGTACCGGCGGGTGCATGAACGAAGCAGCCGGTTCCGGGATGCATCCGTCAGCGCCATGGGGGTGTCGATGATCCCCGGCAGCGTGGTTGAGGTGGCGGGCGGCTTGGGATTCATTCTGGTGGCGTGGGCGGGAGGTGCCCGCGCGCTGCAGGGAACCCTGTCCATGGCGGACTTCGTGCTGTTCGTGTCCTACATCTCGTTCATCTACATGCCGTTCATGAAGATTGCGGACATGGGCGACACCCTGTCACGGGCCTATGTCAGCCTGGATCGCATCCGGGAAACGTGGCAGATCCAGGCGGAAATCCAGAGTCCTATTGATGGGTGCAATCCTGCGTCCGGCAACCCGGACCTGCCCTGGACCGTGGAGTTCAGGAACGTCAGCTTTGCCTATCGGCCCGACATCAACGCCCTTTCGGGGGTGTCCTTTTCCGTGCAGCCCGGCCAGACCGTGGCGCTGGTGGGACCGACCGGGGCCGGCAAGACCACGGTGTCGCGGCTCATCCCGCGCCTGTACGACGTGGACGGCGGCCGGGTCCTGGTGGCCGGCATCGATGTGCGGGAGTGGCAGTTGGATCCCCTGCGGCGCCACGTGTCGTTTGTGCTGCAGGAGGTGTTCCTGTTCCACGGCACCATCCGCGAGAATCTGCTTCTGGGCCGGCCGGATGCTGCGGAGGAGGAGCTGCATGCAGCCATCCGCATGGCTCACGCGGCCGAGTTCATCGAGGAGATGCCCAACGGGCTGGAAACGATCATCGGGGAACGGGGAGTACGCCTGTCGGGTGGGCAGAGGCAGCGTATCGCCATCGCCCGCGCCCTGCTCAAGAACGCCCCCATCCTGGTTCTGGACGAAGCCACCTCCAATGTCGACGCGCTCACGGAACTGGCCATCCAACAGGCACTGCAGACCCTGATGGAGGGACGCACCACCCTGATCATCGCGCATCGACTTGCGACGATTCGCAATGCCCACAGGGTGCTGTACATGGAAGACGGCCGGATTCTCGAGTCCGGGACCTTCGATCAGCTGGTGGCACAGGGGGGTGGCTTCGCCCGCATGGTGGAGGCCCAAAGCCTGCTGCAGACGGTTTGAGGTGGGTCGGCACCCACGGTGTTTCTCACGCTGCCCAAATCGTCCGAGATGTTGCCGACTCCACCACGGCCCGGGTGTCGGCGGAGGCTGTCTGTCGCTACTTCTGAAGTTCCGCCTGCACGTGCTTGACCACGTTGGTCAGGCCCTGCTGCAGGTCCACGCGGTTGGACCATCCCCAGCTGGAACGGGCCAGCGACGTGTTGAGGTAGGCCAGATCCACTTCCCCCACAGGACGTTCAATGTTGACCGGGGCCCGGTGGTAGTGGGTCAGCGATGCCAGCTTCTGGAAGATCTCGTTGACCGTGGTGGGTTGTCCCGAGCCCACGTTGAAGACGCCCCGGGCACGGTGCTTCAGGGCAGAGAGGCAGGAGTCGACGGCATCGGATACATAGAGAAAGTCCCGGGCCTGCGTGCCGTCCCCGTGGATCCGGATCTCCTGATTCTTGAGCATGGCTTCGGTAAAGATGGCCACTACGCCGGCCTCTCCCTTGGGGTTTTGGCGCGGTCCATAGATGTTGGCGAAGCGCAGGACGGCGCTGGGAAAGTCGTAGGCCTCCTGGTACAAGGTTAGATGCTGTTCAATGGCCAGCTTGTTGGCTGCGTAGTTGTCCTTCGGGTTGATCGGATCCTCTTCGGTGAAAGCCTTGTGGCTGCCGTCGGCCTGAACGCCTTCGCCGTATACGGCGCCGCCGGAACTGATGAAGACGAACTGTTCGACGCCGGCGGCCCGCGACAGCTCCATGAGCGCCAGGCTGGCCGAGACGTTGACCGCGGCATAGCCCACGGGATCCTGCATGCTTTCACGTACGTTGACGCGGGCGCCCAGGTGGAAGACGGCCTGGATTTCGTTGCGCGTGAACACCTGTCCCATGGCCGCGTGGTCCGTCAGGTCCATGCGGTAGAACATGGCCTTGGTGTTCACATTGGCCTGACTGCCGGTGTGCAGGTTGTCAATCAGGAGGACGTCGTGGCCGGTGTCGACCAGAGCATCCACCAGGTGGCTGCCAATGAAACCGGCGCCGCCGGTGACCAGAATCTGCACGTTGTTGCCTTTCCGATGTCAGTCCCGGTCCGACGCGTCCGCCCGCGCCCGGCGGACTGCGTCCAGATACCGCTGCTCGGTTTCGAGCATGTGGGCGAGCACCGTGCGTACGGACCAGGATCCCGGTTCGGGCGACGCATCCAGGTCGTCGTCTTCCAGGCCCGTTGTGGCCGCGAGCACCTGGCCCCAGGCCTGTTCGGCCTCGGCCAGCATGTGCTGGGGCATGGTGCGGCTTCGCTGGAGATCCTCGCGCGCCTTCTCGATCTGATTGGCGTGTTCCCGCATGTGTTCCCCGAAGCGCAGCAACACGCGCCGCACCTCGTCCCATCGGGGCAGGTCCACCGGCACGGCGAAGTCGGACTCCGGAACGTCGGACAGTTCCGCCATGGTCCGGTCCCGCACGCTGCGGATTTCGGCGAGGAGTGAATTCAGTTCATCGCGTTGCATGTTTACCGCCTGGCCCGCCAGGAGCCGAGGGTCATTGTAGAAACCGTCGCGCCGGGCCGCCAAAATTCCGGCTTCGGCTTCGGGCACGGACGGCTCCGTGGCGGGTGCTTAGGCTAGACTCGCCCCACTGCATTCATGTCGGAGGACAATCAGTCACATGGCACGCGAGAGACTCGAAAGCAAGCTGGCCGAGATCCGGGCCGCCCGGGACGAGGTGGTCGAACTCCTGCAGAACCGGCAGGACGACATTCACTCCATCGAGTTCCCAGAGAACTACTGGAAGACCATGGCCCATCTCATGTGGCGTTACGGCGACCACATGCGCGAACACACCAACCAAATCGCCAACACGCGCCGCGGCACCGGCCTGGTCCACACCGAGGTCCAGCGCAAGCTGGCGGACGCCGAGCGCTCGTGGGGCGAACTCCTGGGCGAACTGGTCGGCCTGGACGACGCGGATCTCGACAAGACCACCGGCGATCGGGACTGGTCGGTCAGCGAAACCCTGGATCACATCCTCAGCGCCGAAATCCACTACCTGAAGGCCGCCAAGGCCGGTTTGGAGGGACGCGACTGATTCGCCCGGTCTTCAGGCGGGCACGGAGGCGGTTCCCAGCTGCTCGCGCATCCAGGCGCGCAGGGGCACGTCCTCCTCCTGCGGCGAGGAGTATCCGTGCCCGCCTGACAGGCTGATGCCCAATAGCTGTTTCTGGATGGGATCGGCATCGTCCAGCCAATCCTCGATCCGCATGTCGTCCCGGGGCCGGAGCCACCGGTAGCTGTAGCCGTAGAAGAGCACCTTGCGCGTCACGTCGGAGGTGTTGGGACTGGAGGCGTGGAAGATCCGGCGGTCGAAGAACACAGCCGTGCCCGGCTTGGCCAGCACCGGCATGCCGCCGCGCGGCTGCCCGTCCACGATGTCCTCCAGCTTGTTGGTCAGATGGCTGCCGGGCACCACATACAGGTTGGCCCGTCCCGGCACGGACGTGTCCGTGAGGAAGTAGGCGACCTTCAGTGAGATGCGGGGCTGGGGATCCGTCTCCAGTTCTTGGTTGAGCCGGCCGCTGTCCTTGTGCCAGTTGTAGCCGGGGTCCGGCTCGCCCGGCTGCAGGGGCGGGGTCCAGATCAGGTGGGAGTGGTAGAGCTGGATGTTCCAGCCCAGGATGTTCCACACCTTGGGGAAGGTGGTGGGACAGTCCAGCAGATCCATGAACTCCCTGTCGCGCCCGATGAAGTCGAGGTAGTTGATGCGGGCGTTCTCGGCTAGCCCTTCCTGGTCGCGGTAGGCTGCGATCAGGCGATCCACAGCGGCGTTGGCACGGGCTACCGTTTCCTCCGAAATGGCGTTCTCGACCAGGAAGAAGCCATCGCGGTCGAACGCCTCCCGTTCCTGGTCGGTCAACTGGTGATTGAGCCATTCGGACTGCATGGTGGTTCTCCCGGCCGCCCGTCCGCCGGACGGGAAGCCAATGGTTGGTTGACGGTGTCGGGAATCTTACCCGTGTCGCCCATGCGTCGGAATCGGGACCGGCAGGTTAGGCTGGACGGCATGCTGAATGCGCCGAGCAAACCGGTTCGTCGGTCCGGCGTTGGTTCCCGCCGGCCGCATTGTTGTGGCTCCCAGACGCATTCAAACCGATTCCGTTGCTCCTCTCACCAGGCCCCGCTGGCACCCGAAGGGCGCCAAGTCACAACCGGTACGGTCAACCATCGGTGACCCGGTCGTCTCCGCATCCCGCAAACGGTGACTTCATACTGCGGCGGCAAGGGGTGCCGGGCAGGCTGCCGGCAAGCCACCGACCACAGAGAGCGTTGCAGGCAGGAACGATTCCCACCCGTACGCCGTCGCTACGACACCAGGTCCAGCGGCACCCAGTTCGGCGACTTCGTCGGGAGGGGCAGGTCCGCTCGCCGGTAGTTCGGCAGGACCGGGTTGGGCACCAGATCCATCACCAGGGCGTACTCGTCGCAGCGCTCGTATTTCGGGCAGTGTTGGCAGTCCACCCAGACCTTGGGGCTGATGTCAGCTACCTCCACCGGCCGGAAATCCATGCCCAGGAAGAACTCTGGGACCAGCGTCAGGGCGCACAGTTGCTGGTAGCCGCGCGCACGGGCCATTTCGATAACTCTGGCAACCAGTCGGTGCCCAATCCCCTTGCCCTGCCAGTCGGAGTCCACCACCAGCGAACGGACCTCGGCCAGCTCCGGCGCCAGGGCGGTTAGGCAGACGCCCCCAATTACCTGCCGAGTCGCCCGGGCCGAGGTCTCTGCCGTGGCCACGACCCAGTCCGGCAAGGTTTGGACGATCGACTCGACGGTGCGCGGCAGCATCACGTCCTGCGCCGCGTACCGTGCCACGAGGGCCTGAAGGCGCGGGGCATCCTCAACCCGCGCCTTCTCCAGCCGATACATGCCGTCGCGGTCCGCGTGGCTAAAGGCCTTGCAGAATGTCGCCCGTGATCTTGGCCGCTCGTTCCAGTTCCTCCTCCGTGATGATGAAGGGCGGCACGTAGCGCAGGATGTTGGTGCCCGCGGACACGGTCAGCAGGCCTTGTTCATAGCCCTGATCCACGATGGGCGTGACATCGATGTCCATCTCCACGCCGGTGATCAGGCCGCGCCCCCGGATCTCGGTGATGTGGGGCGAATTCAGTTCGGCCAGCAGATCGCGCAGGTGATCGCCCTTGGTCCGGACCGAGGCCAGGAATTCAGGGTTGGCAATACGATCCAGGACGGTGCAGGCCACGTTGGTGGTCAACGGGCTGCCGGCGAAGGTGGAAGCGTGATCGCCGGGGTGGATCATGTCGGCCACCTTTTGGTTCATGCAGATGGCGCCGATGGGCAGGCCGCCCGCCAGCGACTTGGCCAGGGTCATGATGTCGGGGGCAACTTCGTCGCCCACGATGGACTGGTAGCCCCACAGCGAGCCCGTGCGGCCCATGCCGCACGGGCTCGCTGTGGGGCTACCAGTCC
>JAAXGZ010000159.1 GCA_012271135.1 Caldilineales bacterium | reverse complement strand
CTGCTTCAAGTACAACTGTAGTACTAGGCAGCCCGGACTTCAGGACCAGGAAGCCCTCGGTCAGGTACCTTCGCATTTGTGCGTCGGACAGTCGGTGCGGGTGGTCGCAATCGTTCATGTCGCTTGTGTCGTGGAAAGACTGAAGTTCAGGGGATTGCGCGCTTGCAAAATGGGGACGGCATGGACGGGGCGGCTTCGAACACATTGATGTCGGTAACAACTGCGCAGATGCATGCTGCAGGTCCGCCCCCTCAGGCTCCGTTCTTCAGTGTAGGATCGAATCAGCCTGTAGCCCATGGAAAACAGTGATGCCCTCCGAAAGCCCCCTGCCATGCCTGCATCCGGGTCGGTTTGAGTTCATCCTGCGGCATGATCATGCCGGGCTGCGTCTTTCCTGCCCGCACTTCCCCGTGCCGGGTACCGGACCTGACACTGCCGCCGTCTGTGGTTTGGTACCACCGACGGAAACCCTGGACAGTGGCAGCCCGAAGGTGCTTGCATGACACTTGACGATCTTGAAATCCTCATCCAAGAGGGAGAAGGGACAACCCTTGAGTTTAAGGAGAAACTTTCGGCGTCGTTTGCGCGGGAACTCGTAGCGCTTGCCAATGCCATCGGCGGCAAGATACTTCTGGGTGTGCGTGATGACGGGACCTTGAGCGGCGTTGAGGATTCCAACAATCTGCGTGCCCGCATCCAAGACATCGCCCGCAACTGCGATCCGCCGGTACAGGTGCACGCGGAACCGGTTGGCACAGTGGTCACGGTCCACGTCAGGGAAAGTGCTTCCAAGCCGGTGCAGTGCAGTGATGGCTTCTTCCTGCGTCAAGGAGCGGTAACCCAGAAACTGAATCGAGACGAAATCCGAGACATGTTTCGTTTGGAAGGGACTGTCCGATTTGATCTTGCACCCTGTCCCCGGTTCAAATACCCGAACGATTTTGATCGTGGAAAGTTCGACACTTGGCTTGGTCTTTCGGGCATCACCGGACAGCCTCGGGTTGAGGACGTACTGGTCAACATCGGGGTCGCCGAACGAGCGAACGGCACGTTGCTCTTCCGCAACGCCGGTGTGCTCTTCTTTGCCAAGAACCTACGCCGCTTCTTTCCACAGGCCTACATCACCTGCCTGCTCGCAAGGGACACCGACAAGGTACACATCCTGGATCGCAAGGATTTCGACGGCGGTATTGTGGCCGACATCGAGGATGCCCTGCGCTTCGTTGAGCGTAATACCCGTACCGCGTACCGCATTGAGGGACTTAGGCGTAAAAACATTCCCGAGTATCCGACCAACGCTCTGCGGGAGGCGATCACAAACGCGGTCATGCACCGTGATTGGTTCATTGACGGAGCCAACGTCTTTGTCGAGATTTACGCCGACCGCGTCGAAGTGGTGAGCCCGGGCAGCCTGCCCCGGGGCTTGTTGCTCACCGATCTGGGCAGCAAAAGCATTCGTCGCAACGCGTTGATCGCCGACCTGCTCCACCACATCGACTTCATAGAGAAGGCGGGAACCGGTATCCGGCGCATCCGGAACGAGGCGCGGGCGCGAGGTTGCCCGGAACCTGTATTCGAAGTCAACGGGTTCTTCACCGCCACTTTCCGGCCCAACCCCGAGGTACGGACAAGTGCGGATATCCGTTCGATGTATGACATCACCACGGAAGCTACCACGGAAGCTACCACGGAAGCTACAAGGGTCGTTCGCCTGCTACAGGCGATCTCCGGCGAAATGACCAGGCAAGACCTTCGGAATGCGCTTGGGTTGAAGAACGACGAGCACTTCCGCAAGGCCTACCTCCTGCCTGCCCTCCAGACAGGGTTCATCGAGATGACCATTCCGGACAAACCCCGTAGTAGGTACCAACGCTATCGCCTGACACCGAAGGGGCATGACTCTTTGTGGCGAATCCCTGAATCGCGGTGAACCGGCAAACGGAAAGCCAATCCAAGCCAATACGGAACGACCGATGAATGCAGTAGGAGCTCGCAGTGGCACAGGATCCGGGCCCAAATAGCCTGACCGGGATCCCTTTCTCCTGACGTTGCGCCGTCGGCTGGCCCGCCAAACCGCAGATCCTCCCTGCCAAGCTACGGTCAGCACACTTCTGTTCTCAAGTTGGGGGAGGTGTGAGCAAGGCTGATCCACACTAATCAATACGGTCCGGCTGTGCCCATGCACCCGACACGGAGGCGTTCCCTTCCCCCTCCGTTGGTTCAGTGTACGATCGAACCGTCCATTCCACATCCGATGGAAAATGGCAATGTCCTCCGCAAGCCCCTTACCACACCTGCATCCGGATCAGTCCGAGTTCATCCTGCTGCGACGGGGTGGCGGCCTGTATGTTGACAAGACGCATCATCCCTCTCATTGCTGGCTCCCACGGCCCTTGATCCATCTCTGCTGAGAAACAAGTACGTCTTTCTGGCCCGTCCCCGGCGCTTCGGCAAGTCCCTGTTGGTGACGACCCTGGAGGCCTTCTTCCAAGGAGAAGTACCGACAGACCCTCGCTATCTGAACGGCCACCCCCCGGCACAAACTCTGAGCAAGACGGCACTGTTCCGCGGCACGGCCGCGGCCGATGCTGCCGAGAGTGGGAGGTTCCACCCGGTCGTCCGGTTGAACATGGCCCACACACCGGCCGATGCACCGGAACGACTGAAAGCCAACCTGCTGGAGGTGCTGGGCAGCCAGTACACCCTATGGAGGCGCCGCGGCATCAACGTCGGCTTGAAACCCGTGGATGAATCCGGTGCCGTCACCTTTCCAACCAGCCCGGCGGTCAGTCCGGCCCAGCGCCTGGAGGATCTGGTAGGCCGGCTCAAGGCGCGCTACGGGGCCAACCCCGTCGTCCTGGTCGATGAGTACGACGCACCTCTGGTGCACCTGCTGGGCAAGGACGCGGACCCCGAACCCATCCTGGACGTCCTGCGCGACTTCTACGTCAAGCTCAAGAGCCTTGAAGCCGACCTGCACTTCGTCTTCGTCACCGGCATTACCCGCTTTGCCCGCGTCAGCCTGTTTTCGGTTCTCAACAACCTGCGCGACATCTCCTGGGAACCCGCATACACCACCCTCTGCGGCTTCACCGAAAGGGAGGTCCGAACGGAGGTCCGCCCCCACCTCGCCACGGCCGCCACCCACCTTGACCTGTCCCTTGAGAAGCTGATGAACCAGGTGCACCGCCACTACAACGGCTACCACTTCAGTCTTCCCGGCCACAGCGAGAGCGTCTACAACCCCTTCACCCTGGCCTGCTGCCTTCGGGACCTCCAGAACCCCAACCATGCAGAGTGGTGGAATGTCATCGGGTGGCCCAACCACTGGGCCATTTCCGGCAATCCCATGTTCCTAATCCGACTCATGAAGGAGGGGCAGTACCCCCTGCCCGCGGATCCGCCTCCCTGGGACAGCCTGATGAGCACGACCTACAGCCTGGACCGGGTCGACTTCATCCCTCTCATGTTCCAGACTGGCTACTACACCCTGCGCCAGGACCAAGCTGGTGACCTGTACCTCGACTACCCCAACGACGAAGTCCGCCGGACCTACAGCCATGCACTGCTGGAGACCTACCGGCAACCGCCCGACCCGCGGACCCTGAGGGACATGCACCGGACACTGACCGCCGAGGACTACAAGGGGTTCTGCGATCTCCTCCACACCTTCCTGGCCGGCATCCCCGGCGAGAAACTGCGCCGCGAGACGGACTGCCACCTCGTGCTGCACGTGCTGTGTCAATTGATGCAGGTGGAGTTCCTGTCGGAAGTGCACCAGGGCGGCGGCCGCTCCGACATAGAGGTCCAATTCCCCGGGCATGTCTGCGTCATGGAGTTCAAGTACGGCGAGTCCCCGCAGGCGGCCTTGGACCAGATCCGGTCGCACGACTACGGCCGCCGACATTTCGGGCGGGACCGCCGGGTGGTCGCGCTGGGTCTGAACTTCGTACCCGGCATGGGAGCAGACTCACCCGACGTGGAACATGCCGTCTGTGTCCGCTATCAACCCGAGTGAAAAAACTCCATCCTGACCATGATGTTGTAGCTGGGCTTTGCGTCAAGTCCAGTCACTGAGACAGCTAGGGTGTCGACACTGCGAGTGCACCAAAGGCACGCCATCCTTGGAGCGCGGATGTTGTCACCAGCGAAACGAACCTTCTGCCAAACGGTGCATTAGCTGTCCAGGCCGTTTCGAGGCAGTAGGATACCGACCTCGGTAATTCTCTAGATTGGGCAGTTGGAACCCACGTGTTGTTTGACAAAGCAGATGCAATTCCGGCGGACAACTCCGAGTAGCTGCACTGCTCAGGTCGAGGATTCGGCACGGCCGTTTGCCTGTAGCCGGGGCGGCCGTCCGGCAGCTTGGTCCGCCATCAAGCCTGCAATGTTGGGCAGGTTGTGGAGTTCCGCCGTGTCCAAATCCCGGGCACACCAGTCCGCTTCCGCGTCGCCCCACACTTCACCACGCGCTTCGCTCTCTTTCTTCTCGTCTGCCACGTATTGCCCGAACGTGGACATCACAGCCTCCGCCTCTTCAATGTAGGTGATTTTACTCAACTCGGCACGCAGTTCGGGTTGATCCTCCAACAGTTCGTCGAAACCCGTCTTGAACCAGGTCCCGAAGGACTGGCGCAGCGTCTCCGAAGATGCCAAGGCCTGCAGGACAATCCACTCCTGCAACACCGGAAGGATCTGCTCAACGGCCTCCCGCCGCTCCCGCTTCATCTCGGTCTGCACGCGCGCCAACGCCACGAAGCCGGACACCAGGTTGTCCGGGAGAAGCGGATGCACACCATTGGGCAGGCCCGACACCCGATAGCCGTGAATGTCCAACAACAGCCCCTCCCGGAAACCGTACCGGCTGGAACCGGAGACAGTCTGCACCGGGCTCCACCACTTGCCAAACCGCTGAAGGCCGGTATTGACGCCCAGAACAGACCTCCAGTCCGCGCAGGCTGGGACCCATGTTCAGGGCGTGTTGGAACATGCGCTCGGACATGTCGGGATCGCGCCGCGACTGGAACTCCGGTGCAGCAGCATCTGGTCCCCGGACGCGTCGCTGCGGGCCAAGATCCAGACCGCGCGGTGTCCTTCGACCTGATGCGGAGGGCGTTCCGAGACGACAGTCACGGCCAAGCCGGCCGTACGGGAACCCACCCTCGAAGTTCGGGGCACAAACGTTCCGTCAGAAAGACGATTAAATCGTCGGCCATGCGCGGTTCCGCGAAGATTGATTTCAGGGTCAAGTCATGGGAAAAGGTCTGTTGCGATTGTTCCGTTGGCTGTGACACGGTTGTCCTCGCAGAGAACGGATCCTGGATTGCCGAAAGCCGGAGCCATCCCGTTGTTCAATTGTCTGTCAGTTTAACGAACTCAGCTCATAGATCCGCTTGTCCAGTTACCCAATCATGTCCTATGAGAGGTTGGCAATTGAAATATTCACAACTGATTTTGACAGTATAATCCAAAACAGAAGGCTAAACTCGGATACACGTGCACACAGCCACCATGGGCAGGCTGTCGGTCCGAAGGATGAACGGCCGGTTTGGGGTACCGGATGTTTCGGCGACAGTGTTACTTCCGTTCCTACACGGGGGGCCTCACACCCAAAGTTGGCCCCTGGGCTTCCCGTATTTCCCATGAATGGTCATGGCGGAAACGCGGCAGGCTTGACACAGTCCAGCCAGGCAGCCGGTTCCAAGGTCGCAATCCAATGGCGCTGGCTTACGTAACCGCCACGATCATCCGCAAATAGGCCTTGTTCCGGGAGTGGAGCTTCGGCTGCACCAACCATGGCCACCGCGTCACCACACGCTGCGAGCAACCGGTACCAACCACCAGAAGTTTGTCATTCCAGCAGGCATCCACCGGTTTCGATGCCCTGCATTCAACGGATCAGGTCGTCAATTCCCTGGTCCGGCGCGACCGCAAGGCAAGTACCCAAATGCCGAGGGCCCACTCCGCAAGGGCCCACAACAAGCCCACCTGGTCCAGATAATCAAACACCAGGAGCGAAATCAGGAACTGAACCAAGTGAGCGATACCGGCCACGAACAACGGAATGGACACAATCCCCAGGAACCGTCTGAACTGGCTGCGCAAATCGGGCGAGGTCCGGAAGTAGTGCTCCGCCACCACCAGGAAAATCAGCGTGCAAACCCCAACCACCGCGAAGGTTGTGAAGAGAACGCCGCCGTGGATCAGATACCGGTCCAACTCCTGACTGGTCAGGACCAGGCGGACCGCGTCGCGCAGGGTCCAGGCCGCCAGGAACCCGGCAGCAAAGCTCAGGAGCAGGTAGACGTAGGTCAGGACATGGAAGCCAACGTTGCGCCGACCCGTCAAAGGATCAAGGACCATGCCCACAGAATACAGGAGGCTTCAGGTCGAGAGCGTAACCGGTGCGACCGTGATACCGTCCAGACTGAGGTCCTTGGCAAAGTGGCAGGCCGCAAAGTGCCTGTCGGACATGGACACCTGCGGTGGATCCTCCTCTCGGCAGATGTCCTGCACGTGCACGCAGCGTTCCTGAAAGACGCAGCCGGTCGGCAAGTTGGAGGGATCCGGCGGCTCGCCGGCAGTCACGAGACGCTTGCCCCGGCTCCCCTTGGCCGTGCGCGGCACCGCCGCCAGCAGCAGGGCCGTGTACGGATGGCGCGGCCTGTCCAGCAATTCGTCCTTGGGCCCCAGTTCCACCAGCCGTCCGGCATACATGACCGCAATCCGGTCGCAGATGTAGCGAATCACGCTCATGTCGTGCGACACGAACATGTAGGTCAGATGGAATTCCTGCTGCAAATCCTGCAACAGGTTCAGGATTTGCGCCTGAATCGACACGTCCAGGGCGGAAACCGGCTCGTCCGCGATCACCAGGCGCGGGTTTACCACCAAGGCCCGGGCGATGCCAATCCGCTGCCGTTGCCCACCGCTGAAGCTGTGGGGATAGCGACGCAGATGCTCCACCCGCAAGCCCACCTGTTCAATGATGCGGGCCACCCGCTGCTCGAGCTCCGTGCCCTTGGCCACGCCGTTGACCAGCAGCGGCTCGCCCACGGTCTCCAGGATGTTCATGCGGGGATTGAGCGAGGCGAAGGGATCCTGGAAGATCATCTGGGCCCGGCGCCGGAACAGCTTCCGCTCTTCCGGAGTCAGGCTGCCGACATCCAGCTGGCCTTCGTCCAGGTTGATCCTGACGAACCCGGCTGTCATGTCATACAGCCGCAGAATGGTGCGGCCCAGCGTGGTCTTGCCGCAGCCGCTCTCACCCACCACGCCCAGGGTTTCACCATTGGCCAGCGTGAACGACACGTCGTGGACGGCCTTGGTGAAGCCGATTACCCGGCGCAGGAACCCCTTGGTGATGGGAAAGTACTTGCTCAGGCCCTCCACCTGCAGCAACTCGCCCGCGGCCGCCCCGTTGGCTCCTGATGCAGTCTGCATCACATCCGTCATGATCAGTCGCCTGTCGCGCCGTTGGAGGCCAAATCCACATCGTCCGCATACAGGAAACAGCGAACCGTGTGGCCCTGTCTCGGTTCCAGCACTGGCGGCGGCGACTCGTCACAAACCCCTTGTATGCGCTCGGTGCACCGAGCGTAGAAGGGACAGCCCTTGTGCACGGCAAAGGGGTTTGGGATGTTGCCGGAAATCGGCACCAGCTGTTCCAGAGGTCCATCGATCTTGGGGATGGACTGCCACAGAGCCCGGGTGTACGGATGGAGCGGTTCATCGAAGATGGTCTCCGCGTCCGCATGTTCCATGACCAGTCCCAGATACATCACCATCACCTCGTCGGCCACACCCCCCACGACCGCCAAGTCGTGGCTGATGTAGATGATGGCCATGTTGAGGTCATCCTGCAGTTCCTGAATCAATTCCAGGATCTGGGCCTCAATCGTCACGTCCAGCGCGGTGGTGGGTTCGTCCGCAATCAGCAGGGCCGGATCGCAGGACAGCGCCATGGCAATCATGGCCCGCTGGCGCATGCCGCCCGACAGTTCATGGGGATAGGCGTCCACGGCCCGATCCGGGCGCGGAATGCCGACCCGCCGCAACAGGTCCACGGTCCGTTCACGCGCGGACTGCGGGGTCGAATCCGGAATGTGCAGCAAAATCGCCTCGCCGATCTGATCCCCGACCGTATGCAGGGGACTGAAGGAGGTCATCGGCTCTTGGAAGATCATGCCGATCTCGCCGCCCCGCACGTCCCGGTACTCCTGCCCGCGGGGATCCAACCGACCCAGATCCACCGTCTCGATGCCACCGTCGGGCGTTGCGCGGTGAAGCCTGATCTCCCCCGCCAACTGCTTGGCCGGCGGACTGGGCACAATGCCCATCACCGACTGGGCCGACACGGACTTGCCGGATCCGCTCTCGCCGATGATGCCTAGGGTCCTGCCCCGGTGTACGTCGAAGCTGACGTCGTTGACGGCTTGGACCACTCCCTCGAACAGGTAGAAGTGGACCTGCAGATTGCGGACTTCCAGCAGCAGATCGCCGCGCCCGGTATCAGACACGCTGGCTCATCCCTAGTGATCCGAGTACGGGTCGGCCGCATCGCGCAGGCCATCGCCGACATTGTTGAAGAGCAGCACGGCCGCCATCACCCACGCCGCGGGGATCAGCTGGTGGGGATGCTGGGCAATCGCCACGATGTCCTGCGCATCCTGGAGGAGTGTGCCCCAACTCACGGCCGGCGGCTGAATGCCCAATCCCAGGAAGCTCAGGGCCGTTTCCGCCAGAATCATGTTCGGCACCATCAACGTGATCGTGACAATCAGATGGCTGGTGAAGCCGGGTAGCAAGTGCTTGAAAATGATGCGTCTCTCCCCGGTGCCGGCCGCCTTGGCGGCCATGGCGTAATCCTCCTCACGCAGGGAGAGCAGCTTGCCCCGCACCACCCGCGCCAAGCCGGTCCAGCCCAGGATGGACAGAATGATCGTGATGGCGAAGTAGGTCTTGAGCACCGGCCAGTCGCGGGGCAGGGCCGCCGACAGGGCCATCCACAATGGAATTGAGGGAATGGAGATCAGGAAGTCGATAAGACGCTGGACCACCTCGTCGATCAGGCCTCCGAAGTAACCCGAAATGCCGCCCAGGATCACCCCCATTATCAAACTCAGGGCCACGCCAATTAGGCCAATGGTAAGTGATATGCGGGCACCGTAGAGGGTTCGGCTCAGAAGGTCCCGCCCCAGCCGATCCGCACCGAACAGCATGAAGGGAGGCGCTTCCTCAACATCGGTGCCGAAGAAATGGATCGTGGAGGTCCAGTCACCGACGATCGTGTATTCCGGACCCGGTGCAAACAGTCGCAGCTTAATGGGGTTGTCCAGGATAGGGGCAAATTCGTACTTGAAGGTCTCCTTGTTCAGGGTCTTCTCGTATCCGTAGTAGTGCGGTCCAATGAAGCCTCCGCCCTCCGGGTTTTGGTCAAACCAGTACAATCGCACCGGGGGTGCCTCCTGGTAGCTCTCAAAGCGCATTCCGGGCAGGTACGGACTGAAGAACCCCGGCAGCAGCGCCAGGACATAGAGCAGCAACAGCAGGGACGTGGAAACCATGGCCACGCGATGCCGGCGGAAACGCCACCAGATCAGCGACCATTGGCTGGCGTAGTAGAACCGGTCGTCCTGTTCCGCCTGATCGGCAACCAGGACTTCCTCAAAGACTTCCGTGGAAGCAGTCATGACGAATTCCGAATGTGTCAACGGGCCGCGGCGGCACTGTAGCGAATACGTGGATCCAGCGCCGCCAGCAGGATGTCCGACAACAATGTGCCGATGACCGTCAGCACCGACAGAATCATGACAATGCTGCCGGCCAGGAACATGTCCTGGGCCAGCACGGCCCGCAGCAGGAGCGGCCCGGTGGTCTGAAGGCCCAAAACCAGGGACACCAACACCTCGCCGGAGAAGATGCCCGGCAGAATCCAGCCGATCGTGCTGATGACCGGATTCATGGACATGCGCACCGGATACTTGAACAGAAGCTGCATCTCGTTAACGCCCTTGGCGCGGGCGGTAATGACATATTGCTTCTTGAGTTCGTCCAGGAGGTTGCCGCGCATGACCCGAATGAGAGCCCCGGTGCCGTTCAGTCCGATGATGATAAGCGGAAGCACCAGGTGCTTGAGCATGTCGATGAACTTCTCCATCGACATGGGTTCGTCCATGTACTCAATGGAGAACAAACCCAGCGGCGCAAACTCGGTGAGCTTGAAGATGTACCAGGCCAACACCATGGCCAACAGGAATGTTGGAATGGTCAACCCCAGGAAACCAAAGAAGGTGAAGATGTAGTCCAGCACCGAGTACTGGTGGGTGGCGGAATAGATCCCGATCGGAATGGCGATGATCCAGGACACGATCAGCGCCGAGATGGAAATCACCAGAGTCAAGGGCAGGCGTTCACCGAGCAGTTCGTTGACGGTCTTGCCCCATTGGAACGACCAGCCGAAGTTGAACTTGAACAGGATGCCCCGCATCCATCTGACGTAGCGTTTCCAGGCCGGCTGGTCGAAGCCGTACATCTTGACCAGCCGCTCCGCCTCGTCCTCGTTGAGTTCGATGCCGGAGGCGCGCAGATTCTCGATCTGGTAGGTGACCCAATCCCCCGGCGGCAACTCGATGATCGCGAAAGACACCAGCGAGATCAGCAGCAGGATAGGAATCAGCATGACGCTGCGCCGCACTATGTAGGCAACCATCGGATCGGGTTCCAAGCGATAGGTCTGGGTCGATTGGGGGGCCGGCCGGCATTCCGTGGAATGCCGGCCGGCCTCTCCAGCAATTCCTGAGGTTCAGGAACTATTGGTTCTCCTCGGGGTTAATGTAGTACAGCTGCTCCATGGCGAAGTTCTGGGCAATGGCGAAACCCTCGGTTGCCACATTGGCCATGTTGAGAGAGACAATCAGCGGGTACTTTACATTCTCCACAATGGTGATCTCCGGGAGGTTTTCCCGGTGCCAGGCGTTGCCCTGCGCCTTGAACTCATTGTACTCGTCGCCGCCGGACACGGAACCCCAGCGTGCCACGTCAAGGGCATAGGCATCCTGGACCCACTGCGGCGGCTCCCAGGCCGGATCGCGGTTCTCCTCGGCAGCGTTCATGTACTGCCACCAGGCGTAGCCTCCACGCTGGATGGTGTCGCTGGTCCAGTTGTTGTCCCAACCCTGGTCGTGGGCCCAGAAGACTGTGGACTGCAGCTCGTTGTTGTTAAGGCGCTGGCTCCACAGAGTGGGATCGAGCTTCTTGACCAGGGCCCGGATGCCGATGTCGCCCAGGTATTCGCCAACCAGTTCGGAGGCCGGCTCCAGATCGGGAGCATGGGCGCCATGCTCAATCAGCAACTCGAACGGCTCGCCCGAAGGATACAGTCGGTAGCCATCGTCGTCCTTCTGATCAAGGCCGATGGAATCGAGCAGTGCGTTGGCGCGATCCAGATCCTGCGTGGACAGATCGGCGCCGACCGTGTCAAGCGGCTTGGTGGCGTAGCCGTAGTACAGTGTCTCGATCATCTCGTCACGGTTCACGGCCAGACTGACGGCCTGCCGGAACTCGATGTTGGAGACAACGTCCCGGAATTCCGCGGCCAGCGGATCGGCCTCGGCATTGTAGGTCTGGTTGATCCAGATGGAACTGGAGTCGACATGCATGTCCAGCAGCTGGTGGCGATAGCCGCCCGCCGGACCGTTCTCGACGTACAGCGGAATCTTGACTAGGCCGGTGCTTTCGCGCATGAAGTCGGCCTCGCCGGTCAGAATGCCGGTGTTGACCATCTCCACGTCCTCGACCAGCTTGGAGACCATCTTGTCGATGTAGGGCAGCTGCCTGCCTTCAATGTCCACCTTGTAGTAGAACGGGTTGCGCTCAAAGACCAGGAGGCCCGGCTCCGCCGCTTCCACGCGCTGCCAGGGCGTGATGACCGGGGATCGTCCGACCATGCACTTCTCCTGGTTGACATGCCAGTTGACACAGTCGTTGGCGGTGAAGACCTGGTTCCACTCGTCGGTGAGGTTCATCTCGTTGAGTTGGTCGCGCAGGTCTTCGACCCCGTTTTCGAGATAGTCCACGTGGAACTGCTTGAGGTAGGCCGAAGGCCGTACCAGTTCCGTCCAGCCGTTCCAGGTCTCGATGGTCAGGGCGCGCAGGAACCCGCCGTAGGGGGCGTCGAAGTCCACCTGGAAGGTGTAGTCGTCGATCATCTGGAACGTCATCGGCGTGCCGGTGGGATCGTTCCGCGTGCGGAAGCGCCTGGGGAAGCTGGGGGTGAGGAAGTCGTTGCCATAGATGTCCTCGGCCACAAACCGGGCGTCCTCGGCAGTGACCAGAGACCCGTCGGACCACTTCAAGCCTTCGCGCATGTGGAAGACGAAGGTCTGGTTGTCGTTGGAGACCTCATAGTCCTTGAGCACGTTGCCGCGGATCCCCTGCACACCCAGACCGGGCGCGGAGAGCAGCGGTTCGTTCATGCCGACGAAGGTGTCCGGATTCCAGTCCGGTCGGAAGTGCAGCGTACGCAGGGTGCCGCCGAAGTTGCCGGGTTGCCAGTCAACGTGTCCTTCCGGCAGGAGGACGCCGGGACCCACGACGAATGGTTCGTTCGGAAGCCGTTCCTCCAGCGGGGCCAGTTCGCCCGACGCCACGCGGTCCCACAACACCGGCGACTCCAAGGGGTTGCCGCCCGGTTCCGCCATCGTGTCCTCTGCAGCCATCGAGTCCGCATCCTCGGCCGAAGCGTCAGCCGCAGGTCCGGCAGGGGCACCGCAGGCAGCCACCGCCAAAAGCGCAAGGAGCAAGGCTGCCAACAGCCCTGCCTTGAAGAGATTCTTCATTCAGGTTCTCCTGGATGAATGTCGGGATTGTGACGCGCCGACCCGGTCCAAGGAGTTGGCCGAACAAATTCACTGCCGGCAACGACGAGTGATGCTTTGACGAAACGAGTCGGTAGCCCTATTGTAGGGTTCCCCCACCCCAAGCGCAAAAGAGTCCTGACCGGTGGGGCACTGTTTCAGTTTCGTTGATATGGGTTGCGGGCCTGGAAGGGACG
>JAAXGZ010000128.1 GCA_012271135.1 Caldilineales bacterium | reverse complement strand
TCTTCTGGTTCTACTCCCATCCGGCGGTCTATGTATTCGTGTTGCCGGGCTTGGGCATCATCAGCGAACTGCTGCCGGTGTTCTCGCGCAAACCCCTGTTCGGTTACCGGTGGATTGCCCTGTCCAGTCTCGCGATCGCCCTGGTCGGGTTCCTGGTCTGGGGCCACCACATGTTCACCTCGGGCTATTCGCAGTACCTGCGGATCCCCTTCATGATCTCGACCCTTCTCGTAGCGGTCCCCACCGGGGTCAAGTTCTTCAGCTGGGTTGCAACCATGTGGGGTGGCCGCCTCCGCTTCCCGACGCCCATGCTCTTCACCCTGGGTGCCATTTCGGTCTTTTTGCTGGGTGGCCTGACCGGTCCCATTCTGGCAACCGTCGCCTCCGACCTGTACCTCCACGATACCTACTTCGTGGTCGGCCACTTCCATGCCACGCTGTTCGGTGGTTTCGTATTCCCGTTCTGCGCCGCGATCTACTTCTGGTTCCCCAAGATTACCGGCAGGATGTACAACGAGGCCCTGGGCAAGCTTCACTTCTACATCATGACGCCGGCCTTCTGGTTGATGAGCATCGGCCAGATGACGGTCGGCACCATGGGCATGCGCCGCCGCATCGTGGACTACGACCCGACGCTGGGCGGAGGATTGATTGAGGCACGACACCTGGAGACCACGATTGCCGCCTTCCTGATCGGCCTCTCTATCTTAATCATGATCTACAACCTGGTGACCAGCGCCGAAATCGGTGTCCGGGCTCCTGCCAATCCGTGGCGTTCCCGTTCACCGGAATGGCAAATCCCCTCGCCGGTGCCGGAGCATAGCTACGCCGCCCCGCTGCAGGTGGTGGGCGAACCGTACGACTACGGTCTGGAGGAGGAGTACGTCGTCATGGACGAATCCCAGGCCGGCCACGCGCAGGCACACTGAGGCTGCGCGCGTTCCGCACCACCTGAACCGATCCAATCCCAGAAACGTTCATGAAGAATTCATCCCCGTTCCGGCAAGGCATTGTGGTCGGGATTGCACTGTTCATCCTGACGGTGATCGAGTATGTGGTCGCACTGCAGACCGGCAGCGCGACGATCCTGCTGCTGCTCGGCGCGGCCAAGGGCGTACTGGTGGTCTACTACTTCATGCACATCTCCAGCCTCTGGCGGGAAGACGAGGGACATTAGGCGATGAGTGCACTGGCGGCTGATGCCATTGAGGTCTACCGCACTGCCACCCGGAACAACCGGATGGGCATGTGGTTGTTCTTCTTTTCCGAACTGTTCCTGTTCGGGGGTCTGCTGATCACCCGGTTCGCCCTGTGGGTGGACGAGGACGGCCACATCATTCGGCCCGAACTCGACCAGAACGTCGGGCTCATTGTGACGGTGGTCCTGCTGGCTTCCAGCTACTTCATGAACCGGTCCGAGGTAGCCATTGCCAACGGCCGTAAGCGCGACTTCCTGGTCAGCCTGTGGATTACCGGATTTCTCGGTGTTGTGTTCCTGCTGGGCGTGGTCATCTTCGAGTGGGGCCTGATCCACCTGCCGTTCGTTGAACATCACATTGGACCCACGGACGGCGTCTTTGGGGCCGTGATCTTCGGCATGACGGGTATGCATGCCATCCACGTGATTACCGGGGTCGCGTTCATCGTGGTGGTCTGGCGCAACGGCAAACGCGACGTGTACACCGAGGAACGGCACTGGGGCGTCGAGGCCTGTGCCATCTACTGGCACTACGTGGACCTGGTCTGGATCTTCTTCTATCCAGCCATCTACCTGATCGGACACGCCGTCCACTAGCTCGAACCCTTTCGGGTACCGGTCCATCGCACTCCCGGTCGGGGATGGGTGCCCGCCCCCGACAGTGAATCCGGTACTGCAGGCGGCCCTCACAACTTGGGAATGGCGGCCCTCGGTGTTGGCCGTCACCTTGCTTGCCGCCGGGATCTATGCCGCGGGATGGGTCGGACTCCGCCGGCAGGGCCGGATTCGTCTGGCAGCCTGGTGGCGACTGACCGCCTATCTGCTGGGTTTGGCTCTGCTGCTGGCCGCCCTGCTGTCCTTCATCGATGTCTACGGCTCCCTATTGCTGTTCATGCACATGGTGCAGCACGTTCTGTTGTTGATGCTGGTGCCGGTCCTGCTGCTGTGGGCCAACCCGTTCCCCGTGCTGTTGTACGGGCTCCCGGTTGCGTCCCGGCGCGTAGTGGTCCGCTTCCTGCGTCCCGCGGCGCGCTTCCGGCGGGAGACGCGACGCCTGACTCATCCGGGGGCTTTGTATGCGCTGTACATTGGTGCCATCGTCGTGTGGCACGATACCGGCCTGTACAACCTGGCCCAGGGCAACGGGCTGATCCATGACTTGGAGCACATCACGTTCTTCGTGGCCGGCATGCTGTTCTGGTGGCCGGTCATGGGCGCCGCGCCGCGGATCCACCATCCCACCTCGCTGGCCGGCCGGATGGCGGTACTGTTGCTGTGTGTGCCCCCCCATGTTGTGATCGGAGCCCTGCTCAGCTTCGTGGAAAACCCCGTATACGAACACTATCTGACGGTACCGCGTCTTTGGGGAATGGATGTGATGCAGGACCAGCGGCTGGCCGGCATCATCATGTGGATTCCAACCGGGATGATGTACATCGCGGGAGTGGTCATTTTGCTGGCGCGCCACTTGAACCAGGCTGCCCGCCGACTCGGCCCGGGCTTGGACGGCAACGGAGCCGAAACGGAATGACGCGTTGGAGCGACCACCTAGGACGAGATCGGGCGGTGTTGGTCCGGATGTCGGTTGCAGCGGCGATGGCCCTGCTGTTGCTGCTGTCGGCATCAGGGCCGCTGGTGCTGGGACATGGCGGCGGAGAACCGTTCCTGTCGGATGTGCCGGCCGGACCGTACAGCCTGTACGTGTGGCTGGATCCGCTTCCTGCCCAGACCGGGGAGCTGCACATAACGGTTTCGGTCAACCTCCCTGCCGAAGGCGGTTCCGAACCGGTGACCGAACTGTCGGTTCTGATGCGGGCCAGCCATCCCGACGGGTGGACGTCCGAGGCACCGGCCACCCACGAGAACGCGCTCAACAAGCTGTTCTACGAGGGTCGACTGGACCTGAAGCAGGCAGGAACCTGGACCATCGAGCTTCTGATTGGCGATGCTCCGGATCAAGTCGCCTACCCCATTGACGTGGACGTGACGGCCAAGCCCAATGCTTGGCAGGCGTTCCTGAACTGGTTCAGGGCCCTATTTAATCGAAACTGACATGACCGCCCGCGCGACCGCGTCCTCCGAGACCCCTTCGGAACTGCAAACACCCCCGAATCTGCTGCGCGTGCTGGTGTCACGACGCTGGTGGCCAGCAACGATACTCATCCTGCTGGGCATGGCAGGTCTGGCCCAGCTCGGGTTTTGGCAACTGGATCGCTTGGAGTGGCGGCGCGGCATGAACGCGCAAACCCTGGCCCGGCTAAATGCGCCCCCGGTTGCCGTCACCGGCGACACGATTTGGGAGGCCGACTGGCATGACCGGCAGGCAGTGGCCCGGGGGATCCTCGACTATCGCAGCCAGGTTGGAATCAAGAACCGGTTCTACAAGGAGGAGGCTGGGATTCACCTGCTGACGCCCATGCGGTTGGAGAATTCGGACCAGATTCTGATGGTCGACCGGGGCTGGATTCCGCAGGCCTGGGTGTCCGGCGACTGGTCACAGTATGACGAGGGCGAAGGACTGGTGGAGGTGCGGGGTCTCCTGCAGGATGCCAACCCCTATCCTTCCGGTACGGACGGTTCATCTCCGGACCGCCTGTATCACCGGGAGGACTTGGAACTGCTGGGCCGTGTCCTGGATATGGAGGTGGCTCCCATGTTTCTGCTGATGCAGCCTGTCGAAGGAGGCGCACTCGGTTGGCCCCGCCGCCAGTTCAAGGATCTACATCTCAGCGAGGGCAACCACCTGAGCTATGCCATCCAATGGTTTTTATTCTCGCTCATTCTGGGTGTGGGCTATGTCCTCATGGTCCGGAAGCGCACCCGGCGGCCTGTCGAGGCCAGATGGACCGCCTGACCCCAGGTTTCAGCGCCACACCCCAATCCCCAGCTCCATGGCTGCCGTCTCGGCCTCTGCCATCACTGCGTGATGCAGGGATGCATCCGACTTTGGTTCGTACCGGGCCATGCCTTCCGCGATCATGTGCTCGTTGACCAGCAGACCGTCGCCTGTCACGACATAGCGGAGCAGCCGGCCGTCTTCGTCCTTGTCGGTGTCTCCGGTGACCAGTAACACGTTGGCATTGCCCACCAGCAGCTGATTGAGCTTGGCCGCTTCGTTGTACAGATCCTCGCCGGGATCAGGGCTGTCCGTGAACAGGTAGCGGACCAGTACGGGGTGACCGTTCAATTCGACCTCGATGGTGTCTCCGCTGAGGACACGGAGAACGTGTGCAGGGACAGGGATGCCGACCAAAACCTCGGATCCAGGGTTCGTCGCGGCTGGCTCGGTACCTGTTTCGGCCGCTGGCGCGGTCTCTCGCGGGGGGACAATCATGGTGCAGCCCATGGCAGTCGAAACTATGGACAGGACCATGGCAACAGCGAGTGCCCTGGACAACTGCGAATGCAGATTGGTCTGCCGTGATGGAGACCGAGCGGGTTCAAACATGTCGGGTGGAAATTCCGGTTGAAGGTTGACGACAGGGCTTTCCATATCTACGGCAGTATGCATGGCAGCATCCAGTTGGACCGTGCATCGGACACTGCTGGCCCTCCAGGTTGGCAGACCAAATGGCCAGCCTGTATACAGGAGCACCGCCGGTTGCCACGACCGTCACCCATAGTCCGGGATCGGGAGCACCACGGTCACGGTCCGATAGTTGACGCATGGGACGCAGATACAGCCGGACTACCAACAGCTGCAAGTACGCGGTGCGTTGCGGCACTGTTTCAATCTCGTTGATATTGGTGGTGGTCGCGCAAACGGCGAGGGTTCCTACAATGGTGTTGTCACACCAACCAAAGAGGACCCCTCGCCGTGGACTTCATCCTAGCCCCTGCCGACCCCGAACGCCAACGGGCGTTGCCCGACGATCCGGGTGCCTGCCCCCATTGCGG
>JAAXGZ010000068.1 GCA_012271135.1 Caldilineales bacterium | reverse complement strand
TCGAGGTGGACCGCCAGCTGCGGCACCTTCAGGCCCCCGGCCGAGAGCAGCAGGCATTCCACCCGCAGCCGCACGCGCGGTCGCAGCTCCGGTTCGCGGCGCAGGTCCAGCAGTTGCGGGCGCTGGTCGGGGGTCAGGGAGGCGTGCAGGGGGGCGGACATGGGCATGGGGGGACCGGTGCCGGGACAGCGTCCCTGCATGATAACCCAACCTGTCAAGTAGGTCATGCGAATCAAGTAGGTCATGCGAAGTGTTTAGGCCGTGCGCACGCACCTGGGCGGGGAAACCCAGCGGCAGTGGGCAGCCTCCCGCCATCGCCCGCACCACCCCCGTCCTGCTGGACCTCTTCAGCTGGGTTGCCGTGGTCGCACACGCCCTGCTGCGGGGCCGCCCCCTGGTGCCGCGCCGGGTCGCCTGGTATCCCAAGGCCCTGCCCACCTTTGCCGACGCCCTAGCCCTCGTGCGTCTCACCCTCTGAACCGGCAGGCCCCCTTTTTTACGGCACGTTGGTCAGGCAGGTTCATACCGCTGCACGGTGATTTCGCTGGCACGCGCGCGCATTTGGGATGTGTCGTACCAAGCCTGCATCTGGAGCAGCATGTCCATGTTCAGGTCGAAGGCGTTCTCGATACGCAAGGCCATCTTCGCCGACAATCCCGCATTGCCATTAAGCAGGGCGGAAAGCGTCGCTCGGCGGACTCCGAGTATCTCAGCAGCCTTCGTGACGGTGAGGTCCAGTTCCTCAATGATCTCCGTGCGAATGAAGTCACCCGGATGAGAAGGGGTCATGTTCACATTAATGCCGTTGGCAGCTATCAGTGGTAATCCTCCAAGTTCAAACGGTCGATATAGCCATCCGCTTCCATGAACGTAATCTGCCAGTTGCCTGAGACGGAGACGCTCCATGCCCCCTGGCGGCTCCCTGAAAGTTGGTGAAGTCGTCAACCCCGAGGCGCATCGGATGCGAAACGATCAATGTCCTCGGCCAGGATGAGCACTGTCAAGATCTTGCGCACACGGGAGATCAGTTCCGATCTCACAAACCGGGGATTGTTGTCCTCAAGCAGCAAGCGCAACCCTCGGTGGCGTACCGTACGAATGATCATACGGGGCAGTGTACGGTAGCACCGTTCAGCTTGCAAGCCCCTTGGTTACGCAAGATACCTGAATTGGGCTTTACCCCCTTCCAGCGGCGTTCGGTGCAACCAGGCAGTCGGTCAGACCACGAGCAAAGTGCCGGTTCCGAAATTGCGCTGCAATTATCATGGCGGCACATGGGCAACTTGGGCCAGCATGTCCGCCGCGGGACGGTCAGAGTGTTCAGGGCAATCGGACCGGCTGTTGCAGTCGTCGTTCCGCGAGTGGCTAGCCGAGGAGATGGACCATCCCTGCGAGCACGGTGGTCGGCCCGACCTACACGGATTGGTTCGAATGGAGGCACTGGTACAGGTACTATCGGACCGGTTCGTTGAGGAACTGCCCCATGGCGCTTCGGCTGGCATGAGCCAGCCCGCGCAGCGTGGAACATCGCGATCCAGCGAAAGGTAGCTTCGCTGCACGTGTGCCGCGGCCCGTGATCGTGTCCAAGCGGGCTATGCGGGACAATGGTGCGGCAATAGCAAGGGAGGTGTGCCGCATGGTAATCACGGATGTGAAGGTCGAGCTCTACAACTGGCACACGGAGCCGTGGCATTCGATCCCGGGCGTGGTCAACGGCGGAGACCAGCAACTGGGCATTGTTGAGATCGGCACGGATGAAGGGTTGACCGGCAAGGCGTTCCTGGGCTCCTCGCGCCAGGGGGCGGACCATCACCTGCCCGGGCTCATTCAGGTTCTCAAGCCGATGCTCATGGGGCGCAATTCCCAAGACATCGGTGCCATCTGGTGGGAGATGTGGAAGCAGAACCGCCAGGTGACGCTGGCGACCATCGGTGCGGTCGACATCTGTCTCTGGGATCTCAATGGTCAACGGGCTGGGCTGCCAATTCACCGCCTGCTCGGAACCTGCAAGGACTCGGTGCCCGCCTATTCGAGCACGGCCAGGCACGCCACCGTGGAGGAGTACGCCGAGGAGGCGGTCCGGTTCAAGGAAATGGGTTGGACGGCCCACAAGCTGCATCCCCACGGTGAACCAGAGGCGGACCTCCGCATCTGCCGGGCCGTTCGGGAGGCGGTGGGACCGGACATCAAGCTGATGCTCGACTCGATGTGGGCCTACCGCTATGCGGACGCCGTGCGGGTGGGCCGCGCGATCGAGGAACTCGACTACTACTGGTACGAAGATCCCCTGGTCGAGGAGGACCTGTACAACTACGTGAAGCTGTGCGCCAAGCTGGACATCCCCATCATGTCCACGGAGTTCGCGCCGGGCCGCTACTATGGCATGGCTCCCTGGATCATGAACCGCTCCACGGACTTCCTGCGCGGCGACGTGGCCGTGACCGGCGGCATCACGCCCATGATACGGCTGTGCCACCTGGCCGAGGGCTTCAACATGCAGTGCGAAATCCACCACGGGGGCAACAGCCTCAACAACGTGGCCAACCTGCATGTCACGATGGCGGTGCCCAACTGCGAGTTCTACGAGGTGTTTCCCTGCACCGGAGAAAACAAGTTCGGTCTGGTCGAGGACATCGAGGTTGACGGCCGGGGGCTGGTGCACGCGCCCACTGGACCCGGCTTGGGATTCGAGATCGACTACGACCTGCTGAACACGGTCCACTTGGGCTCTGTGTCATGATTCAGCCGGTCGTCCAATCATCCCCAATGCAGTGAACACGGTTATGGATTCCAGGTTCACCGGCGTCGTGCCGGCCATCATCACGCCCCTGACTCCGGCAGGGAAGCTCAACGAGGATGCATTCCGCCAGGTTATGGAGTTCAACATCGAGGCCGGCGTGCAGGGCTTCTGGGTGGCTGGTGGCACGGGTGAGAGCGTGCTGCTGGACGACGCGGAAAACATGCGCATTGCGGAGATCGCGGCCGACCAGGCCGCCGGGCGCGCGTACAACATCATGCATGTGGGAGCCGCCTCCACCCATCGGGCCGCCCGCCTGGCCGAACACGCGGCCAAGGCGGGTTGCGAGGCCATTTGCTGTGTCCCGCCCTACTTTTACACGCAGTCGGACAAGGCCGTGGCCGAACACTACCGCGTGGTGGCGGAGGCGGCTGACCTGCCCTTCTTTGCCTACAACGTGCCCGGCTTCACCCATCGCGAGATTGACATTCCCCTGATGCGGAGAATCCGGGACGAGGTTCCGCAACTGACGGGGCTCAAGCACTCCGGCGTCAACACATCGCTGGTCAAGGATTTCGCCGACATGGGCCTGTCCTGCTATATCGGCAACAGCACCCTGATGCTGCCGGCCCTGACGCTGGGCGCCTCGGGCTGCGTGGATGGCCCGCCCAATGTGGCTCCCGAGCACTGGGTGGCCATATGGAATGCCTGGCAGGCCGGCGATCTGTCGGCCGCGCGTGCGGCCCAGGAAGCCGCCACCAAGGTTACGATGCTGGTCCGGAGCTGTGGTTCCCGTTTCCACGCCGTGTGCAAGGCCATCCTGTCCCGGCGGCTGGGTGTGGCGTGCGGCGATCCGCGCCCGCCCGGTGAACCGCTGACCGATGACGAGGTGGCGGCGATTCACGGTGCCATGAACTCTCTGGGCCTGGACTGACCACGGGCGCAACCGCGCCGACCCAACAAGGAGCCAACACCATGAAAGCTGCTGTCTACACCGGCATCCGGGAAATCGAGGTGCAGGAGATCGACCCGGTTGCGGCCGCGCCGGGCTTTGTGGTCATCGACACCAAGGTCACCGGCATCTGTGGCAGCGACCTGCATGCCTACTATGGAGAGTGGCCCCCGACCCCCGGCGAAGCCGCCGGCCATGAGACCTGCGGCGTGGTGGTCGAGGTGGGTGAAGGGGTGGAGCATGTGCAGGAGGGCGAGCGCGTGGTGATGGAAGTCACCTCGAACTGCGGCCGCTGCCTGTACTGCCGCAAGGGGCAGTACAACCACTGCGTCAAGAAGCACGTGAGCTGGAAGGGCGGCCACGGCGGGTTTGCCGAATACACCAACGTGCACGCCTCTACCGTCTTTCAGTTGCCTGACAGCATCACCTATCGGCAGGGGGCACTGGTCGAACCCCTTGCGGTCTGCTACCGGGCGGTCATGCGCGCCGAACCGAGCCACCAGGATCGTCTGGCCGTCATCGGCGGCGGCACGATTGGCCTGCTCACGCTGGCCGCGGCCAAGGCCGCGGGGGTTCGCGAGACGTTGATGACCGTCAAGTACGACCAGCAGGCCGAGATTGCCCGGCACTTCGGGGCGGATCACGTAGTTGACATCAACGACACCGATGTCCGGGAATACGTGCGGGACTTCACCGACGGCCACGGGCTGGATGTGGTCGTCGAGACGGTGGGCAGCGCCCAGGGCTTTGACGACGCCCTGGGCATGATTCGGCCCCAGGGCACGGTGGTGCTGGTGGGCGGCTACCACAAGCCGCTGGAAGTGGACCTGAGCAAGATCATGAATCTGGAGCCGACAGTCACCGGGTCCCTGTGCTACAGCTACAGCGGCATGGTCACGGACTTCGATGCCGCAATCGAACTGATCGGCACCGGCGCGGTGGATGCCGAGCGCATTGTGACCCACGACTACAGCCTGGATGAGACTCCCGAGGCCTTCCGGGTTTCGTCTGACAAGAACACCGGAGCGGTCAAGGTCCACATCGTGCAGGAGTAGCGTCCCGGGTTCCCAGATCCCTGTCCTCCTTGTCTGAACCGGCCGGCCTGCAGCCTTCCGGCAGGCTGGATCTGGCGGCCTGCCTGGCAGCGTGTGGCCTGCTGCTTTTGCAGCAGGCATGGGCTTGGGAGGTGGCCGGCCGCTGGCCCCTTTCGGGCGACTCCTCCTTCTACGCCTTTCAGGCACTCCACTGGTGGGGCGAGCCGGATCCGCTGTTTCTGGCCCACTGGCTGGACAAGCCGCCCGTCTACATCTGGTTGCAGTCGCTGGCGCTGCATCTGGGTCGCAACACGCTATGGGCCGCCAAGAGCATCAATTTGGCGGTTACTGCCCTGACCGGTCTGGTGTTGATACTTTGGTGCGTGCGCCTCAGGGGATGGCCGAGCGCCGCTTTGGCGGCCGGAGTCTGGAGCCTCAATCCGTTGGTGTTGGCCTGGGCTCCCTCCGGGTTGACGGATCCCCTCATGGTGCTTTGGGGCACGGCTGCCCTGTGGCTTGCCTGGGAGGGCAGGTGGTTCAGAGCCGGATTGCTGTTGGCCCTCGCCCTGTTTACGCGCCAGGCAGGTCTCGCCTACCTGGTCATACTGCCCGGTATTGTGCACGTACGGGCGCGACCGGATACGCCTGTTGACTGGAAGTCCTTGCTGCTTGGGTTCGCGGCGGTTGCCGTTCCTGTTCAGTTGTGGGATCTCGTCCGTTGGCATGCCGCACCTTCCTTCTGGAAGCTGGGTTTCGAACACTACGCACCGTTGCGGCTTGTTTCGCCTCCCGACTGGTGGCCGAGGTTGGTGGAATGGCTGCCGTTGACGCGCGAGTTGACGGGACACTGGAGCGGAGCCGTGGCCATGGCCGCCCTGTTGATCTGGGGAGTGCTTGAGCATCGGTCCTATGGGGATCGACGGCGACGCTGGCTTGGGTTTTGGCTGCTCGTGGCCACCTGTGGATGGCTTGCCATTCACGTGATGCTGTCCTTCAGCATCTGGCTCAGATACCTGCTGCCGCTGGTGCCCCTGCTATGCGTGGTCCTTCCGTGCCTGCTGCCCCAGGTGGTCAAGACGGTGTCCTTTCCGGGGTTGTTATTGCTCCTGGCTGTGTTCGTTGTGCTGTTCGGCGAGGCCCTATACATTCCGCGCGCGCAGCTCCAATATCTTCCGACCGGTCCGCGCACCAGGGAACTGGCCGGCCTGCCGGAGGCGGTCCAACGGTTGCAAGCTGCCGCCCCTCAGGGATCGGTACTGCTCGAAAGGGAGTTCAGTTGGCACTACCTGTATCTGCTGTACGGCGACACGTCGCTGAACCGACATTGGTTTGCCGATGCCGACCACCTTGTGGACTTGCTGCATGAGCTGCCACCGGGAACCCCTGTATTTTGGATGCGTGCTCGTCGGGATGAACCCAAAACCGGGCATCTGCTGACAAAGCTGGCACAAGGCGGCGTGCATGCCGCAGTCTGCTTGGAGATTAGGGAAATCATATTGCAGGAACTGAGCACAGATCCGGGCCGGCGTTGCGATCTTTTCAGTCCCCGACTCTGAACGCGGAGGACGGGAACGGGGTTTGGAGGAACAGGTGATCTTCCTGCAAGAACCGCTTGAGACGGGGCAGCAACAACACATCGAGCTGCCAGACGAGCGGCATCCGCTACACCGGCACGACGGCATCGTGGTGTGCGGCGGTGGTTCCGCAAATGGTGGAGGGTGCCGGTCAAGGATGGTCTACGTCTCAATCAAGCGTCGTTCCGGAGTCGGAATCCAGGGTTGCGTCGGGCTCGGGCCAAGTCTGGATTGATCCGCATGGGTGTGCCTAGTAGAATGAGGCAGAGAGCCTCATTACTTGCATCACGGAGGTTGGTGACCCATGCACCAAATCACGGTCAGAGGATTCGACGACGATCTGAACTCCAGTCTGCGCCGCCTGGCTAAGCGGGAAGGGATCTCTCTGAATCAGGCCGCGCTCAGGCTGCTCCGGAAGGGGGCTGGTCTGCCAGATGGTGCAGCCAAGGTGGACTGCGTGGGCACTTCGTTGGATCATCTGATTGGAACCTGGACCCAGGCAGAAGCGGATGAGATGGATGCCGCCCTGGAGGATTTTGAGTCCATTGACGAGACAGTCTGGGAATGAAGATTCTCCTGGACGCCAACGCTTACTCCCTGCTTATGCGGGGACACGGGGGCGTTGCGGAGTTGGTGCGAAGGGCTGAGGAAGTCCTGTTCTCTGCTGTCGTGGTTGGCGAACTGATGTACGGCTTCCGGCGCGGCAAGCATTTCGAGCGGAACGCTGCCCACCTCCGTTCATTTCTCAACAACCCATACACGTCCTTTGTGACAGTGGGGCCGGTAACCGCCGACCGCTACTCCCGAATAGCCGCAGCATTGAGGGCAAAAGGACGCCCCATTCCGACCAACGATGTCTGGATCGCCGCCCACGCGATGGAGACCGGAGCCGATTTGGTTTCGGCGGATGCGCACTTCAAACATGTGGAAGGGATTGTCTGGGTGCGAGTCGCGCCGGTTCCATCGGATAGCGATAGGCAGACGGGTTGAGGAAATCAGCATAACCCCTCGTGCCGGCAATCCTCTACACGAGAGTCTCCAGTGACTGCCAGGATGCAGGCAACTTCGTCCAGTCTGGTTCGCCAACGAGGGCTTTTCGGGGCTCTCATGGGCGAACTCGGCCTCTGTTAGCTTGAACAGGTCTACCTTGGTTTCTCCTTGCTCCCTTACCGCACCCGGATCCGGCGGGGCATACGATCGGCTAAGAGAATCCAATGACCCGTGAACAAGAAATTTAGACGGACCATCGCCATACACGTCCCCTACCTATAATGATCCCCATTCTCAGCGTGCCGGTACCCCCTCAGTCGTTTTCCTTCATGTTCGATTCGCGCTCGCAACCCTCTCTGGCCGCGCTCCTGGAGAGCCTCCTATTTATCGCGCCCGAACCCGTGACGGTCCAGGCCCTGGCCCGGGTGGTGGATCGGCCCGCGCCGGTGGTGCGGTTCGCCCTTGAGGAACTGGAAGAGACCCTTGAGCAGAACCAGCGCGGCCTGAGGTTGCTGACTTTGGGACAGAAGGTGGCTTTGGTGACCATGCCCGAGGCCGGAGATGCGATCGACCGGTTTGTGGCCTTGGCCCGACGGTCGCGCCTGAGTCAGCCGGCCACGGAAACCGTGGCCATCATTGCCTATCACCAGCCGGTCACGCGGGGTCAAATCGAGGCGATCCGCGGTGTGGACAGCGCCCATGTGCTGCGGACGTTGCTGGCCCGCGAGCTGATTGAGGTGCGCGGCCGCAAGGAAACGGTGGGCAATCCGTTGTTGTATGGGGTTACGGAGCAGTTCCTTCTTTATTTCGGCATGACCTCGTTGGAGGAACTGCCGGAGCTGGATCCCGAGACGGCCTCCAAGATCGAGGATGCGGCGGAGGCCGCCGAGGATGCGGACTTGACAGGAGATGACGTCGAGCCGGATCTTCAACCGGACGCGGCACCCGTCGTCAGTTGACCTCGCCCAGTTCCCGGTAAAGGATCCACTGTCCTTCAGGTGCACCTGGCATCGGAGCGCGGTTGTAGTACAGGTCGAAGTAGCGTCCCTGTTCGGTGGCGATGCGGAAGTAGATTCGGCCCACGCCCCATGAACCGGTCTTGAGAGCCCTCGCCTTGTTGCCCGGTCGCATGTTGCGGGCCATGCGTCCGTGGCGGGAATGATCCCGCCATTCTTCCAGCAGCGTCTCCACGGTGAACACTGCCCCGTCCCAGACAAATCGATCCGGACAGTGCGGATTCTTGATCCTGACCGGTTCCTGGTCGAATTCGACCGTCACCGTCTCGTCGATGAAGCAAATGGCCTGCAGCGGCATCGGCAACCTTGTGGTCCCACTACCTAAATCGGGTCGCAGTCCGCGCAATTTTGCCCGGTGTTCTATGCATTCCGATCCAGGCCGCTGGTGAAGATGGCGGCCCACTGCCCGGCATCGGCCCGATCGAGAACCCGGACTTCGGTGACCCACTTTACCCACTGAAAGCCCCTGTGGCCCGGCGCCACGAGGCGGAGAGGGCCGCCGTGGCCGGCGCTCAGCGGTGAACCTTCAACCTCCAGGGCGAGCAGCGCCTGGTCGGCTTCGTCCAGGGAAAGGCTCCAGCGGTACCCGGTAACCGAACGGAAGCCGACGTACCGGGCACTCGGGTTGGCTCGTGCGGCGGTCAACAGGTCGGACACCGGAATCCCGGTCCAGTCCTCCTCCTTGAACCAACCGCCCGTGCAGTCCAGAGTGGCCGTTGTTGTGGTTTGTCCCAGTTTCTGCAGGGTCTCCAGGTCCAACTCCAGCCGCTGCTGCACGTTTCCGGCAACCGAGAGGCTGAATTCGGCGGGATCGATGTGGGGAACTCCATCAAACATCCACATCGTGACCGGCAACGGACCATGGACTTCACGGGAACCCGTGAAACGTCGGGTTGCACCTGGCCACTCGAAGGCTCGACCGGCAGCCTGCTGCGCCAACCAAGCGCCTGTGGCGGTGATGCCGGCGGCAGCACCCGCGATGAAGTTGCGCCGCGACAGCAGCTGGGGCCGCGTGACGGGTTTGTTGCGCATCCACGCGTGGACGACCATTGCCACAAGGAGTAGAAGGGCAGCCACGACGTGGAGGTTTAGGCCCGTGGGATAGCCAAACGGAACTTGGGCAGACACCCAGACTGTGCCCGTGGCCAGTACCAGCATGGCCAACAGGCCCACCACGAGCGACAACACATTGGACTTGCGATCCCGTCGGGGTGTCATTCGGTGCGCGACCCGGCCCAGTTTCCACGCCAGCAGGATCACCAACGACAACCCAACAATGGCGTGCACGGTCCAGAACCAAGCGGCTTCGGGTTTGCCGATTAGAAACGTGGCAAGGCCGGACAGGACTTCGAATAGCACCGTGGCCAACAAGAGCCAGTCCACCACCCGAGGGTGCATGCTTACAAGTGTGGTCCGCGTCCAGGGCATCGTGCGGCGGGACCGGGTTCCGGAGGTCTGCATCGATTGCGGAGGTCAAGGCTGTCCGGGTCCCGTCATGTGCGCTGCCGTCCGCCAGCGCTGCGCAACCCATTCGCCTTCGATTCCCGAAATTCCAGGTCCTACGTTTCACGGAACGGTACGAACAGGGGTTCCGAGCACCTGATGAAATGCTCCGATTGCCTGCCGGCCTGATCCCATGCGGGCGATAGGGCTGCCAAAACCGCCTCGATGCTGCCGCACTGCGCGTAGAACGACTTGCCCAGCAGCTCGGCCCATTCCGCGACCGCGGCCTGGCGTCGGAAGTAGCGGTCGGGCTCCTGAACTTCCTCCCAGGTGATGGCGGCTTCCCGTTCCACGACTTCACCCAGTTGCAGATCGCGGTAACGAAGTCTGGCCGTGGCCATGCCGCCTTGTGGGGCATCTCCCAGCGGCCGCACTTCATGGAGAGCCGTTACGTCCGAGCGGAAACCAATCTTCCCGAAGTCCTCGGTATCGTCGCGGAAGGACTCGTCCGACTTGGCCCGGTTTTCATAGCCCAGCAGGCGATACTTGCGCACGGTCACCGGATCGAACTCAACCTGGATGCGGGCATCCCGCGCCGTCTCGTGAAATACGGCCTGGGAGAAGCCGGCCAGGAAGTTGACCTCCTCATTCGTGTTCTCGATGTAGTGGTAGGTGTCGTTGCCCCGGTTGGCCAAGCGTTCCATCATCAATATGGTTACAGAAGTAGATCTATCCAGGCAGTAACGCGCTCAATCCCAATATCGTGTTCACGCCATGTCGGCGTTTCGACCGCGTACTTGCCCAGCCATGCAGCATAGTTGATCGTGCTGGTGGCAATTGAACAGGCATGCCCTTTCTGTGAAGAGCCTATTCGAACAGACAGTCAAGCCAACCCGGAAGCGACCGGGTTGGCTTGAATTGCAACGGGCGGGGCTGGAACTTGCCGACGGACGAATCGCCGGTGTTCCGCACCTTGTTGAACTACAGGATTGACTGGTAGCTTGTCATGGCGGCTTCGGCCAGGCCGTGCCAACCCTGGATCCCGGAACGGAATTCGCTCCAGGCACTCAGGATGGAACTGAAGTCCGGATCGGAGGCCGCGATTTCCTCGTACATTGCGAACGCTTCACCTTCGGCCGCCTGCATGACATCGTCCGGGAAGGGACTCAGCACCACGTCCGACGACATCAGCTCCGCCAAGGCCGGAATGTTCTTGGCGTCGTAGGTGGCCATCATATTGGTGTTGGCCACGTTGGCAGCAGTGGCGATGGCCGCCTGGTATTCCTCGGGCAGGCCGTTCCATTCGTCCAGGTTGATCTGCACCTCCAAGGATGGTCCTGGTTCCCACCAGCCAGGGTAGTAGTAGAACTTGGCGGCCTGTTGGAAGTTCAGGCGGAGGTCGTCGTAGGGGCCCACCCATTCCGCCGCGTCGATGGCTCCCGTTTGGAGCGCCTGGAAAATCTCGCCGCCGGGCAGTACCTGCACGGTCACGCCCAGCCGATCCATCACCTGGCCGCCCAGCCCGGGGATGCGCATCTTCAGGCCTTCCATGTCGGCGATGGATTGGATCTCCTTGTTGAACCAGCCGCCCATCTGGGCGCCGGTGTTGCCGGCCGGGAACTGAATCACGCCAAAGCGCTCGCCGTAGAAGGCCTGCATCATTTCAAGGCCGCCCCCCTGATAGAACCAGGCATTGTTCTGGCGGTTGGTTAGGCCGAAGGGCAGGGCCGTGCCGAAGGCCGTCACGGGGCTCTTGCCCACGTAGTAGTAGGAGGCGGTGTGGCCACATTGGACGGCACCTTGCTCCACAACGTTGAGGACCTCAAGGCCGGGTGCCAGTTCGCCGGCGGCGCGGACATCGATCGTGAACTTGCCGCCGGTCAGGGCACTTACGGTCTCGGCGAACGTGGTGGCGCCACCGAAGATGGTGTCAAGCAGCGGTGGCCAGCTTGTGGCCATCTGCCACGAGACTTCGGGCAGGGAGGTATCCGCGGCGGTTGCTGCGGTGAGATCCTCCGGTGTGACTGCGCACGCGCTGGCACCTACAGCGGCGGTTGCCAAGGCGGCTGCTCCGAGAAACTTTCTTCTGTCCATGCCGAAACTCCTTTCAGCCTGTTCTGTTCAGGCCACTGAATGGGGAAGACGAAGTGCATGACAACCCCTGACTGCTGGCCAATGCGGAATTGCCTTCTGTCAGCAACGGTCATGTTCACACCGCAGCCTTGGAAATTGTAATGAATGCCGGGGGACGTGCGACTCGGTTCGCCGGTAGTGCGGGACCTACTTCCTGAAAACCTCGCGCCGGTGCCAGGCCAGGTTGTTGGAATGAGGCCTGTGGTCTGGGTTCTCGGGTACGTGGACAGGGCTTCCCGGGGTCGGCATGATCCAGCTATTGCCTCCGGGATCTTCAACGCGTAGCCGAGACGAAAGTTCCAGACAAAGGTCGTCCGAAATCGTGAAGCCTCCTACATCAAACAGCTTCTGATGCAGGGTGCACAGGGCCAGGGCGTTGGAAAGGCTGAATTCACCCCCGTGGGAGTGCCAGTGAATATGGGTGAGCTGAATTCCCAGGGGTATTCCGCCAACCCACACCCCATTTCCGCAGACGGCACACCGGTTCCGGTATGCGTTCAGGACTGTCGCCCGGAATCCCGCCGCCACCGCGCGCTGCTGTGGGGAAGCCTGCGCGGAACGCGATGCCGGATCCCAAAGCTCGGACACCTCCAACATCTCGAGCAGATCGGGTTGAACGCTCTTGGTGAAGTGCAGATCGAGCAGGTGCAGCACCGTCTCTTTCATCAGGTAGTAGTCGTTGGCCAACAGGTCGTACACCGATTGCGGGAAGCCACCCGCTGCGTTGGGGGCGGATGTGGAGGCGATGCCCGGTGCCTCCGTTTCCCACAGGCCGCTTTCTGCGAGGTGTTGGAAAGGCAAATCAGGACGCGAGCCGGACATTGGCGGACCAAAAACCTCCAACAGCGGTTGTGCCTCCTCTTCCAGATGACTGTGTGCTCGGAGGCGCGGTGAACCGTGGAGCACGCCGCGCACGGCCAATAGGACCAGCAAGGCCTTGCCCGGTGCCCGGTGCCCCTCTCCGGAATGCACCTCCAGACCGGCGATGCGTTCACGGAAGGCGTCTTGCTTCATTGCGGATATGGGCATCGATGCACATGCTCCCTCTGTTCAACGGTAATGCTGCGGACCTTACGGCTCGTGAAGCGCCAACATACTGATCCTACTGCTCGTTGCAGGGATGGCAGCTTGACCTAAGGGCAGATGCAGTCTGCGGCAGTCTTTGGGATCGGGTATCTACCCTCTCGGTATCACTGGCAACAACAGCCGCTGCATCGTCGGAGGGATGTGGGAGTTGCAGCGATTAAGTGAAGTGCACGGACAGCTGTCGGTCGGCTACCGTCAGTCCGGGCGTGTGATGTTCTCGAACCGTTGGCCGGGCAACTTCAGCCTCCAGGCACGGTGGGTGGCAATGTTCATGGTGTTGTCGATGCGCGAAACCTCGCCTTGGATTACCACCAGTGGCTGCTTCAGTACCTGCTTGTACGCCTGCCAGACGTCCGGCCAGACCGCCACCGGGATCAGGCCCCATTCATCCTCCAGCGTCATGAAGACGGCCTTGGCCAGTGGCCGTTGACGACGCACCACGCGTCCGGCCACCCGCACGATTGTGCCGTGCGCAATCCTGTCCAGTTGGTTGCTGCGCATCACATCGGCGGTCAGTTGGGGCCGCGCCAGTTCCATCACATGGCCGACCGGTGACAGACCCAGTGTGGCGTACTCGCCCAGCATGCGGTCCGCCGCGCTTTCGGGGGCCAGATCCGCCATCACCCCGTCCACGGGCAGATCCAGTTCGGGATGGCCGCTGCGATCCGGACGATGGCGTACGCCGATTTCCCACAGGGCCTGCCGACGGTTCGTCACGCCCGGCAGGTTGTCCACGGCGCCGGCTCGCACCAGGTTTTCCAGGGCCGCCTGTGACAGGCGGCTGCGGGAGACCAGGTCGGCCAGGTTGGCGAAGGGGGCATCGGCCCGCGCCGCCAGCAGGGTTTCGGCCAATCGCGCATCCAGCCCCTTGACCTGGGTCAACCCCAGGCGCATGGCCCGCGGCCCGTCCGGTACCGTCTTGAAGTCGGAGCGGTTCACATCCGGATGGCGTACCTCCAGGCCCATGTGCCGAGCCTCCACCTTCAGGGTTTCCGGATCCCAGAAGCCCATCGGCTGCTGGTTGAACAACCCGATGAAGAACTCCAGCGGCCAGTAGCGCCGCAGCCAGGCCATCTGGTAGGTCGTGAAGGCAAAGGCCAGGGCATGCCCTTCCGGGAACATGTAGTGGGGATTGAACTTGGTGAAGATCCGGGCAGCCGTCTCCTCCGGCACGCCGCGGGCGGCCGCACCTTCGCGGAACATGTCCCAGTAGTGCGCGATTAGATCCTCGTTGTTGCGGCGGGCAAAGGCCCGGCGCAGGAGATCCGCCTCGCGCGCGGTCAGGCCGGCTACGTCCATGCCCAAGTGAACCACCTGATCCTGGAAGAGAATGATGCCCAGTGTGCGACCCAGCGCCTCTTCCTCCAGCGGATGATCGTAGTCCCAGACCGCGCCGCCGCGGCGGCGCAGAAACTCCGCAACCCCGCCGTTGGCGCCCACGCCCGGCCGCACCGCGGCCACTTCCATGGCCAGGTCGTAGATGTTCTCCGGTCGCAGGCGCGTGATCGTTTGCATCTGGGCCGCGCTTTCCACTTGGAAAATGCCTACGGTCTTGCCGGTTCCCAGGTCCCCGTAGACAGCCGGGTCCGCAATGTCGATGCGACTCAGATCGAGGTCGGTGCCTGTGCGTTCCCGAACCAGGGTTACGGCCTCCTGCATCTGGGAAAGGGCCCCCAGCGACAGCAGGTCAATCTTGACGAAGCCGGCGTCGTTCACGCTGTCCTTGTCCCACTGGCAGACCACGCGCCCTTCGATGGCGGACGGCTGCACTGGCACCATATCGGTCAGCGGGATGGAGGAGATCACCATGCCGCCCGGGTGCTGGGCCATGCCCTTGGGGAAGCCGCCCAACTGGCCGGAGAGGGCGGCCAGTTCCCGCCAGCCCGGCTGCTCCAGCTTGTCCCGATAGCCCGGTAGGGTGGCCAGTTCGTCCGCCAGTCCGCGAATCCTGGATTCTGCGATTTTGGCCAGCCGTCCGATCTCTTCCGACGGTAGGCTCAGTGTGCGGCCCAGATCCCGGATGACTCCCCGCGTCTTGTAGGTGGCGAACATGCCGGTCAGGGCTGCGTGTTCCCAGCCCCACTCCTCAATCAGACGCGGGATCAGCTTCTCCCGGATGTCGCGTGGAAAGTCCAGATCGATGTCCGGCGGACCGGCCATGTCCTCCGGCATGAAACGCTCCAGGGGCAGGTTGTAGGCCAGCGGATCCACATGGGACAGGCCGATTAGATAGCCCACCACCATCACTACGGAGGAGCCCCGCCCCCGTCCGGGTGCCAGCCACGGCACCGGTATTTCCCGATCCGCATGTCCCAGTTCCCTCATCACCTCGCGCGCCAGTTCGATTACGCGGTGGTAGATCAGGAGGAAGCCGGCCAGCTGGTGCTGGCGGATTCGGCGAAACTCTTCGTCCAAACGGTCCCGGATCCGGCGCGTCACGCGTCCGTAGCGGTACCGGGCGGCCTCCAGGCACATCGCTTCCAGCCAGCTTTGGGCATCATGGCCCTGAGGCGTCAGAGCATCGGGGAAGCGGTAGCGGTTGGTCATGTAGTGCTCCAGGTTGAAGCCGGCGCAACGCTCCGCGATGTGCACGCTGTTGGCCATGGCTTTCGGGTGGGCCTGGAATGGAAGTGTCAGTTCGACCCCGCGCTTGAGCCAGTACTGGCTGTTGGCCTTCAGGTGGGCGCGGGCTTCGGACAGCGAGCTGTTGAGACCGATGGCCACCAGGACATCGTGCAAGCGGGCCCGGCCGCGGTCGTGGTACCAGACCTCATTGGTGGCCACGCAGGCCACGCCGCAGTGGTTCGCCAATTCCCGCAGACGCCGGTTGCGCTCGCGGTCGCCATGCACCAGGTGCTGCTGCAGTTCCAGAAAGACGGAGCCGCGTCCCAGCCAGGCAATGGCCTGTTCCACAATCTGTCGGGCCTCACGCCAGTGACCGGCCTCGATCCGGTTTGCCAGCAGGCTGCCAGGTGCTCCGGTGAGTTGAATCAGGCCGTTGCCGCCAACCAGCTCCGCCAACTGTTCGGCGGGCAGTCGGGGTGCGCGCCGTCGGCCGTCCCGGTGGGCCTGAGAGAGCAGGCGACAGAGGGCCGCGTAGCCATGCCCGGACTCCGCCAGCAGGGTGACGGGACCGCTGCGTTCCCCGTCCTGCACCACCAGGTCGGCGCCGGTGACGGGCTGGATGCCCAGGCTGTTGGCAAGACGGGCAAACTCCAGGGCGCCACACAGATTGCCGGTGTCGGTCAGGCCCAGTGCCGGCTGTTCCAGATCGGCCGCCTTGGTCAGCAACTCCGAGACGGAGGAGGCGCCGGCGTGGAAGGAATACCAGGAGTGGGCTCGCAACTCCACATAGTCCTGCGGCATGTTCAGTAGTCCTGTTGAAACCAGTTTCCGCTCTCCAGATCGCGGAAGACGGTGATGCTCTTGCCGGGATCCAGTTCCAGCCGGCAGTAGCGTCGCCGTACCTGTTCCCGACGCCACCATTCGGTCTCCACCTCCCACAGATCCAGAATGCGGACCACCCGCTGCCAGCGGCCGTTGCCGGCCAGGTCTATCTGGTGCGGCAGGGAGGGCCGGCTACCGCTCTCCACGGTCACCGGACGGGGCATGTTCAGGGGATTCAGTTCCTCGCCCAGGGCCCAGCGCCGCTCCGGCAGGCGGGACTCCGGCTCGAGCGGGATCAACCGGCCGGCCAGCCGCGTTTGGGCTTGGGCCTTGTCGGTGTCGCCCCACAGGGTGTGCTGGCGGGCGACGGCGCGCCGGCTCAGGCCGGAGAGGGTCAGGGTGAGGTGCTCCAGTTCCCCGACCGGATAGCGGGAGGCTCCATCCGGACTGTGCGCGGCCAATCCGCTGCGCAGGATGCGCAGCATCTCGTCGCCGTCGCTAACAGCCGTGTTCAAGGTGCGCTCGAAGTGCCAGGTGCCGCCTTCGGCCAGGGAGCCCCTGACAGTGGCGCGCCGCACGCCTCGGTTGTGGAGTTCGCGACGTTGCCAGATGCGCTGCGAGAGTGCCTGCAGGCCGGATTCCAGCATGGTCACGGAGTCGGAGGGAAAGGGGAAGTCCAATTGTTCCTGGACGGAGACGGGCAGTGTTGTCGGTACCACCGGTTCCCGATCCACGCCCCGGGCCAGTTCCCAGGCCCGGCGGCCGGTCGGACCGAACTGGGCCTCCAGGGCACCCGCGGACTGGCGCGCCAGTTCACCGAAGGTGTGAAAGCCGAAGACGCGCAAGCGGTCCGCCATCTCCAGGGGCACGGGCAACTGACCGACCGGGAGGGATGCCAGCTGCCGGCGCACGGTCTTTCGATCCCCGGGCAGGCACCGTACCCCGTTGGCTTCGGCCTGCAGGGCGGCGCAGCGGGACGGGAACTTGCCACCGGCCACACCCAAGCGGGGCCGCCAGTGGCTGTTGCAGGCGGTCAGCAGGGCCTGGTGCAGGTTGTCCGAGCCGCCGTACAGGCGGGCCATGCCGGTGAGGTCCAGATGAAAGGTGCCCGGTGCTCCCGGCTCAATGCGGTCCGTCACCTCGGCCAAGGTCGCAAGGAGATCGTTGGATACCTCCTCGTAGTGCTCCGTGTCGGCCCATAGGGCCACGGCGTCCTTGCAGCGGGAGAGGGCTGCCTCAAGTGGCTCCCCAATGCGTGCTTCACCAGCCTGCGGTGTGCGGTCCAGTACGCGCGGCCGGCCTGCGCCGCCATCGCAGATGATCAGCGGCCGTCCCTCCAGTTCGGGACGGCGGCGCAGTTCCACCTTGGCTGGTAGGTGGGTGACCAGCAGGCAGCCGATGGGTTTTGCGGGAGGGTGCACGGCAGTCTTGGATCGATGGGGCAAAGAGGATTCGTGAACATGAGTATACCAATATACGAATAATATATCAAATATACTCATGGGCAATCCGGTTGGCTTGTTTTGCAATGGCGGAGCGGGAAGTTTGCGACCTGTTTATGTGGAACAGTGATGTGAACGGGAAGAACCTCGCAGGCAGTACGGCCTCGGGACACATGTCACCAACGAGCACGGGATCCGGTCCGTCTCGGGTTCCGGCCACGCGGGCACATGGTGTGGCCGAGAGAGGGGAGGGAACTGCCCGACCGGCATCGGCCGTTCCGTCCGTTGACAGTAGACTCGTCCTGCCGACTCACTTGACTAAGGACGGGAACCCATGCAGGCAGCTCTTGTGGGATTGCAGCATCCGCATGCCATGTCGCACCTGGCTACGCTTCAGCAACTGTCCGAGGTGGAGGCCATCGTGGTGTGCGGTGAAAGCCGGGAGGATCTGGAAAGGGTCAAGGTCGGGCAGGGCGCCAAGGTGACGGCCTGGCACACCGATCCGGCCGCAATGCTGAAGGAACACCGCCCCTTCTTTGCCATCGTCTGCGTTCGCAACGACCGCGGACCCGCCAGTTTCAGCCGGGTTCTTGAAGCCGGCGTCCACTTGATGGCGGAGAAGCCCATTGGCCGCAATGCCGCGGAAACACAACAGGTTCTGGATACGGCTGCCCAAGGCGAAGCCTTGCTGTCCGTCTGCTATCAGACCAGGAGCTACCCGGTCTTTCGCCAGATGCGGTCCATCCTCCGGGAGGGCCTGCTCGGGGAACTGCTGTCGGTGGAGGTCCGGGCTCTCTATACCCAGGTCAAGGACCGCAACCCGCGCCACTGGTTGTTCAACAAGGAGTATGCCGGAGGTGGCGTGATCTCATGGCTGGGATGCCACGACCTTGACCGCATTCGGTTCATCACGGATGAGGACTACGCCACCGTATCCGCCCAGGTGGCCACGCGCAGCGGCGAGGACATCGACGTGGAGGACATGGCCAATCTGTCGTTGACCCTGGAGTCCGGGACACTCGTGTCGATGCATCTGGGGTATGTGCTGGGACAGAGCGGATCCGGGTACCACAATCCGGCTGGGAATGACGTGTACCTCGGCGTGAACGGCCGTCTGGGCCGCATGTACACGACGGGCATCGGTCTGGGCGACGCTTCCCGGCTGTACGTGGAGACTTTGCATCCCGCTTGGAATGCCGCTCCCAGGCGCACCTTCGAATTCGAAATTGCGGACTCCCCGGCCTACTGCGGCGTGGCCGGGGAGAATTTCATCCGCCGCTTTGTGCACGCGGCCCAGGGGCGGGTGGAACCCCTGACCACGGGCGAGGATGCACTGCACGTGGCGCGCGTGATGGACGCCGCCTATGCCTCCAGCGAAACCGGACTCAGGATTACTCTCGTGTAGCTTGTCGCTTCCGGTTCGCTGTCAGTTCCGCACGGCGGAGCCTTGCGGTACCAGAATCATGGCTGCTTCCACGTTCTTCAGGTCGTCGGCCGACGCCAAGGACAGTGTGGCCAGGTTGCCTGCCAGCCAATCCGGCAGCTGATCACAGTAGTGCTCGCTGCCCGGATGTCCGGACTGTCCCGCGGCATCAATGGCGAAAAGGTCCGGTGAGTCCGGAGCCAAATCGGCGACGATACGGTAGTTGGCTCCCATGTTGGCCGCGTAGTTGGGGTCCATGCCGGTGTTGCAGACGGTGACACCCGATCCCCCCACAGGATTGCCGCCGCGGCCCAACAGTCCGCCTATGGCCTTGATGTAGGTCAGGGGATGGTGGAGGTGGATGCGGTGCAGCCGTCCCCACGTCCACCGATCCATGTCTGTCCCCAACTGCGTCTCAAGCTGGCGGCAGACTGCCAGCATGGTCCGGGACACCTCATTGCGGAGGGTTTGCTCATTCTCAAACCAGCCTGCAGGATCGCTTCCCAACAAGGCGTTGGCAAGCCCGGCGATGCTGTCGGCCACCTGGGCGGCCACGGCAGGAGGAAACCGTTGCGATGCGACACTGAGTTGCCATTTCGCAAAGAAGGTTTCGAAAAGCGCGCTCCCCACTGAATCCGGCTCCATGTGGCAGTCCCATGCCTGCAACCGCACCGCGGCTTCCCGCACCAACGGGGCGGGGTGCCCGTCCAGCAGGTGCAACAGGTGCGGCAGGCAGTCCCTGGCCCTGAGCGACAGCATGTCTGCCTGCATCTCCATACAGGCTTGGCGCGTCATCTGGTCGTTGGCTTCCAGCAACTGTCGGACGCGTTGTGCGCGGTGGCCGCTGGCCCAGGTCCCGGACAGCGGGTAGGGGTAGTCGTCGCCGGCGGTGCGGTTGTTGGCCGTGCGAATCCAACCCTGCTGCGGATTGGATATGGCCGGCAGTCCCCTGAAGGGCACCACGCCCTGCCAGGCATCCTCCGGTTCCCATGCCTTGCGGTATCCGCGGTGCCAGTTCCGGCGGATGGGAATGGCCCCCGTGCACTGGTAGCCGATACTGCCTTCCGCGTCGGCAAACACCATGCTCAAGGTGGGAACGCGCCAATCGGCCAGCGCCGATCGGAACTCGTCGCACGTGCGCGCCCTGTTGGTCTTCATCAGGACGCCGACTTCGGCACCCCGCTCGGTTTGGCCGTCGGGTCCCAAGGTGGCGCCCATCCACCGCAGCGAGACGGGTTCGCTGCCGCGGGCGGCCTCCGGCAGGAGGTGATCGACAATCGGGCCCGTAGGCGAGTAGACCACTTCGAGGTCCACGGGGTCTGCATTCCTCACCTCGATGCGTTCCGTCAGGGATCGGGCGGGGATCCACACTCCGCCGTGCAGGAATCGGTCTGGATGGTCCGGGTCGATTTGCTCCCGGTACAGGTCCCGTTGGGAACAGATGTTGTTGGTGATGCCGAAGGCCAGGTTGCGGTTGCGGCCGAACAGCAAACCGGGCACGCCAATGTAGCCGGCGCCGGCAGCATCCAGCCCTGCGCCGTCCGCCAAGTGTGCCTCGTACCAGCAGGAGACGGCATTGAAGGCAATGTGGGGATCGCTGGCCAGCAGGGGATGGCCGGACCGGGAACGCGATCCGGCCACGGTCCAGTTGTTGCTGCCGACGGCCTCCTCGGGATCGCCCACGGCCCGCCCCACGGGATCATGCAGGGAGGCCGGCACCGAACCGGGTGGCAGGATGCTCTCCGCGTCCGCTTCGCCCTGCAGGAATGCTTCGTACAGCGGTCCGTCCCCCAAGTGTCGACGGGCGATTTCCGGAACGTAGATGACCGGCAGGCGGACGGTCAGGTAGTACTGGAACTCGCACCAGATTGCGAGCGTGTCAATCGGATGCCACGGCTCGGGGGCGTAGTCCAGCAGCGCGAACTCTATGGGGGGACTGTCTCGGGTTTCCTCCATCAACTGGTTGATGCCTTTGGCAAACGCCTTTAATCGGCCGGCAACCGAATCCTGCATGACCTTCCACTGTGCCTTGGCGATGCGCAGGAAGCCGATTGTTCTGGCAGTCGTGTCCCTGTGTAAGGCTGTCGGTGCGCCGCCTGTGGCCTCCGGACAGGCTTTGGCGCCCAGGATTTCGGCCAGGCGGCCGTGGGCCTGCCGACGGTAGTAGTCCAGTTGCCACAGACGGTCCTGGGCCATGGCGTAGCCGTAGCCCGTGTACAGGTCCAGGTCCGATGCGGCGTGGATGTGGGGGATGCCGCGTTGGTCTCGGAGGATGCGCACGGGGGATGAAACCGCCGAGGAGCGGCGACCGTTCTGATCGGGTACCCGCTGTTTCAGTTGATCCCGCCACCAGGACTGGAAGTCGGCATGATCCAGACCTGCCTCCACACTGGCTTCTCGTGGGGAATGGTGCCGGCCCAGTAGCCGCAGCAGCAGGGCGGAGTTTGGTTGCGGATTTTCCATGGCTTCGGAAGTTCCTTGTCCTGTTCGTTCCAGCGAATGCCTGAAGATTACAGGGCCGCATTCCGGGCTTGGCTACGGTACCGGGGGGCAGGAAACCCGGTGAATCGGCTGGGTTGTCCCGATCCGGGGTGCCGGCTCGCAATACCTGGTATTCCATCCAAGCTTCAATTCACGGCAAGTCGACAGGCAACCCGGAACCGAAGGCTATGGTTCTCTTTCTCATGTGTGACCGTTTGTTGGTTGTAAACCGGGTTAAATGTTGTTGATAGCATGCGTGGATATTATTGTTTGTGCCATTGAGGTCCTTGTCGGAGCTGTTTGAATGCAACTTTCCGACCGCAAATACAAGATGTTTTTCGATACCCAAGGCATTCGCGACGCCTTCGTGGGGTTCGCCTGTGAACGGTTGGAACTGGGAGAGCCCGACCTGGAATCGGTGCAGGTACTGACTCCGGTGCGGGATGTGGAGGTGTGGGGTCGCTTGCTGGAGACGGTGCAGGATCAGTGCTGGCGCTTCCGCACACAACAGGAGGACGGTGTGCTGCTGGCCTGTGAGGTTCAGTCCAGTGTGGAGTACATGATCCTGATGCGGCTGGTGGCCTACGCCAGTGTCACACTGGTCTCCCTGGACCGCACGGAGCACTTCAGTCGTCGGCGTCCGGCACCTGTGCCGTGCCTGTTGCTGATCTACACGGGTGAGGCCGCCTGGACCCCGACACCGCTGGACGAGCTGATGCGCGGGCACGTGCCGGTGGCGGGGCCGCTGTTTCCGTTCATCTACATGGATGTCCGGCATGATGACTTCAGTACCTGGGGTTTGCCGCGGGAGCTGGACCTGATGGTGCGTGCGGAGCGCACGAACACGGCCGAGGAGTTTTTGCACAGCGGATACCTGAGGGATGTCAGGACTCTGCGGGACCCGAACACGGTGAGGGCTCTGGTGGACTTCATGCGGCGGACCATGCAGGGATGGTCCGGGCAGAGTACCCAGGACAAGGCGATCTTGGATGCCCTACAATTGGACTGGGAATCAGTCACCACCCCGGAGGAGTTGGCCATGGCGGCAGTGGAAATCCGGCGCGGCTACGTTGCGGTGAAGGAGGCGGGCCGGCAGGAAGGTCTTCAGGAAGGTCTTCAGGAAGGTCTTCAGGAAGGATTGCTGACCGGTGTCCGTCAAACCAAAGTCGACATGTTGTGTGAGGCCCTGCAGCCGGTGGCCGGCCGGCGGTTCGTGGACGAGCTCCGGGTATGGATCGAGGACGAAGAGCTTCTTGCACGCCTGGAATTGAGCACAGTCATCGATCTCAGGATCCGGTACGGCGCAGAGCCGCACAGCCTCCGGCAGGCCGTGCGGAACCTTCTGGGCAAGGCTTGAACTACGGCCGGAAACGCGGGAGAATTTGGCGTTCCGGTGCAGGTGAACTCCGCTCAACATCGGGCCATGCCCAAGGATCGCTTCTTTCTGCTTGGTTCGCGTCGGGGATGCCAACGGCGATGCAACCCTCGGAGCCGTGAGGCAGGGCTTTGGGCCGGGATGTTTCTGCAGCTATCTTGCCGGCTCCCTGAGGCCATAATGCGTCTTCCGAATGGACGTTGGACCGGTCGGCGTGCCCATGGCAGGGGCTCCGGGATGTTCCGCGTCGCAATTGGGAATCAGTCACCACCCCGGAGGAGTTGGCCATGGCGGCAGTGGAAATCCGGCGCGGCTACGTTGCAGTGAAGGAGGCGGGCCGGCGGCAACTTGACTTTCAGGCGGTGCAATCTTGATCTCTGAACTTCTGGAGAGCGTGGAAGGCCTCAGCTTTGATGCCGCTTTGCCCGGCCGCCTGGTGACCGGGTATCAGGACTTCCCCGACAATGCCGTCGCGGATGTTCCCGATGCCGTGCGCGCCGCTTTGGAGGGATCCAGCCTGTTGGATGCGGTCAAGCCGGGCCAGTCGGTGGCGATTGGCTGTGGCAGTCGCGGCTTGGCCAATCTGCCGGTCCTGACCAGCACAACCATCAAGTGCGTGCAGGAACGCGGGGCCCAACCCTATCTATTTCCGGCTATGGGCAGCCATGGCGGCGGCACCGTTGCGGGACAGCTGAAGGTACTGGCCAGTTTCGGACTCACGGCGGAGTCCATGGGTGTGCCGATTAGGGCGGACATGGCTGTGCACCGGACGGCTCGTCTGCCGGGCGGGCCCCAGTTGTATCAAGGCGAGGACTCGGCCCGGGCCGACCATGTGTTGCTGATCAACCGGGTCAAGCCGCACACCAGTTTTCACGGTCCCGTAGAGAGCGGCCTGTCCAAGATGGGCGTCATCGGTCTGGGCAAGCTGGAAGGAGCCCGGACTTACCATGCGCACGGTGTGGAGGTCTTTGTGTCGGATCTAGCCGCGGCCGCACAGTTGCAGGTGCGGCACACGAATCTGCTGGGAGGGGTGGCCGTGGTGGAAAATGGCCACGAGGAAACCATGGCCGTGGAGGCCCTGCACGCCTCGGAATTCGCCGGTCCCCGTGAACGGACCCTGCTGGACTTGGCCCGCACCCATCTGCCGCGCATCCCGGTTTCCCCCCTGGATCTGCTGGTGGTCCGGCATCTGGGCAAGAACATTTCGGGCACCGGCATGGACACCAACGTGATTGGACGCTTTGCCGTTCCGGACCTGCCGGATGCCGAGTGGCCGCGCATCACCGTGGTCGCGGTCCTATCGCTTACTCCCGAGACCGCCGGCAACGCCAATGGTCTCGGACTTGCCAATGTGGCGGCCGGCCGCGTGCTCCGGGACATCGACTGGCAGGCCACCTATACCAATGCGTTTACGGCAGGCGTCATGGGGCTGCGCAAGGCCGCCATGCCCGCGGTGGTGCCCTGTGACCGGCAGGTGCTGGAACTGTCCCTGAGCAGCCTTCAGACCAGTCCCGAACAGGCCCGCATCCTGTTCATCGATGACACGCTCAGTTTGGGCAGGGCCTGGATGTCGCCCAACTTGGTGGCAGAATGGGCCGCCGCGCCGCATTGCCGGATCGGCTCCGAAGTCAGCCTTGCCTTCGACGGTGCGGGTCTCATGACCAGTCCCTGGGACTTGGCCTGAACCCCGGGGCGGGTGCCGGTTCGCACAACGCAAGAGGGCCTTGTGCTGTTCGGCGCGTCCTTCATCGTTCCGGACCCTTGACTCCCGGTGGAACAGTTCTGCATGCACTCTCCGTCCGATCTGTTGCAAGCCGCCGACGAGCGCATTTTGATCCTGGACGGCGCCATGGGCACGCTGCTTCAGGAACATCGGCTGACCCCCGCAGACTATGCCGGCGACAGGTTTCGGGATCATCCGCGGCCGGTCATGGGCTGCCATGACCTGTTGTGCCTGACCCAGCCCCGCATCATCCGGGACATCCACCGACAGTACTTGGATGCCGGGGCGGACATCGTCTCCACCAACACGTTCACGGCCACCGGCATTGCCCTGGCGGACTTCGGCCTGTCCGATCTGGCCTATGAACTGAATGTCGCCGCCGCCCGCATTGGACGGGAAGCCGTGGACGGCCGCGACTACACGGAGCCGGACCGCCCGCGCTTCGTGGCTGGGTCGGTCGGTCCCACCAACGTGACGGCCTCCCTATCGCCGGATGTTTCGGATCCGGCCTTCCGCAACACTTCCTTCGAGGAATTGGAGGCGGCCTACCGCGAGCAGGTGCGGGGCCTTATGGACGGTGGAGCCGATCTTCTGCTGGTCGAGACGGTGTTCGACACGCTCAACGCCAAGGCCGCGCTCTTCGCCATCCAAGGATTGTTTCGGGACACCGGTCGCTCGCTCCCGGTCATGGTCTCCATCAGCGTGGTGGATGCCAGCGGCCGCAACCTGTCGGGCCAGACGCCGGAAGCCTTCTGGCATTCCGTTCGCCATGCGGAACCCTTTTCGGTAGGGGTCAACTGTTCGCTGGGTTCAACGGACATGTTGCCGTACATAAGTCGGCTGTCGGAGGTTGCGGATACCCGCATCCACTGCTATCCCAATGCCGGTTTGCCCAATGCCTTCGGAGGATACGACGAGACTCCCGAGGAAATGGCCGTGGCTCTCAGGGAGACGGCCGCCAAGGGCGAACTGAACATCGCCGGCAGCTGTTGCGGTTCAGGGCCGGACCACACGCGGCGCATCCGGGCCGCGCTGGCGAACCTCGCCCCGCGCACCGTGCCCGAGCATGCGCCGGCTACGGTGCTGGCGGGAATGGAACCGTGCCGGGTGGCGCCGGAGATCAACTTCATCAACATCGGCGAGCGCACCAATGTTTCGGGATCCGCGCGCTTCCGGCGCCTGATCCGCAGGGACCGCTTCGAGGACGCGGTGCAGGTGGCAGCGGAGCAGGTGGCCAACGGTGCCCAGATGGTGGACGTGAACTTCGACGATGGCCTGCTGGACGGTCCGGCCTGCATGCGCCGTTTCCTGCGTCTCCTGGCCGGGGAACCCGATGTGGCGCGGGTGCCGATCGTGATCGATTCCTCCCGCTGGGAGATTCTGGAGACCGGCCTCCGGGAGGTGCAGGGCAAGGCACTGGTCAACTCGCTGAGCCTCAAGGAGGGTGAGGAGGAGTTCCTGCGGCAGGCGGACCTCTGTCGGCGGTACGGAGCCGCGGTGGTCGTGATGGCCTTCGACGAGACGGGCCAGGCCGACACGCTGGAGCGCAAGCTGGAAGTGTCCCGTCGGGCCTACTGCCTGCTCACGGAGCATGGCTTCCCGCCCGAGGACATCGTCCTGGACCCCAACATTCTGACGGTGGGCACCGGGATCGAGGAACACGACGACTACGCGGTCGCCTTCATCGAAGCGGTGCGGGGCATCAAGGAGGAACTGCCGCACTGCAAGGTGAGCGGAGGCGTCAGCAACATCTCCTTTGCCTTCCGCGGCCAGACCGCGGTCCGGCAGGCGATGCACGCCGCCTTCCTGTACCACGCGCGGGCCGCGGGGCTGGATATGGGAATTGTGGATGCCGGGCAACTGGCCATCTATGCCGAACTGGACCCCGAGCTGCGGGAGCACGTTGAGGATGTGCTTCTGAACCGCTGCCCGGACGCGACCGAACGGCTCATCGAACTGGCGGAACGGCTGCGCGGCACCCTGGAAACCACCGGGCCCAAGGCGGATCTGGCCTGGCGGGACGAGCCCGTGGCGGCACGGCTGTCCCATGCGCTAGTCAACGGGCTGGACCAGCACGCCGAGGAGGATGCAGCCGAAGCGCTGGCGGAACTGGGAGATCCGCTGGCCGTTATCGAAGGGCCGCTGATGGATGGCATGAACCGTGTCGGTGATCTCTTCGGCGCCGGCCAGATGTTCTTGCCCCAGGTGGTCAAGAGCGCCCGCGTAATGAAGAAGGCCGTGGCCTGGCTCACGCCCTACATTGAGGAGGCACAGGCACAGAGCGGTTCAAGCGCGGTCCAGCCGGGCATTGTCATGGCCACCGTGCAGGGCGATGTGCACGACATCGGCAAGAACATCGTGGGTGTGGTGCTGGGTTGCAACGGGTACCGGATCGAGGATCTGGGTGTGATGGTGCCCGGACAGACCATCCTGGACACGGCCCGCGCTGGGCAGGCGGACCTGATCGGATTGAGCGGGTTGATTACACCGTCTCTGGATCAGATGGTCAACGTAGCGTCCGAAATGGAACGCCAGGGTTTCGAAACGCCCCTGCTGATTGGCGGCGCCACCACGTCGCGGCTGCACACGGCGCTGCGCATCGATCCCGTCTACTCCGGACCGGTTGTGCACGTGCTGGACGCCTCGCGCAGCGTCGGCGTGGTGGAACAGTTAACCAATCCGCGGCAGCGCGCGGCCTTTGCGGCATCCATCAAGGCCGAGTATGCGGATCTGCGGCACAGCCACGAGGATCGCGGTCGCAAACGGGAGTTGTTGTCGCTGGCGGAGGCTCGGGCCCGGCGCTTTCCCTTCGATCCGGCCGCAGCCGACATTGTCCGACCGCACCATCCGGAACTGCAAACCGTCGATATCCCGATCGCCGACCTGGTGCCGTACATCGACTGGACCCCCTTTTTCCATGCCTGGGAGATGCGGGGTGTCTGGCCTGCGATTCTCAACGATCCGGGCAAGGGCAAGGCGGCCCGCTCCCTGCTGGCGGACGGCCAGGCCCGTTTGGAGACCCTAATCCGGGACGGGGGTCTGGCCGTGCGCGGAGCCGTCGCGATCTTTCCGGCTGCATCCGAGGACGAGACCATCCTGGTTTACACGGATGAGTCCCGCACGGTGGTGAGGGCGAAGTTTCCGCTTCTGCGACAGCAGGAACCCAAGGGGGCGTCGGCACGTCAACTCTGCCTAAGTGACTGGATCGCGCCGGCCCACAGCGATATCGCCGACTGGCTGGGATGTTTTGCGGTAACGGCCGGCTTGGGCGTGCCGGAGTTGAGTACCGAATTGAAGGCGGCTCACGACGACTATGGCGCCATCATGGTGCAGGTGCTTGCCGACCGGCTGGCGGAAGCGGCTGCGGAATGGCTGCACCTGAGGGCGCGCACCTGCTGGTGGGGCTATGCCGAGGACGAAGCGCTGGACAATGTGGACTTGATCGCCGAGCGGTATCGCGGAATCCGTCCGGCTCCCGGCTACCCGGCCTGTCCGGACCACACGAGCAAGCGGATCATCTTCGCCCTGTTGGAAGCCGAGGCGCGCGCGGGCATGTCCCTGTCCGAGACATGCGCCATGTGGCCCGCCGCCTCCGTCAGCGGATTCTGGTTCGCCCATCCCCAGGCCCGTTACTTCACAGTCGGCAGGATTGGGCACGACCAGTTGGAAAGTGTGGCTGCCGTCTCCGGAATGGATCGGGCGGAAGCGGAGGGTTGGCTGAGGCCCAACCTGACTCGTTAAGGGTTCACCGGGCGGAGTTGGAACCAGGTCTTCGGCTCCAGCCGGGCGAACCTGTCGGCAACTCACACGGGACGTCGGGGCTTCCGGTAGGCGGGGAGGAAGGTGGCCATGGCCGCGCTCGGATCCGGGACTGGGCAGGGAAGGAATCCGGGACAACGCCGCGGCTACCGGTTGCCTTGATTTCCTCGGAGGTGCTGCCAGGCAGGACGCGGCCGAAGTCGGTCACAGGAAGAGACGAATTCTCGCTGCGAACTCGTCTCTTGTTAATTCATCTGTGGTGGGAGGTGTATGCGGGTACACGCGCAGGAATCCGTCCGCGGTTTTGCGCGGATGAATATGGAAATGGACGTGGGGTACCTCCTGGAAAGCGGCGGGGCCGATTGAATGCCAGAGGCTCATTCCGTCGTTGGGAAAAGCGGCATCGACGGCGCGGGTCACACGTATGAGAGTAGCCATGACCGCGGCCCCCGTTGTTTCGTCCAGATGACGGATGTCGTCGACGTGCCGTCGCGGGATGACCAGTGTATGCCCGGAGTGGAATTGTCGAATATCGATAAATGCCATGGTTAATTCGTCCGCGTACACAACGCTCGCGGAGCGCGTCCCATTTGCAATATCGCAGAATGTGCAATTGCCATTCATGGAAATCTCCTTGGCTCGACTTGGTGCGAAGCAAGGACGGAGATATGGGCCATCGGACAAATTGTGTGAATAGATGATCGGGATATTTTTTCGTTGATTTTGGTCCGGGTTTGTTATCACATCTCCCTCGCGCCCACAGCCCTGTCCGCCTGCGTCAGGCCATGGTGACTGCCGTCAAGTGCAGGCGGTTGGGGGAGCCGGCCTCCGTCTTCAGTTCCCGGGCCAAGTGTACCTGCGGCTTCATCCGTCGGCACCAACCGGCCGAAGGTTGGTGCCGACGGGGCGGTCCGGATTCCCCAGGCCGTGTCCGCGGTGCCTCGGGTGTTCCGCCAGGTCGAGTCCGGAAGGTGACGGAGCCGGCCATCCTTTCACTGCTGCCTCGGACCGGGCCGGGCTCGGGCCCAATGCAATGAAGCTGCCAAAGTGCCTTGCTTTGAACTGACTTGACAGGACTCACGCGCCTGCGTACAGTGCATCCCATGCCAACCGTCATGTGCATCGAGCCTGTGCGGCCGCTGCCGGATGGAATGATCCGATACCGGTCGCACGGAAATTCAAGCAGGCTGCTCTTCATCCGAAATGGCCAGGGTGGTTGCACGGCTGTGACCGGGCCCATCCCAAGCCGTAGCGTTGTCTCCGTAAGCTGTTTCGCGGCTCCGGTCCGCGCTTAACTCTGTAGGTTTATTCATTGTTCCTTGGCCAACCGTGCATATTGAAGGAGTTGTGACATGAAAAGATTTCTATGGTTGCTGACGGTACTGGGCATGACTGCCGCCTTGCTGCTGGCAGCCTGCGTCCCGGTAGTGGAGGAAGGACCCGAGAAGGTCGAGATTCTGTTCTGGGACCAGTTCCCCGACGTATCGGACCAGATGGATGCCCTGGTGGCCCGTTTCAACGATAGCCAGGACCGAATTGAAGTGGTGCGGGAAAGCTACACTACGGCGGCGATGCGGGATGTGATCCGCACTGCGCTCAGTTCCGGAACCGGCCCTGACCTCTTCTACTACGATCTGGGGCCCGGCTTCGCCGGCGTTTTGGCCCAGGCGGGCTTGCTCATGCCCTTGGACGAGGCCTATACCGAACAGGGCTGGGACCACATCTATCCCTGGACCCTGGCTCGCAGCACCTTTGACGGCCACGTCTACGGTATTGCCAACGAACTGGAGTTCATTGGCGTCTTCTACAACATGCGCCTGTTTGAGGAGCATGGCTGGAGCATCCCCAACAGCTGGGAGGAACTGGTCGCCATGTGTGCCCCGATCCAGGAAGCCGGCCTGATCCCGCTGGCCTTCACCAACGGGTCCAGCTGGCCCAGCTACCACATGTTCAGCATCGTGATGAACAACAAGGTGGGCCGTGACCGGCTGACGCGTATGATTTCCGGTATTGATTCCTGGGATCACCCGGACACGGTGGATGCCATCCAGAAATTCTTCGTGGACATGCCGGCCGCAGGCTGCTTCATGGACGACTTCAACGCCGTCAGCTACGATGACGGCCTGGCCCTGTTCCAGACTGGCAAGGCGGCCATGCTGCCGAGCGGCACCTGGCTGGTGGAGGCCCTGTCCAATCCGGACAACACCACGGAACCCATCGGCTTCTTCTTCCTGCCCTCCATCGACGGCAACCCCGTTGTGGTCCCTGGCGGCATAGGCTCCGGCTGGGTCGTGAGTTCCGCGACCGAACACCCGGACGCAGTGTTGGAATTCCTGGATTACCTGATTGGTGACGAAATGGGCACATCCTGGGTCACCGAGATCAACGCGGTGCCCGCCTATCCCGTCGATACGGCGAACCTGGACCTGCCGGCACTGCTGGTGCTGGCCCTGGACATAATCGGATCACAGGCTGAAAGCATGGGCTACAACATTGATGTGGTCGTGCCTGCTGGTTTCAACCAGGTGCAGTGGGACGGCTTCTCGGCCATTTTTGAGGGTGTCAAGACCCCTGAAGAAGTGGCGGCCGAGCTCCAGGCCGCCATGGACGAGGCCATCGCGGCCGGCGAGGTTGTCAATCTCACCGAGTAGACAAATCCGTTGCCTCTGAACCTGATACGGACATCCGGGGGATGGCCCATCCCCCGGATGTGTCGGCCTTTCCCCCGGGGGCCCCATCCCCGACGGGCCTGAGTGGATTGTGAGCGTTCGACCCAGCCTGCGGCGCAGCTGGCGACGCCAGGCCCTGCCCCTGCTGTTCGTCCTTCCCGCCTTGCTGGTGTACGCGCTGTTCGTTCTGTGGCCGTTCGTCAACACCATCCACTACAGTCTCACGGATTGGGACGGGGCCCAGCCGGTCAAGAACTTCATCGGATTGGCCAACTACCGGGACATGTTCGCGGACCCCCTGATGTGGCTGTCCCTGCGCCACAACCTGATCTGGATCGCCCTGGGGACTCTGACACCGGTGGTGATTGGCCTGGTGCTGGCCAATCTCGTCTGGAGCGGCGTGAAGGGACGCACTCTGTTCCGCACGATTTTCTTCATGCCGGTCGTGCTGGCATCGGTCGTGGTCGGCATCATTTGGCACTGGATCTACCACCCGCTGTTCGGCCCCATCAACGTGGTGTTGCGGAACGTGGGTTTGGAGCAGGTGGCCCGCGGCTGGCTGGGCGATTACGACTGGGCTCTGTACGCCCTCCTGCTGGCAGGCCTCTGGGCCTATTTCGGTTTCTGCTTTGTCATACTGCTGGCGGCGCTCCAAGGCATCGACATGGAGCTTCATGATGCCGCCATGATCGACGGAGCCGGGTCGTTCAAGCGTTTCTGGCATGTAACCGTGCCCCAGCTGGCTCCGGTCCTGACCATGCTCACCGCGTTCACCCTGATTGGCGGTTTCAACGTCTTCGACATCATTTTCGTTACGACCAAGGGAGGCCCCGCGAACGCCACCGATGTACTGGCGACGTACACCTACCGCCAGGCCTTCACACTCAATGAAGCGGGTTACGGGGCCACTCTGACCATGATGATCACGGTGCTCTCGCTCGTCGCGTCCTACACCTTCATCACGTTGCGCGAACGGGGGCAATAGCGGTCATGCGCAGTGCCACCCTCCCCCGCGCTTCCGGACGCCGCGGAGCCTTCCTGCTGACGCTGATCAAGTACGCCATTCTTGTGATGGTGGCCATCCTGTGTCTGATGCCTTTTGTCTGGGTGTGGTCCTCCGCCTTCAAGCCATCGCTGGAAATCGCGGACACTCCCCTTTCCCTGCCCCGGGAACCCACGCTGCAGAACTTTGCCAACGCCTGGGTCCAGGGACGTTTCGCGAAGTACTTCACGAACAGCGTGATTGTCACGGTGCCCATCGTCGGATTCACGCTGCTGTTGTCCTCGCTGGCGGGCTATGCGTTTGCCCGGCACTATTTCCGGGGCCGGCAGACCCTTTTCTATGCGTTTCTTTTGGGTCTGACCCTGCCCTTCACGTCCATCATGATCCCTCTGTACTACACCTTGCGGGATACGGGGCTTCTGGGTACGTACTGGGCCATGATCATTCCCCAGACCGCCATTGGCCTGCCCTTTGGCATATTCATCATGCGTGCCTTCTTCCAAAGCCTGCCGCGCGAACTGGAGGATTCGGGCCGGGTGGATGGCTGCAACGAGTTCGGGGTCTTCTGGCGGGTCATGCTGCCCCTGACCGCTCCGGGGATGGTCACACTCGGCATCTTCAGTTTTCTGGGGGCATGGAATTCGTTTCTGCTGCCCCTGATCTTCATGCAGCGGGAGAGCCTGCGTCCCCTGGTCGTGGGGCTGATGTTTTTCCAGTCAAGGTATACGCGCGACTTTGCCCTGATCATGGCCGGCGCCACCATCATCAGCGTACCGGTCATCGTGGTCTACATCATTTTCCAGCGCCAATTCATACAGGGTCTGACGGCGGGAGCTGTCAAAGGCTGACATTCTCCAATCCGTCCGGAATCCCGTCTGGGAACATCCTGTCGGGCAGTCACAAGTCCTGGGGATGCTTTGTCTTTCATCCCCTCCCCAAGGCAGTGACCGGATAGGAATTTGGCCATTGTCGCTAGGCGCGCATCGCGGACTGTAACCGGTTTCCGGCTACCCGGACCACACGAGCAAGCGGATGTTCTTTAGTCCCACGACTGCACCACCAATTTTGTCCATGCCACCGCTGCAGGGCTGACAGCTTGCATCCGCGCTGCCGGCATTCTGGCTCGGTGGTCCTCAGAGACGGACTGGAGTCGGCTCTGCCATCGATTCATTTCCACTCCCGGGTCTCCAAGTTGGCGTATCAGGCCGCCCCATTGAAATCGGAGCCTGTCCACTACACCTCCAGGCCGCCGGAGATGTCCTTGAACGTTGCCACCGGCCGTGTGCTGTCCTTGATCGAGAGACTGGTCTCATCCATCGGCACCTCGGGGCTGTGAGCTCCTATGGGACTGTAGAGAAATGTTTCCATTAAAATTGTTATATAATCGATCCCATATTGGGATCGCAAGAGTCGACCGTGCGCATCATTGCCAGACGAACACTGCGAAAATTCTGGGAGAGCCACCCGAACGCCGAGGACCCGCTGCTCAGCTGGTATCGCACGGTGCGGCATGCGGATTGGGCTACGCCGATGCAGGTGAAGGCCAGCTTCCCCAAGGCCGACATGGTTGGCAACAACCGTGTGGTCTTCAACATCAGGGGAAACCACTACCGTCTGATCGCGAAAATCGACTACCAGTACCGGATCGTGTTTGTCCGATTCGTGGGCACACACGCAGACTACAACCGTATCGATGCACGGGAGGTGCAACCATGGTCGACGTTAGGCCGATTCGCACCGAAGCCGACTACGAAGCCGCCCTGGCGCGTGTCACCGAACTGATGGATGCCCGCGATGGGACATCCGAAGAGGAAGAGCTTGAAGTGCTCGTTACCCTTGTCGAGGTCTACGAAGACAAGCACTACTCCTTCGGCTACCCTGATCCGGTCGCCGCCATCAAGTTCTGCATGGACCAGCAGGACCTGACTCCGCGTGACCTGATTCCCTACATCGGAAGTCGCGCCCGGGTCTCCGAGGTGCTCTCGGGCAAGCGTCCGATCACAATGTCCATGGCGCGCGCCCTTCACGAGCACCTTGCCATTCCCGCCGAGGTGTTGTTGCAAAAGCCGACACCGGACAATGACGGGTCGCTCGCCGGTCTGGCTGCCGCACGCTTTCCCTTGAAGTCAATGGCAAAGCGCGGATGGATCCCCAATCCACCCGACTTGAAGAGCCGGGCGAGCGAACTGGTAGCAGGGCTTCTCGACCGCGCCGGCGGCTCCGATGCGCTCGCCGCGGTTCCGCTCTACCGCAAGAACGGCCAACAGCGCATTAACGCCAAGACGGACCCCTACGCCCTGCGGGCCTGGTGCTGGCAGGTGCTCGCCTCCGCGAACGATGGACCGCCCGGTACTCCGTATCAACTAGGGACCGTCACCCCCGATTTTCTGGCAGCCGTCGCGCGTTTGAGCCCGTTGGAAGATGGACCCCTGAAGGCACGGGACTACCTCGCCGACCACGGGATTGTTCTGCGGGTGGAGCGCCACCTCCCGAAGACACACCTGGATGGAGCCGTCTTCCACCTGCCGGGAAAGCCACCTGTCATCGGTCTGACTCTTCGCTACGATCGCATCGACAATTTCTGGTTCTGTCTCCTGCATGAACTGGCGCATCTAGGATGCCACCTTGGCGACCGTCCCGAAGGCTTTGTCGACGACCTGGAGCTTCCAGGCAATGACGCCCACGAAGCCGAGGCCGATGGGTGGGCGCAGGATGCGCTCATCCCTCAAGATGAGTGGGACCAAGGCATGCTCCGGGACAAGCCGACCACCTTGGACGTGATCTACTTCGCAAACAAGGTTGGCATTCATCCGGCCATCGTCGCCGGTCGGGTGCGGTATGAGACCGGCAACTACCGGCTCCTCTCACAACTGGTTGGGTCCGGCAAGGTCCGTCAGCAGTTTGAGGAGGTGTAGGCCGTGGATTGGCATGATAGCATTGCCTGATCGAAACCGGGTCTGATCGAAACCGGGGGCACTGTTTCACTTTCGTTGAAA
>JAAXGZ010000134.1 GCA_012271135.1 Caldilineales bacterium | reverse complement strand
TACGAGAGGACCGGGGTGGACGGACCAATGGTGTTCCAGTTGTCGTGCCAACGGCATGGCTGGGTAGCTACGTCCGGGATGGATAACCGCTGAAAGCATCTAAGTGGGAAGCCAGCTCCAAGATGAGTTCCCTCGCTAGGGTCAAACCTAGGTAAGTGCGCTGGAAGACGACCAGTTTGATAGGCAGGGTGTGTAAGGGCAGAGATGTCTTCAGCTAACCTGTACTAACGCACGAGGGCTTAATCGTTTTTTGTTTCGTCTGGAACCCGGACGATGCTCATATCCTGATCAGTTGCCGTTCTGCCCCGGATCGGAATGCCAGGGAGAGCATATCGAGCGTTTTGTTGGTGACTGGAGCGGCGGGGGTACACCCGGTACCATCTCGAACCCGGCAGTTAAGCCCGCCAGCGCCGATGGTAGTGCATGGGTGACTGTGTGCAAGAGTAGGCCGTTGCCAACAAAACCCTCGATATGTCCCGGCCTCCGCTCACCCCACGCCCATGCGAGGAAGGCTCTGAAATACTGCCGGCGCTGCCGTCGAACGGCGGTCCGATACGCGTGCGGCGGGTCCCATGGACGACCAACCTCTTCCTGACTTAGGCCAGTTCGACCGCATACGCAAACGGCGCACCAGCAACGGTGACGCTTGTGCGCGTCCGAAGGTGGCGGCATGTCTCCCGCGGTCGTGATTTTGGCTGCGGGTGCTGGCACGCGCATGCAATCGCGGCTGGCCAAGTCGCTGCATCCGGTGTGCGGCCGCACCATGCTGGCCTGGGTGCTGGCGGCGGCCAAGCCGTTGTGCGAGAGAAGTCCCATCGTGGTGACGACACCGGATGCCGATGATCTGCGGGCGGCTTGCGGCGCTGCCGCCGACACCTGTGTCCAGCCCGCGGCCTTGGGTACCGGCGACGCCGTGAGGCATGCCCGGGCATTGGTGCCCACCGATGCCGACACCACCTTGGTGCTATGCGGCGACATGCCCCTGATCCGAAGCAGCCTGCTCCGCAGGCTGGTGGATCGGCAACGCTCTGGTTCCGGCCGCGGCTTGGCGTTCGCGTCGGTGGATCGCGCCGAGTCCCAAGGCTTTGGCCGCATCCTCCGGGATGCCGCCGGAGCCGTGCAGGAGGTGGTGGAGGAACGGGACTGCACTCCTGCCCAGCTCGAAGTCACAGAGTTGAACGCGGGTGTCTACGCGTTTCCCACACAGTGGCTGTTCGCTCGGGCGGACGATCTTCCGGTCCAGGCCAACGGCGAGCGCTATTTGACGGATTTGGTGGGAACGGCGGTCAGGGACGGTCTGTCCGTGCAGGCGGTATCGGCTGATCCGGATGATGTATGGGGAGTCAACGATCGCGTACAGCTGGCCAGGGTGGCGCATCTCATGCGGCAACGCATCAACCGCGGGCACATGCACAGGGGCGTCACGCTCGTCGATCCGGACCACACCTACATCGATGCCGATGTCCGCATTGGCCGCGACACCATGATCCTGCCGGGCACGTTGCTGACGGGCAACACCGACATCGGGGAAGGATGCACGATTGGTCCCCATACCGAAATGGACCACACCCGGGTGGGCGAGGGATCGGAGGTTCGGCACTCGGTGGTGGAAGGGGCGGACATTGGCCGGGAGTGCATGATCGGCCCCTTTGCCCGCATCCGCCGCGGTACGCGCACCGGTTCCCATTTGCACATGGGCAGTTTCGGTGAGATCAAGAACAGCTCACTGGGTTCGGACATCCACATGGGGCACTTCAGCTATGTTGGCGACAGCGATGTGGGCGACGGCGTCAATGTCGGCGCGGGAACCATTACCTGTAATTTCGATGGCCAGGCGAAACATAGGACCGTGATCGAAGACGGCGTGTTTCTGGGCAGTGGCACCACACTGGTGGCACCGGTGCGCGTGTCCCGAGGGGCCATGACCGGTGCCGGTTCGGTTGTGACCAGGGATCTGCCAGCGGAGACCCTTGCGTACGGCGTGCCGGCGAAACCCCGGCGACCCGTGGGTGGTGGGCCTCGGCGGCAAGAGCCCGACCGCGAGGATCCTCCGTCGTGACCGCGCTGTTCTGGGTGTATCCGGCGGTGCTGGTTGCCGTTGGTCTGTTGTCGTTGCTGAGCGCGACGGAAGCGGCCCTTGCCACCGCCAACCGCAGGGAAGTTGAGGCGTTGGCAGGTGGGCCTGATTCGGCGGCGCATCGGCGACTTGAAGCCCTGCTGGGCACGCCGGCCAGGTTCCTGTATGCATTTCTGCTGGTCAGGCTGGTGTTGGTGACGGGCATTGGCGCCGCGCTGACCCTGGTCTGGTCCGGTTCCGGCCTGGATGTGATTTCCAAATTGGCTTTGGGGATCGGCACGCTGTTGTTGTTGGCAATTTCCAGGGTGGTCAGCAGGGCTTGGGCAATGCGCAAAGCGGAAGTCTCCGCTTTGCGGCTGGCTTCCATCGCGCGTTGGCTGGCAGTGGTCATGGCACCAGTCTCAGTCCCTTTGGACTGGCTGTCCAACCTCATCGTAGGCCATCGTCAGCAGTCCACCCAGGAGGAGACCTTGGCGCTGACTGAGGAGGGGCTGCGTTTCCTACTGGGCCTCAATGACGAGCTGCAGGATATCGACGAGTCGGAGCAGCAGATGATGGCGCGGGTCATGAACCTGCGGACCACCAACGCCTCCGAGGTCATGGTTCCCCGCGTGGACATCAAGGCTATATCGATGGAAGCAACGCTGCAGGAGGCCCTGGACGTGGTGGTTGATGCCGGGCACAGTCGCGTGCCGGTGTTCGAAGGGTCGATCGACAAAGTGGTGGGCGTGTTCTACGCCAAGGACTTCATTGCCAAGTATCGAGAGGACAGGCTGGCTGAACCGCTGTCCTTCTATACGCGGCCGGCCTACCAGATTCCCCCCTCAAAGAAACTGCCCACCCTGCTGCGGGAGTTTCAGGAGCGGGAGATTCACCTGGCGATTGTGGTGGACGAGTACGGTGGCACCGCCGGCCTTGTCACGATTGAGGACCTGGTGGAGGAGATATTCGGCGAAATCCGCGACGAGTTCGACGCAGGCGAAGCGCATCCCATCAGGGCTCTGGGGGACGGGACCTTCGAGTTGCATGCGCGGTGTCCGCTGGACACGGCGGACGAACACCTGGATCTGGAGATACCAGATGATTCCGGTGTCAACTCGGTCGGAGGCCTGGTGTTCACCCGGCTGGGCCAAAACCCGGCGCGCGGGGACTGGATTGGGCAAGGTGCCTGGTTCCTGCAGATTGTGGAGATGGACACCAACAACCGCATCACCAAAATCCTGGCGCGCAAGGCCTCACCGATGGAATTGGAGGCCGGCACGAGCCGGCAACTGAATCAGAACGGAGTCCCCCGCACTGCCTAGTGCATCCTCTCGTAGGTTCGTCGGAGTGGAGCGCGGCATCGTCTGATGACAGCGGTGTCGTCGCACCGTCACCCGCTACAAACAGACTCCGCTGGCTGGCAGAGACTGGTTATGTTCGCCGCCCAAGCCGCAAGGCTTGGTTTTCAGGGAGATGCAAGGCCGGGGTGAAGCTTCGTCGAAGATTCCGCAAGTCTGCGCCACCGACCGGATGGATGGAATGTGTCGGCGCGCAACTGTCTTGAGAACAGCCACCGCGGGAGCGCAGAGAGACTCAGGCAAGGTCTTCCAGAATGTCCCAGTTCTCCGACAAGGCCATCAGGCCGTCGGCGCGCAACACCTCGATTTCCTTGTAGCGGGAGTGGATCAGGCCCATCGCCTTGAGGCTGGCCAACTGGTTTGACACAGTCTCCCGATAGGTGCCCAGACGCTGTGCAAGGTCCGAGTGGGTCGTCTCGATGGAATCCCGGCCGTTGTCGGACAGCCGCAACAGCAGGCGTGCCAGCCGCGTCCGGATGGTATCGTGGGATTCGAGTTGTTCCGTGTAGAGGTCCTGCTGAAAGCGGATTTGGTTGTCCAGAATGGCTTCCAGAACTTCGGGACACAGTTCGCTGATCAGGTTCAGGTCGGAGACCAGTTCACAGACCGTGACCCGCGTGGCCGCCCGCAACCGGTAGTTGTCCCATCCCTCGAACAGGCCCGGACCGAGAACTGCACCGGGGGTGAATGGCAGGACAAACAATCGCTGGCGATCCTTGGATGAGAATGCCCCGGGGGCATCGTTGGCTTCCGCATGCAGGGAGCCATCCAGGATTACGGTGTAGTTTTGCAACGGACGGGCCGAGTCGGCTACGACAGTACCGGCCTCCGCGGTCTGCAGGGAGGCGATCCGCGCAAAGTCACGGTCCGTTTGCAGGCGTTCCCGGACATCGTCCAGAGTGAACTCAAAGGTGTTGTCGAAGGACGGGATGAGCATGGCAGCTCCTTTCCCAACAGGTGGTTGTGATTGTGGGGACAGTGTAGCCCGAAATCAACCCCGATTGCATTAGGGATTGGTTAACCGTCACCCAAAAAATCTGTAGGGGCAACGGGCAGGGCGGCCGTCAGGGGCACTGTTTCAATCTCGTTGATATTGGTTCCGGGCTGTCCTCGGCAGGTGCCGTGCGCGGGCAGGTTCGGTGTGCCGGCCTCACCGCTTGGGGCCGCCTGTACGGTTTTGACAAGGCCACCACGGCCCGCATGCACCGTGCCGGGAGGTTGCCGCCCGAGCTTCGGATGGAGCGGCGGCCCAACGGGCGTTGCCATGTGGTCGTGCCTCCCGAGCAGGATGGACGTTGTGTGGTGTACGCGCGCGTTTCGTCCGCTGACCGGAAGGATGATCCGGGCCGGCCGGTGGGCCGGGTCGCGGCATGGGCCACGCAACAGGGATGGCGGCCCGCTGAGGTGGTCAAGGCAATCGGTTCCGGTCTGCATGGCCACCGACGACGGTTGCGGCGGCTGGTAGCGGATCACATGGTGGGGACCATCGTGGTGGAGCATCGGGCACGCGTGACCCGGTTCGGGTTCGAGTATGTGGAGGCCGATCCTGTCAGGGATGCAACCGAGGTGCTGACCTCGCGGTGCGCTCAACTTTTTTACGGTCAACGTTCGGCACGCCGTCGTGCGGAGCACGCACTGGCGGCGGTGCAGGCAGGCTGATGGAGCACTCCGCCACCTACCAGACGCGTGTTGCCGAGTACGTTGGCATTGAGCGCAAGGCAGGCGACGCGGTGCTGTCGGCCTACGGTGAGCTCTACGGTCGCGTGGAGCGGCATCTCTTTGCCGAGGTGGTGGCGGGCCGGTCGGCGGTTTCGTTGAAGCGTGCGTACCTGAAGCGGTACGGGCTCCCGGCGCGCATGTTCAACGCGGGGCGGGTGGTCCCTGGAAGGCAGGATGGCGTCGGTCAAGGAGCAGCAGAAACTACGGATGGACAGCCTGGGTCGGCGGGTGGCGCGTGCCGAGCGCCGGATCAGGGATGCTACTGAACGTGGACGATGGGATCAGGTCCACCGGCAGCGGTGTCGGTGGGCTGCCCTGCAGTCACAGCGTGCGGCGTTGCAGGAGGATATGGAGGCGGGACGGGTGCGGCTGTGCTTCGGTTCGAAGCGGTTCTGGCGCAAGCAGCATCACCTGGCGGAGAACGGCTACGCCAGCCATCAGGAGTGGCTCAGGGACTGGCGCGCGGCGCGCAGCGACGAGTTCTTCGTGCCGGACAGCCGGGAGACGGCAGGCTGCCTGTTGTGCGTGGTCACCGTCGCGGATGACGGGTCGCTGACCCTGCGGCTGCGGCTGCCCGATTGTTTCGCGCGACAGCACGGCAAGTACCTGACCATCCAGGGCGTGCGGTTTGCCCATGGCCACGAGCAGGTGCTGGCCCGACGTGGGCTCGGCTGCTCCGAGCGCATCCCGCGCCGACGGGTGGCCCCCGTCGGCCCTGGCGTCCAGGTCGCCTTCAGCGTACCCGTGAGGAAGCGCGTGAAGCACATGTGGACGTACTGGGATGTGGTTGCGGGGCAGTTGGGACCGGCGCTTGCAGCGCAGCACCGGCTGGGCCGGCGGCAACGCCCACCCAATCCGGTTCCGGCTGCCCGGAGGGCGGCTTGAGTGGGGACCGGCTCGGTGTTCCCTGGTGGGATTCCAGGGCGGAGCCGTCTTGCACTGTTGGGGCGGCGGCGCGGCCCGGCCCGCGTCTGCAGGAATGGACGACGGCGGTTTGCCACCAAAGTCAACCATTTTTACAACGGTATGGGGCTCCCATGTTCAACCACCGGGAATGGGGCGCGGTTGTCCAGTCCGGAAACCCGTACGAGGCACGGCCTTCACCTTTGTCGACATCCGCGCGGGGCAGGACCGCACCGGATCCTTCCGCAGGCTCGGCATACACCCATTTGAACTGTCGTTGCGCTACCGCATGGCTGTGGCGAACCGCCACCGTTCCCGTTGTTGGTCCGGCACGATGTCTTCCAAGGCGTGGGGACCAGCGCGACTGTACGACTCCGAGTCCTTTGCCGCCAAGGTTGCCAGCCACGCCTCCGCGATGGCCAGGCCTTCAAGGTTCAGTTCCGGTCGTAGCCATGTGCCGCACAAAATGCCGTGATAGCCAAGCACGCGGGCAGTTTCGAACCTAAGGACGCGGGACTCGGCCATGTGGGCCAAGTGCTGTTCGCTGGCCTGCTTGAGAACTTCGGCAAAGGCGTCGAGCAACTGCGGATTGCGCATTTGCGTTACGAGCTGGGCCGACCGTGCGAAGTAGTAGTCCCCTGCCAGGATGGCCGTCTGCTCCAGTGAATCCAGGTCTGCCTGCGGATCTAGCAGCTGATGATGGACGTCCAGGGCAATTCCCAGCAGTTCCAGGGCGACGGCAAGTTGACAGCGGTTAACAAGTGCCCGGCGACAGTCCGGATGCGGCAGCCCGATGGCCAGGATCACCGGGGCGCAGACCAATTTGCCACGGAGCCACAAGGGTTTCGGCAGCAGATAGTGAAGACCGGCGTCGATCGACTCCAATTCCCGATCCAGGCCGGCACGCACGAATGCCAGTTCCTGCTCAATGGTGTGGCCGTGAGCCGTTGCGGACTTGGATCGGCCGTTGGTCATGATGGTTCGGAAGGCCAAGGGATGCGGGACCCAAGCACGAATTGGACGCCTATTGTAGTTTGTTTTGGAACCGGGGGTACCTACCTGTGAAGCGCGGCAGGCCATGGGATTCCGCGACCCGGTGCGGACGAATGGACACGGGACCGAGGGATCGGTTCAGATGGTTGGTGCGAAGAATTCAGCGATGTCCGGGGCCACATCCGGCACATCGACGGGCACGCCTCCGCGTCTCAGGGAATCGGTTGCACAGCAGCCGGCGGCCACGCTGTTGCGGGCTTCCACGGGCGATGTCCGCGGAACCGTCTCGCCGCGAACGAAGCCCAGGAATTCGTCAACGATGCGCGGGTCGGCTCCGCCGTGTCCGCCGGAGAGCGGTTGCAGGGGGATCTCGATGTCGCCGGCGGCATCGTATCCATTCCGTCTCCGGTTCCAAATCTTGATCACGGTACCCTCTTCGCCGTTGCCGAAGTTCTCAATGCGGCCTTCGGTTCCGATCACCGTGTAGTTCCGCCAGTAGTCGGGCGTGAAGTGGCATTGCTGGTAGCAGGCCAGGACTCCGTTGTCCAATTCCATTTGCATCATGCTGATGTCTTCGATGTCCACAATTGGATGCAGTCCGGTCTGGGCCAACGGCGGCCAGTGGTCCAGGCTGTGCCGGGGCCGCGGGCCTGGTTCCGACAGGCGGTTGCCGACCCGGCCGTAGACTGCCAGCGCGCCCATCGCATGCACGCGGCGGCTGTAGCCGGAGCACAGCCAATGCAGAACGTCGATGTCGTGGGTGGCCTTCTGCAGCAGCATGCCCGTGGACAATCGCCGGTCCGCGTGCCAGTCCTTGAAGTAGAAATCGCCGCCGTGTCCGACGAAGTGGCGGCACCAGGCAGTCTGTACCTCGCCGATGGCGCCATCGGCGATCAGTTTCTTCATCGTGACCACGAAGTCCATGTGCCGCATGTTGTGGCCCAGGTACAGTTTCGTCTGCCCGTGTGCCGCCAGCCGGAGGATTTCGTCGCACTCGGCGATGGTGATGCCCATGGGCTTTTCCAGGTAAACCGCCACGCCCGCCTCCAGCGCGGCTCCGGCATGGCTGCGGTGCAGGTAGTCCGGCGAGCAGACGAACACGGCATCTAGGTCCTGTCCCAACAGGACGTCGGGACTGTCCGTTGTCAGAATGTCCTCTCCGTATGCGGCCCGACAATCCTGCAGAACCGCGGTGCGGATGTCGCATACGGCCGCGATGCGCGCTCCGTGGCCCGGTCTGTGGGCGTGGGCCGCCAGGCCGCCTCGGCCTCCGGCTCCAATCACGCCGATTCTTAGATCCGTCATGTTGTCGCCCCCCGTTGGCGTCCGACGCAATACGAATCAAGGTGCTGTGCGATGGGCATCGGTGTGGTGGGTGTCAGGCCGTTGCCCCCGTGGTTTGGGCCGCGATGATTCTGTCGGCGGTATCTGCGGCCCTGCCCGGACGGTTCCCTTATAATGGCGGGTTGCGCTGTCGCATCCAACAGGAGCCTCGGATACCGGGGCCGTACCATGAACCTTGAGCTCATTCCCTTCGGCCTGACCTACGACGACGTCCTGCTGATCCCGCGCCGGTCGCGCATTCGCTCCCGGCTGGACGTGGATCTCAGCACCCGTTTGACCCGGAACCGGGACATAAGGTTGCCGGTGGTGGCCGCCAACATGGATACGGTCTGCGAAAGCGCCATGGCGCGCGCCATGGCGGAGATGGGAGGGATTGGCATCATCCACCGCTTCATGACCTCCAAACATCAGGCCGATGAAATCGCCCGGGTCAAGGATTCCGGTCCGGACCTGCTGGTCGGCGCTGCGATCGGAACCGATCGGGACATGCTGGCGCGCATGGCGACCTGTGTGCAGGCCGGCACCGATGTGATTGTGCTCGATATCGCGCACGGTCATTCGGAACATGCCATTGCGGGCGTGCAACAGTGCAAGGATCGCTTTCCCGAGGTGGATCTGATTGCAGGCAACGTGGCCACGGCCGAGGGCGCCCTGGACTTGGCCGATGCCGGCGCCGATGCCGTCAAGGTGGGGGTCGGACCCGGCGGTGTCTGCATCACCCGTCAGGTCACGGGTGTCGGCGTACCCCAGCTGACCGCCCTGCACAACGTCTTGCAAAGCGGCATCGACGTGCCCATCATCGCCGACGGCGGCATCCGGACTGCCGGCGACATTGCCAAGGCGCTGGCCACCGGGGCCGACACCGTGATGCTGGGCAGCCTGTTGGCCGGCACCAAGGAAAGTCCGGGCGACGTGGAGCAGTCCAGCCACGGTCTGGTCAAGCGCATCCGCGGCATGGCGTCCCGGGAAGCGGTGGAGGACAGGGCGGAACGGTTGCGCGAGCAGCTGGATGCGGAGTACTTCGAAATGCGTTCGCCCGAAGGTGTTGAGAGCACCGTGCCCTACAAGGGCCTGGTGGGCAAAATCATCGGCAACCTGATGGGCGGCGTGAAGAGTTCCTTCAGCTACCTCAATGCCGAAAACATCCGCGAGTTTCAGGAGAACGCGGCGTTTATTCGGGTGTCGCCCGCCGGACTGCGGGAAGGCGAACCGCATATCGATACTGTCTAGCCCGGCCGGGTCGTCAGAATTTGTCACCACCGAGCAGTGACAATAGGTGGTTGAGGTCGGCATCGCTGTAGAAGCTGAAGGTGAGGCGGCCCCGGCCCGTGGGAGAGCGCTTGATGGCCACCCGGGTGCCGAAGCGTTCCTGGAGCCCGCGCTCGAGGCGGCGAACTTCCGCAAGGACCTCCTTGTCCTGCCGGGGCTCAACGTCCTGGGGTTCCTCGACGGACGGTGCATCCGGTTGTGTCAAGGCTCGGCACAGGTTTTCCGTCTCGCGCACGGTGAGATCGTCGTCCATCACCTGTTGGAGCGCGCGGATGCACGTTTCTTCATCGGTCACCATCAGCAGCGCCCTGCCGTGGCCGGCGGAAATCGCTCCTGTCTCGAGTGCTTCCCGCACACCCTGCGGCAGGTTCAGCAGCCGTAGGGTGTTGGTCACGTGCGTGCGGTGGAAGCCGATGCGCTCGGCGATGTCGGCATGGGAGAGCCCGTGTTTGTTGGCCAGCAGCTTGAACCCGGCGGCCTGTTCCAGGGGCGACAGGTCCTCCCGGTGCAGGTTTTCGATGAGGGCCAGCAATATCCCTTCATCGCGGTCGGCCGTGCGAATCAACACCGTAGCCGTCTTCAGGCCCGCCTGTTGCAACGCCCGCCACCGACGTTCGCCGGATATGAGCAGGTAGCAGCCCCAGCGGTCCGGGTCCGTGCGCACCACCAGGGGTTGCAGCAGGCCGTGGGTGCGGATGGAGTTCGCCAGGACACTCAGTTCCGCCTGGTCGAAGCGGACGCGCGGCTGCTCGGGATTGGGGCGGATGCGGGTTACCGGCACGTCCAGTTGAATGGACACTTCGTCGGGGGCCGCGTCGTCACGATTGCCCGTGCGGTTGAAAAGGGCATCCAGGCCGCGGCCAAGGCCGGCCCCGGTGCTGCGGAAACGTTGGCTCTCGGTCATGGGTGTACCGGTGCTGGCGGCGGGTTGGCAGTGTTGGCACCACGCTCAATGCGCGCCCGAAACTCCGCTGTCCATAGCTGGTAGGCCAGCGTGCCGCTGCTGACCGGATCGTAGAGGACCGCGGGCAGGCCGTGGCTTGGCGCTTCGGCTAGGCGGACGGCGCGGGGAATTACGGTTTCGTACGTGTCCTCGGGGAAATGCCGGCGCATCTCCTCCACCACTTCGCGGCTCAGGCGGGTTCGGGCATCGAAAAGTGTAAGCAGGAATCCGGCCAGCGCCAAGTCGGGATTGAGGGATTGACGCACCCTGCGCACGGAGTCGAGAATGGCCGCGACCCCCTCCAGGGCCAGGTACTCGCACTGGACCGGCACGACCAGCAGATCGGCGGCCACCATGCCGCTGATGGCAAGCAGTCCCAGACTGGGGGGATTGTCGATCACGATGTAGTTGTAGCGCGCCTGGCAACCGGTCAGTTCCCGTGCCAGTCGCAGTTCCGCGTCGGCATCATGGCGGAGTTCGAACTCCAAGGCGGCCAGATTGGGGCTGGACGGCAACAGGTCCAGGTTGGGGATCATCGTGGGCCGGCAGGCCGACACGGCGTCGGTGCGGCCCGTCAGGACTTGGTAAAGGTCGCCGTCATCGTCCTTGGCCGAGGTTCCCAGGCTGCTGGTGGCGTTGCTCTGGGGATCGTTGTCCACCAGCAACACGGCGAGATTCTGCCGGGCCAGGAAACTGCCGAGGTTGACGGCCGTGGTGGTTTTGCCGACGCCGCCCTTTTGGTTGGTGATGCACACCCGATGCCTGATCATTGTTCGGGTTCCGTTGCGGGATTGGCCTCCAGCCAGGCCAGCACGGTCCGGCGGTCCGGGATGCGACTTGCACCCACGCCTTCCACCCCCATGGACGCCGCGGCGTTGGCAAACCGCGCCGAACTCCACAAGGCGCCGGTTTCCGCGTAGCGGATCAGGAAGGCCGTGGCAAAGATGTCTCCGGCCCCGGTGGGGTCCACCTCGCGGGCGGGTCGCGGCGGCACGTGGCGGCGAACAACCCGTCCGTGGCGGCGGATGAACAGATCGCTGCCTCGCCGGTGGTTGGACAGGAGGACGACGGGCACGCGGGCCAACAGGGGATCAAGGCGCGACAGGTCGTGGTCCAGATCCTCGCGTGAAAGGATCAGAATGTCGAGATGGGAGAGGCTGTCATCCGCCTCGGGCCAGACACAGGCCTCGACGCGGCCGTCCGGTGCGATGTGGCGCAGCCAGCCCTGGGCTCCGCCGGCCTTCAGGGTGCCGGCGGCAAACGAAGCCGGCAAGTCGCTGGCAATTTCCTGCATGATCGGGCACAGAAACACGGCCTCAGCCCTGCGTTGACGGGGAGACAAATCCCGGCCGCCAATCGGTGCCGCCGGTTCAAAGCACAACTGGGTGCGCACCTCGCCGCGGTATTGGTTGACGAAGGTGGTCGTCGTGTGCGACGGCAGTACGGTCCAGTGTGCCAGTTCCGTCAAGTCCGACAGGTCCTCGTCGTGTGCGACCCTGGTCACGGCTTCCGCGGCCACCCCCAGGGCGTGGCTGGTATGGGCGGCATAGGTGACGGAACCGCCGTGAATGAAACGGCTTCGATCGGATTCGTCGAGATCGCGGGTGACATTGCCCACGAGCAACAGGCGCGGCGGTGCCTGCCTGTCCGGGGGCATGGCCGGCCGACTCATCGAACGCTGTGTCCGGCAGGACCGACTGGCGCCTACTTGAGCAGGATGACAACCCGGCGATCCGACCCGGTGCCCTCGCTTTCGGTGTAGACCTCCGGGTGGTTCTTGAGGGCCACATGCACGACCCAGCGCTGGCGCTTGGTCATCGGTTCCATTTCCCAGGGCCGGCCCCGGTGCACGACGTCGTCGGCGGTTCTGAGGGCTCGTTCCTGAAGCGCGGCATCCTGCTTGAGCTGGTAGTTGTCGATGTCCAAGTCCAGCTTCGGACAATCGCGCGCCAGCCGACGCATCATGGATACCAGGGTCCAGTGCATGCTTTGCAACGTGGCACCGCGGCGGCCGATCAGCCGTCCGAGGTGCCGGCCTTCGACGAACAGGGTCAACCGGTCGGCACTCTCGCGGGCATCGGCGGTCCAGGTTCGTTTCACCTGGAAGTCCTCCACCCCCATGTACTCAAGCATGCGGGTGAGGGTCTCGATGGCGATGCGCTCGTTGTCCTCCTGGCCGGCCGGTGTCGGCACGGACTCGTCGTAGTCGTCGGTGCGCACAATTTCGCGGGCATTGCGCCGGCTCCGGGTTTCCGGGTCCAGGGTCCGCCGGCCGCGATCATCTCCGGATGCGCGCGGTACTCGGTGTTCCCGGGACTGTTGTCGACCCTTGCCGCGCCGGTTGCGTTTGCGCCGCGGGCGGCGGTCGGATCGGGTGCCGACATCCGGTTCCGTTGCGATGGGCGCCGCCTGCGGTTCGCGCAGCGGCGGTTCCTCCTCTTCGTCCTCGGTGTCCCAGTCGTTCCATTCCTCGTCCGCCGCGGGTTCGGGCTGGCCGACGACTTCCTGTTGGTCCTCGAAGTCCAGTTCTGCGGCCAAGTCGTCCAGGCGGCTAATCCGGACCAACGCTTCGACGCGTCCCAGGAACTTGCGCCGCGGATGTTGCAACACCTCGATGTCTGCTTCTGCGCGGGTTAGGCCCAGTACGTGCAGACCCTCGGCGATGGCGTCGTCAATGGTGCGCCCGCTGAACTCTCCGCTGTCACTCATCGCTGTCTATCCCCTTTTTTTTCTGCGCTTCTTGCGTCGTTTACGTGCCGGACTCCCGTTGGCACCGGCAGGAGCGGAAGCGGACCCTTCGGCCACGGGCGGATAGGCCTCCCGGTGGGAGTGGTTGCGGGAGGCGGAAGCCGGACGTGTCGCGGCGGCCTGGCCGGAACCCGTGTTGATGGATGGTTCGTCCGTCTTGGTCTGCATCTTCGCCATAACGTATTGCTGGACCAGCTGGATGATGTTGCCGGTGACCCAGTACAGGGAAAGACCGGCCGGCACCTGCAGTGAGAAAAAGCCGAACATGACCGTCATGATTGTACCCATGGATTTCATGGTTCCGGCCTGGGAGCTCGTACTCCCGCCCATGGTTGGATTGGTCATCTTGGTCATCACGAACTGGGTGATCACCAGGAAGGCCGGCAGCGATATGTAGGCCAGCAGCTGCACGTAGTCGCCCTGTGAAAAAGCGGTCGTGATCCAGCCCAGACCGCCCGTGAATTCGGGAAAGCCCAGGTCGGGGATCCAAAAGAAGGACGCATTGTCGAGCTCCGGTCCCAGAACCACCAGGGCCGAATAGAGGCCGAACAGGATGGGCATTTGCACGACCAGCAGCAGGATGGGCAGGCAGCCGCTCAGGGGGTTGATGCCTTCCTCCTCGTACAGCCGCCGCTGTTCCCGCATCAGGCGGTCGCGGTCCTTACCGTATTTCTTCTGGAGTTCCTGCAGCTTGGGCTGTACGTCCTTCTGGCTTTGCATGCCCTTGATCTGCACGTAGGTCAAGGGCAGCAGCACCACCCGAATGCCGATCGTAAAGAGGATGATGGCGTAGCCCCACGGGTACTCGGACTGGTTGTCCTTGAGCCAGTCCGACAGGCTGATCAGCACCCGCGCCAGAGGCCAGACCACCGCGGTTTGCCAGAATCCGTCCGGCTCCACGACGCGCACGTCCACACCCTCGCGGGCGACACCGCAGCCGGCAACCAGGAACGCGGCCAGCACCAGCAGGGCAATCAGCGGAATGTGTTTTCTGTTCATGGTGTTTAGACCGTATCGATCAGGGTACCGGATCCTCACCACCCTTGTTGAAGGGATGGCACCGCAGGATGCGCCCCAATCCCATCCAGCCGCCGCGCCACAGGCCGTGACGCTGGATTGCTTCAATCATGTAGTGGGAGCAGGTGGGGGAAAACCGGCAGGTGGGTCCCAGCAGAGGGGACACGAAGCGTTGGTACAAACGAACCGAGAAAATGGCGAACCTGGCCATGCCCGTCGGGGGTCAGCCGCGGTCCGCGGCGGCACTTGGCGCAGGGGTGTCGGCGAGTTGCAGGTGCAGGCGCCGAACCAGCTGCAGCGCGGCCTGTTCCAAATCCCAATAGCCAACCCGTGCGGCTTCGGCGCGGCAGATCACCACGATGTCGTAGCCGGCGTGCAGCCGGTTCAGATTGAGACGGAAAATGGCTCGCAGCCGCCGCTTGAGGCGGTTGCGCACAACGGCATTGCCCACGCGTTTGCTGACCACAAAGCCAAACCGATTGTGGGGCAGATGATTGGCCAGGCAACACAGGACCAGCAGCCGATTGCGGCGGCTGCGTCCCGATCTGCGGACGCGAGCAAAGGAGTGTTGGTCCCGCAGGCTGTACTTGCGTTTCATGGGGCGCGGACTCCCGTGGAGGGGCGCGCACCGGCTAATGAATGGACTTGCGATGGGTCAGCTGAACGGCCAGCCGCTTGCGGCCGCGCAGGCGGCGCCGCTTGAGTATATTGCGCCCTCCCGGCGACATCATGCGCTTGCGGAAGCCGTGTGTGCGCAGGCGCTTGCGTACTTTGGGTTGCCAGGTTCTCTTGGGCATGGCGAAGGGATCGCGGAGTGGGCGGAAGGACCGTCAACACGGTCATTGTTTCCGAACAGACAAGCCGGAAGTATAGGCCCATGAACGACCCCGGTCAAATCCAAACGGTCCCTGAGCCAGGGCGATTGCATCCAGATGGGTTTGGGCTTGAGGCCGATCAGCACCCGGCGTGTGGCCATGCTTCGCACTTCCTCATTGTATCCGCTGTGCCACGCGCCTGGTGGCATCTGTCCTCGGTCCGGGGACCTGCGGCGGGGCCTGGCCCTGTGGGTGAAGGGGATACTCCTGGCCCACAATGGCGGCGGCCCTGGACGCGCACGGGTGCTTTGAGAAGCTGTGCCGGGAGCTGCGGGAAGGGACCTGCGACGGTGCCGACTGCATTGGGTCCTAGTGCTTGGATGTGACTAGTATGACGGGTTGCAATGGCGGGGTTGCATACCACCGTCGGGGAGCCGGCCATGACCGCCAAGCGCCACCTTGTGGAACTGACCAGGGACCAGCGCCGGGAGCTGGAGGGGATTGTGCAAACGGGCGCGCGCAAGGCCTTTGCGCGGCGGCGGGCCCAGATCTGGCTGCAGGCGGACCAGGGACTACATGGACCCGGCCTGGCCGACGCGGCCATTGCCGAGCGGCTGGGGGTGGGCGTGAGCACGGTGGAACGGGCGCGCCGGGCCTGGGTTGCGCAAGGCCTGGCGGCGGGTCTGCGGACGGCCCCCATGGACCATGCGCGCACCCCCCGGCGCCTGGACGGTCAGGGGGAGGCGCGGCTGGTGGCGCGGGCCTGCGGGAAGCCGCCGCCGGGCTTGGCCCAGTGGACCGGCCGCCTGCTGACGGAGGCCCTGATGGCCGAGGGGGTAGTCGAGACCATTTCGGCGACGACCGTGAATCACACCCTCAAAAAAACGCTCTGAAGCCCTGGCTGCGCAAGGCCTGGTGCCAGCCGGGTCCGCCCAGCGCACGCTTCGTGCGGAACAGGGAGGACATCCTGGACCTCCATGAGCAGGCCGAGGACCCGGACCGGCCCCTGGTCTGCTTCGACGAGACCGCCAAGGCCCTGCACGAGCACTACCGGCCGCCCACGCCGGTGCAACCGGGACGGCCCGCGCGCGACGACTACCAGTACGACCGCATGGGCACCTGCAGCCTCTTCCTGCTCTCGGCCCCCCTCCTGGGCGGGCGCGCGGTCCAGGTGCGCGCCCGGCGCACGGCCGTGGACTGCGCCCACGCGCTGCGGGACCTGGCCGAGGTCCACTGCCCCAAGGCCGAGACGATCGTCCTGGTCTGCGACAACCTCAACACGCACACCCCCAAGTCCCTGCACAAGGCCTTCGACCAGGCCACCGCCGACCGCCTGGCGGCCCGCTTCGAGTGGCACTACACTCCGCCCCACGGCCGCGGGCTCAACATGGCCGAGTGCGAGTTGAGCGTCCTGGCCCGCCCATGCCGGAACCGCCGCTTCCCCGAACAGGCCCGGGTGGCCGCCGAGACCGCGGCCTGGTGCCGCCACCGCAACCGGGATGCCAAACCCGTCAAATGGCACTGCAACACCGCCGATGCCCGTATCAAGCTGCAACACCTGTACCCGTCATACTAAACCTATCGCATGGACAAATATGAAAGTGCGGAGTATTCTGAGGGTACCTTGTCCGCGGCCTGCCACCCGGAGCCCTCGATCAGGGCCAACGCCCTGCCTGCGACCCTCTCGTCCCGCCAGCGCCGGCGGCGGCTGGAACTGCGTCACGACCCGACCCTGAAACCCCGCGAGCGGGACCGGGTGGAGGCCCTGCTGCTCTCGGTCGACGGGATGCGGGTCCCCCGGCTGGCCCGCCACTTCGCCTGCTGCGAGGCCACCGTGCGTCGCGGGCTGCACCAGTGCGCGGGCGAGGGGCTCAAGTCCCTGCGTTACCAGCGGCGGGGCCTGGGGCCGGACGTGGCGCGGCGGCAGGCCGTGCGCCGGGCCCTGAACGGGCTGCTGTCCCGGAAGCGCACCGGGACGGCCGCGCCGCTGGCGGAGGCCCTGGCGGACAAGGGGCTGGTCATGAAGCCGCGCACCGTGCGCCAGTCCCTGAAGCGGATGGGGGCCCGCTACCGGCGCACAACCGACAGCGTGCGGCCCCAGCAGGACCCGGCCCGGGTGGCGCAGGCCCGCACGGAACGGGACGACCTCAACAAAAAGCCGACGCCGGGGACCTGGATCTTTTCTTCCTCGACGCAACCGGCTTCGCCCTCACCCAGCCCCCCACCCCTACCGGGTGTCGCCGCCGGCCGCGCCCCTTCGTCCCCTACGAATACCGCCAGGGCCAGCGCGTGAACGGGCTCGCCGCCCTGGCCGCCCCGGGCACCACCCCCAAGCAGCCTCTGACCTGGTGGGCCGCCCCCCGCACCTGGGACCGCGAGGACCTGGTGGGCTTCCTGCAGCCCACCCTTCCCGGCGACGGCCAGCGGCCCCGCGTGGTGGTTCTGGACAACGCCTCCATCCACCGCGCCACGACGATCCGGGAGGCCCGGGAGGACTGGGCCAAGCCGCACCTCATCCCCCTGTGGTACCTGCCCCCCTACAGCCCCAAGCGGAACGCCAGCGAACGCACCTTCCGCAGGGCCAAGCACGAAGGCAGGCCCCGGCGCACCCAGCCCCATGAACGCGCCCTCCTGGCGACTGTGCATGCCGGCTTCCGGGACCTCCAAAACGAACTTCTACCTTAATATTTGTCCATGCGATAGGTTTAGTATTACAGTTGTAGATGATTGT
>JAAXGZ010000093.1 GCA_012271135.1 Caldilineales bacterium | reverse complement strand
GGCTGGGTCAAGGGCATGATGGCCGATACCCTAATCTCGATATCTCGACGCAGAGGCACTGCGTTGGTGTTGGTGAACCCCGCCTACACGTCGCAAATCGACTCCCGCACCGGACTCCTGCAGGGGACACGGCGATGGGATCGGTTTTACGGCCTGGACGGAGTCGTGTTGGACGCGGACACCAACGCCGCCCGCAACATCCTGGCGCGCATGTACGACGACGAGATCACGCTGTACACGCCCTTCCGAGAGGTCAAACGACTGCTCCGGGATCGAAGCGGGACAACGGTGGGGACGGCTCCACCCGGACTCGAGTCCGCCAACGCGGCCAACGCCGCCTGACGGCCGAGAGCGAATTACCCCAAACCTCATAAGGTTTGGGGAACTGCCCCCTGATACCACAGTCCCACAGAAGTTGCACCCCGCCTTGTGGTCGGGTGAGGATTGAATCCGCCACGTCCAGTATCCAGTATCCTGAGACCGTCATCCGGTGCTCAGGCGACGCTCAATGGCAATTGACTCGCTCTCAGGGCTGCTCCTTGCCTACCGTCATCACGCACAGCAGTTCGAACATCACTGTGGCCCCGATGAGGGCCGTGCCTCCAGACGGATCGAAGGGCGGCGACACCTCCACCATGTCGGCGCCAATGATGTTTGTACCCGTTAGTCCCCGAACCGCCTGCAGGGCTTGAAAAGAGGTCGGTCCTCCAATCTCCGGCGTGCCTGTACCAGGCGCATAGGCTGGATCCACGAAGTCGATATCGAAGCTGATGTAGATCGGTGCCGCGCCCACAATCGTCCTGGCCTCCTCCATGACATCCGGCACACCGCGCTCCATAAGCTCTTCGACCATCACCATCCTGACCCCTTGGGATCGGCCGAAGTCGATGTCTTCGGTGTCGTACATGGAACCCCGCAGGCCGATCTGAACCGTCCGACGGGGATCCAGCAGACCCTCTTCCACGGCCCTGCGAAACGGCGTGCCGTGGGTGTACCGATAGCCACCGAAGTAGCTTCTGTACAAATCGGTGTGCGAGTCGAACTGGATCATGCCCACGGGCTCTTGCACAAGTCCTCGCAGGATGGGCAGCGTTATGAGGTGGTCGCCCCCTGCCGTGACCGGCACGATGCCGTCCCTGCTCAGTTTCCGGTAGAACGCCTCGACTCGCTTCAGGGAGTCATCCAGGTCGGCCGGATTGACGGGCACGTCTCCCAGATCGGCACAGTTGCAATCGGCATACGGCGACCGCCGCCTGATGGGATGGACACTGCGAATCATGGCTGAGGAGTCCCGAACCTGCCGGGGACCGTGGCGCGCGCCGGGCCGGTTGGTGGTACCCCCGTCCCAAGGAACTCCTACATACCCGAAGTCCAGTTCAGACCAACGCTCATGCCCGGGCGGTACGTGCGGCAGCCGCATGAAGGTGGACATGCCCGCGAACCGGGGCATTTCCAGACCGGAAATCGGCTGAAAGTACTTGTTCATGGATTACCCGTTGGGTTGTGGCTTCGGGCTCATGGCACTTAAGCAAACAGGCCTATGCGTTTTCGGTGCAATGAAAGCGATACACAGTGATCCGGATGGACAGGGCTACGTCAGTCTGCTCCCAAGCAAACCCCGAGGCCGTAACCCGCAGCGTGTGGTTGGGTCTGTAGTCGGGAGGGATACTGCTCCATCACCTTGGCGGATGATGGCATCCGCCAACGACTTGACTGACAATTAGCGGGTCATGAACAGATCGAAGGACTTCCTCCGGACGCGGCATGTGGCTGAGTAGCCTCCAGGTGCGGATGTTTACTCTCAAGGTGGACCACAGGGGGCTGTACGACGAACTTTCCGGTGGAAGGTCCAATACACGACTTGTCAGAACCCGCGCCAGCCGGGCAGGGCGGCCGCCTGCCGAATCCACGTCGCCATCTGCTCCTCATTGAACCCGCCCTCGTAGATATCGGCCCAACGCGCATCTGGATCCTTCCCGGAACCGGGCGGAACGGGACACAGCATCGCTCCCTTGAGAAAGGTCACCTTTACATATCGGGTGAACACGTGGTAGCTCACAAACCACCCTTCGCCCTCGATGCCGTACCAAGGCGAGTTCCACCTTACGGCCTTGCGCACGTTCGGCACAGTCCGCACGATGAGGTCGTCGAGCCGGCACCCGACACCGCTTTTCCAGCCCGGCATGGCCGCGATGTAAGCCTGTACGGGAGCATCACCGTCAGCCTTCGCAATCTGGGGATTGCCGCCCGCGAGGAGTCTCGGCTTCGCGTCGGACTGCGCGGCAACATCGTTCCTTGCGGCCTTGGATGGCCTTTGAAGCCTCTTGCCGGCCATTGCATTCACCTCAATCCGTGCTTCGCATCCTGAACGCGGTGACCTGGCACCAAGCCCCTTGGCAACGGGAAGCGGAGCCGGCGGCCCTCAACGCTTGACTTTCAACACAGCGGTGGGACAGCTGCTTCGCGGCAATCCGGGCTGCCCGTGCCTGCCGCAGTCCTTACGGCGGACCATCCGACAGGCCATTCGTGTCCTCGTTGTCATCCATGCCAAGAATGGTGCGCCACTGTTCGGGGTTGGCTTGGACAGCGAGAATCATGTCGTCTATGTTTTCGGGAAGCTCGGTGTCGGACCACTGCTTGGCAACCATGTCCGTGTCTGCGTCCGCCGGCAACCAATGCTTCAGCATCTTCAGCGCAAGCTTCAACTGCCCTTCCGCACGGCCTTCAAAGCGCTCATCACTGAAGGTGTCGCGCCAGCGCCCTTGATCCGAGTCGTACCATTGGAACAGGGGTACCTCCACCTTGTCTCGAGGTGGCCCAATGCGCAGAGAGGTGCCGCAAACCTGGCTGTGGATGGAACGGTAAGGTGGCCCGCCCGAGGCTTCGCCGGTCAAGGTGTAGGACCCATCGTCTTGAAGGCGGAACATTTCCAAGCGCAAGTCCGACTCTAGGGGAATGTCCGAATCCCCCAAGTAGACCAGGAGATATTCGACTACTCCAAGTCTTGCATACAACCGGAACTTTTCATCGCGATCCCGCTCCACGGAAGTTGGGGACACCACCTCGATTACCATAATGGGTTTCTCTTCCCCCAAATCCGTGCGGAGCACGCGGTGCTGCGCATAGTCGGCTTGGGCGGGCAACACGGCCACATCGGGATTGACTTGGGTTTTGAGGTTCCCGCCATCGGTGAGCAGGAGCAGTGCCTTGGAGGTTTCGGAGTCGAAATGGAGTTCCGGCTCCGAGACCGTAAGGTTGAGTCCCCGCCTAAAGAGTTCCTGCAAGACCAGCAGGATGGTGGTCAGGTACGCAGCATGCCAGCTGTGGGGAGGCACCAGGAAGCTATCCTTGTCGTATTCGAGGCGATGTTCAAAAGGGTAGTCCGGATCAGAGGTCCAGTCCTCGGTGTACTCGTGGCCTTCGTCATAGGTGTAATCCGAGTCGAAATGCGAGAGGGCTTGCAACTGGCCTCGCCACTCATCAGGATTGGACAACCGCCAGCGAGTACGAAACTGACGCGCTCGGCGTGCCGTAATCGGATCAGTGTCCCCCCTGGACGGAGGTATGCGCCAGTCCCAGTCCGATACGGATGGGTGCGTCCGGGAACTTAGCGCTTCCTGTACCTTGCCACTTGGGGCGCGTTCCACAACAGCCGCGTTCATCAATGCTCCTTGGTATCGAAGCGGAGCCGCTTGCCCCGTATTCTACTTGAGGAATCTCGGCAACCTGTGGGGCTGCGAGCACCTCAATCCGTCACCGGGAAATGCCGTGCGGATCGACTGGGCAATGTCCGTTATCTTCCAGCAAACGACATCCCGGCCGCCGGACTAGGCGGTAGCAGGCGAATGAGACGTTGCAGCGCACGCTAGCCAAATTGTCTCTCCCTACCACCTGCAGGCCGGTCTCGACCATCCCGTTCCCCAGCCGCAGTCCCGGTTGGGTTACCGCCGGGGCTGCGCCATGTGTGCGTCCTGCAGCACCGGCCGCGCCTTCCACACCCGATTGTGTCGACGGAGCCAACTCGGGAAGGTGACAATTGCCACCGCCATGCGCAAGCTGCTTCTCATTGCACTCAGCTTTGTGCAAATTTGAACCAGGGTTTGTGCAATCTATGGTTTGGACACATTTAGAG
>JAAXGZ010000125.1 GCA_012271135.1 Caldilineales bacterium | reverse complement strand
GCGAAGGTACGCAGCGCGCTGCGTACGACGGGGAGGGACGCGGACATGCCTGCGCAATCGAGGTTCAATCCCCTCCGTAGTGCACCCAGCGGTTGGACCCCTGGATCTGCAGATAGGTGAACACAAGCAGAAACGCCACCAGCACCCAGGCCAGGGCCGACGCGTACCCCATCTGGAAGCTCTGAAACGCGCGTTCATAGAGATGCAGCACCAGGAAGTAGGTGGCATAGGCAGGCCCGCCATTGGTGCTGACGAACGCGGCCGTGAAGGCCTGGAACGTGCCGATGATGGTCAGGACCAACACGAAGAATATGGCGGGGGTCAACAGGGGGATGGTGATGTGCAGTTGCTCGCGGAGCCAGGTGGCGCCATCCACCCGGGCTGCGTCGACCAGCGATTCCGGGATGTCCTGCAGGGCCGACAGGAAGATGATGGCACTGGTCCCCCCAATGGAACCCCAGACGCCCAGCATGACGAGCGATGGCACGGCCCAATCCGGATCGCCCAGCCAGGACGGTCCCTCAATCCCGACCTGGTCCAGCATGTAGTTCAACAGGCCGTAGTGGGGGTTGAGGACCCAGGTCCACACCAAAATGGCGGCCACGCCCGGGGTGATGGAAGGAATGAAGAACAGGGTGCGGTAGACCACCCGTCCCCGAATCGACTGATTGAGGATGATGGCACAGATCAGGGCCCCCACGATGGTCGGCGGCACCCGCAGCACCACGTAGTAGACGGTGACTTGGATGGCTTTCCAGAACCGGGGATCGGTCGTGACCATGTATTGGTAGTTGTCCAGACCGATCCACCGCGCCGGGCGCAGCACGTTGTAGTCGGTGAAGGAGAAGTAGACGGAGGCCAGCATGGGGCCGAACTGGAACAGCAGGAAACCCAGAATCCAAGGGCAGATGAAGAACAGCCCCCACCGGGCTTCGTACCAACCCAGTACTCCCAGCCGGAAAGGGCGGGAGATGCGGGCGGTCAAGGATTCCCGTGTCGGTGCGCCGTGCATGGTGCGATGGGACATGGCTCCCGATCGTCGGTCGGTTGACTCTCCGTGGACAGGCTGGTTGATGCGCGCGGCTCCAGCCCCCGGGACCGCAGGGTCCCGGGGGTACCCGAGTCGGGGAACTTTCTCGTCGACCGGGGGAGCCCTCCCCGGTTAGGCCGGTGGCATGTCGAGGATGTCCTGAATCTCCTTGTCCACGCTGTTGACGACGTCCGTCAGCGGTTCGGTGGCCAGCCAGGCCGCTTCCATGCCGCGTTGCAACGTGCTGAAGACATCGCTGGTGCGCCCATTACCCGCCGTGGGGGCCGGGAGCGGAGGTTCATTGATCCACTGCCGCACGTAGAACTCGTACTGGTGACTGACCATGGCGTCCTCATGGAGCAGGGCTGCTTCCGTGGGCAGGGGAATGAAGCGGGCGTTCTGCACGCGCTTGATGCCCTCTTCCGTGGCCAAGGTGCCCTTCACCCATTCCCATGCGAGATCGTGATGGTTGGAGGCTGCGGAGATGGCGGAGATGTCGCCCACCAGGCCTCCGCGCGGCACATCGCCCATGTTGGGAATCAGGAAGGTGTCGAACTCGAAGTCCTGAACCATCTCGCGCAGGAACGATTCACGGTAGCCGTTGTCGTTGGCCATCATGATTTTCTGTTCCGCGAAAGGCGGTTTCCAGTCCCGCACGTCCGTGGGCTGCACGGTCGTCTTGTGTTCGTTGATCAGCGCATACAGCAGGTTCCAGAACTCCCAGGCTTCGTCCGAGTTGATCTGGGACTGCGTGCCGTCCTCGTTGAGCAGGTCGCCGCCCATGGAGCGGACGCCGACCATGTAGCCTTCGAAGTTGGCCCGCACCCAGGATCCAAACACATCGTTGTCCGGGTCCGTGACCGTCTTGGCCACCTCGACATAATCGGCCCAGGACCAGCCGGGGTCGTCCAGCACAATGCCCTGGTCGTTCAAGGCGGTCTTGTTGTAGAAGAGGTATTGGGAACTGGGATGGGCTCCGAAGGGAATGCCGTATTGGATGCCATTGAAGTTGAAGGTTTCCACCGTGCCCGGGATGAAGGTGTCGATGTAGTCCTGGTACCCGTCCCGGTCAATCAAATCGTCCAGTGCCAGGATGATGTCATTGGCTGCCAGTTGCGTGAAGGCCGCGACGTTCACGACCCGGAACAGATCCGCAGGATCTCCGGCCGCGATGCCCGACAGCATTTTCTGGGGAATTTCGTTGCCGGGTGCCAGCGTGAACTCCACCATCGCGCCGTCGTTTTGAGGGCTGAAGATCGTGGCCGAATAGTTTTCGAAATACTCAACCAATGCCGTCTGAGCGACCCACAATGCCTGCAACACCACGGGTTCCGTTGCTTCGGCCTCCATGCCGGTGCCGGTATCCGGCAAGGTACAGGCTGCCAACAGTGCCCCGCCGGACAATGTAGCGGCGGCGCGCAAAAAACTTCTGCGAGAGAAGCGTACAGTGCCGTTCATGGTGTATCTCCTTGCCCTTTCGGGCAGACGGTAATGAATCATGGTGCCACTTCTCGCGAGAGCCGTCAAACGTCCAAAAAGCAGCGCGGGTTCTTGTGCATTGGTACGGATATCCACCCGCTGTGGACGGGCCGGTTTCCTGCGTCCCATAGGGCGCTTTTCACTGCGCGATATCGGGTGCCGCAACGTCGATCGGGGATAGATCGGAGATATGTCTGCACGAAGTGTTGCCCTGTTGGAGGTACCTTCAGACGTCGCCAACCTGCAGGGTCCCCGCAGGCGGATCCCATCGGCGTGCCGGTGCCCCGGGTCGCCTCCTCAGGAAGCGGGGTGTCGCGGTTCCTAAACCGGCTCGCCACAAAGGATCAGGCCTTGAGAAGGGACCAAACCGTGGGCGGTAGAGGATCCTCTACAATCCCCGTGGGTCTTGATCAAGCGACGCAGGGGACGGGGATATGAACAAACCAGGCAAGGCGCGAGTGGTAAGTCTCGGATTCCATCGGGACCCATGGGCCCGGGTCGTAAGACGGGTTGACGAGGAAGGCATGCGGGGTGCCGATTTGATAGTCCTGCCTGAAACCTGCAACGATCAGGCTCGGGATCAGCCGGAAACCCTGGAGGGCCCTACGGTCTCCATCATGGCGGAACTGGCCCGACGACACAACGTTTATATCGTCTGTCCCATTGATCGGCAACAGGATGATTTTCGCCTGAATTCCGCCGTGTTGCTGGATCGTAGCGGGAATATTGTGTATGTCTACGATAAGGTTTACCCGTACTGGTCGGAATTTGATGCCAACCCACCGGTCGATGTTGTTGACTCTGTACCGCAGGTTGTGGAGACCGACTTCGGCCGTCTGGGCATTGCGATTTGCTTTGACGTGAACTTCCCCGATGTGTGGCAGGCACTCGCGGAAGGCGGTGCGGATCTGATCGTATGGCCCAGTGCCTATTCCGCGGGGCGCGCATTACAGGCCCACGCCCTGAATCACCACTACTACATCCTGACTTCCACTTTCACGCGCGACTGCATTGTGTACGACATTACGGGTGAGGAAATCCTCTACGAGAAGTCGGAGGGCCTGCATGTGACCCGCACGGTCCTGGATCTCGACCGCGGCATCTATCACGAGAATTTCAACATCGAGAAGAGGGATCGATTGCTGGCGGAGCACGCCGAAACCGTCGAAATGGAGCAGTGGCTTGAACGGGAACAGTGGTTTGTGCTGCGCAGCCTGGATCCGGATGTCTCGGCCCGAGCCCTGGCCCGGGCGTATGGACTGGAGGAATTGCGGGATTACAAGTTGCGCAGTTATCGGCAGCTGCACGAGATGAGAGTGCCGGGGCCTGAACCGGTGCCGAGCATGAACGCCATGGCGGTCGAGAGGGTCAGTGGGATCCTGGACAGCGTGGTTGATGTTGACCGATACATGGCAGAGATTCGCGGGAGTGAATACCTCGGTCGACAGGAACGTCCTGCTTGATGGGTTTGTTTCCAATACACTCCGTCCTCTCAATCGCAGGCATGGCTCATCGGTACTTACGACAGAGGGGCCACGCTGGTTTGTGACGTGGTCTATGCGGATTTGGTTCCGGTCTTTGGCGACCGCTCCGCATTGGATGGGGCACTGGGGCAGATCAATGCGCCGCTCTCCCCGCTCGATACGGCTATCGCGTACGAAGCGGGGCTGCGCTGGTCGCGATACCGGCAAGTGGGCGGACCAAGAACAAGGATCATGTCCGACTTCCTGATCGGCGCCCATGCCATAGCGCCGACATCTTTCAGACCCGGGCTCGAGGTTTCTACACTACCTACTTCCCTGAACTGCAGGGGCCGTAGAGGAGAGACAGGAAGTTACCCGGGAATCCCGAGACGCAAGCAGGTCCCTGATAGACGATGGGGCTGGATCAAGGATGTCAGGGCTGCAGGTTCACCGGACGGCCACGTGTTCGCATGTGGCGACTGACCGGGATCTATGCCTCCATGACCAGGTTCAAGGCTGTGTAGGCAGGAAGACAACGCAAGTCCGTAGCAGCCATGGTCACTGTGCGACCTCAGACTTGGCCGCGATGGCGGTGGACGGTCAAGACCCGTTTCCCAAAGTCGATTGCCGTCCGCGGCAGCGTGCCGTGCCGGTGCCAGGCGGTGCAATGGTCGCAGCATCTCAAGGCGCGACTGGCTCTATGCAGGTCAATTTGAGGTTTTTTTTTGTTGGTAAAATTGAGCCGCAGTTTCGTGAAGTCACCTTGCAGCCTTGGGAGTTGACAGGCGTGTCTGCGCAGCGTCTCAGCTACAGCTGGGGTCCCCGGCAAAGGAGAACATGATGAAGCAAATCGTTGGAAGACGAACATTCCTTGCCATGACCGGTGCTGCGGGCAGTCTCGCGATCCTGGCAGCCTGTGCCCCGGCAGCAGAGGCGCCGGCTGCGGCGGAGGACGGCATGGCCGTCGAGGCGAAACTGCTTCGGGTCAATTGCTACACTCCCTCCGAACACACTGAACGGTCCGCCGAAAACCCGTTCGTGACCAATGCCCCCCGCATTCTGGCTGAGGCATTCAAGGAACATTACCCCCATGTGGAGATTGAGTGGGTACCGTTCCCCGAGGTCCCCGAAGGCGTCTCCGGGGATGCCTTTTGGCCCACCTGGTTCACGCCCCTCATCGCCGCGGGCAACGCACCGCAGGTGGTGAGGCCGTTGCACGAAATCCCCATTCAGAATGGATGGACCATCCCTATCGACGACCATCTGGCCGAGAAGAATCAATTCGCGCCGCAATATGATTCCTGGAACGATTCCTTCTATCCCACGTTGATGCAGTCGTTGGTGTTTGGGGACGGCAAGACCTATTGTGCGCCAGTCCAGCACCCCTATCCCGGCGTGGAAGTGGGATTGGCCTACAACCAGGATTGGCTCGACAAAATCGGGATGGATGCACCCGCGACCTGGACCGAGCAAAAGGAGGTCTGTCAGGCGCTGAAGGAAGCCGGCAGTGGTTTGTCGCCGTGGCCTCCCGAAGCCCAGGACGGCAACGTGTGGCCGGTCGCCCTGCAGCTGCTTGTGTCCATGCTGCAGGACGAATGTGCGGTCATGGATACGAACGGGGACCTGTTCGTCGGAGCCGAGGAAGCGTTGCCGGCCTTCCGCGACGGCATCATCGGCCCCCTGACCGACGATTATCGGACCGCCTGGCTGGAATTCAAGCAGCTGAGCGACACATGGGTCGACGGCTGGGCTACGGCGGACCTCGATTCCATGTGGCGCAATGGCGAAATCGGTATCCGTACTACCGGTGCCTGGGAGTTTTCGCGGCAGATGAACGATCCGCTGATCACTTTCGACCGCGCCATGATTCCGCCCCCGTACGTCACCGATGCCGATTTTCCGGCCGGGAACACGCCCCCCACCTTCACCCCCGGTGACGGCAAGGTTCCCTATGACCTGGTGACCGCCATCAACGGTCCGGACACCGCCATCATCCGGGACGCGGTCGAGCAAAACGATTCCATGGCCGAGGCGGTTGCCTGGCTCCAGTGGATCACGGAACCCGAAAACAACGCGTTCCTGGTCAACGAGAACCAATACGGCATCCCGGCGACAGTCGACGCACCCTTGGGACCGCTGTTCTCCGAGGTGGCCTCGTTCAAGGTACCCCAGTGGCAGTACCAGATCGCGTGGTGGGGCGAGGCCCTCTACTTTGACAACACCCACTTCAACGAGTTGCGCAAGGTGTTCGTGGCCTGGGCCAGTGGGCAAATCGACGACGAAACTTTCTTCCAACGCCAGCACCAGGAAACCAGCGACGGTGCCGATCGGTACGCCGCCTCCCTGGAGGAACTGAAGGATTCGTAAAAGCCGCAACGTAGCCGATCGGTTCCATGATTCCCTGGCGGCTGATCGTCGCGGGATCGCTGGCAGCCCTGCTGGTGGTCGCGGGATCCGACTGGGCTATTTCCAAGGCCCGTTTGAACGATGTAGCCATCGAATCCTGGTTGGATCCGCCCCGGGTGGTGGCGGACGGCAAAAGCGCTACCGTCATCACCCTGCGGGTCACGGAGCACGGTCAGCCGCGCGCCGGCGACCTGGTACAGCTGTGGATCGACACCGGCAGCGGCCTGGTGATCCCGGATTGGGTGATCACGGATGCAGAGGGTCGGGCCCAAACCGTGTACACACCCAATCCAGCAAGTGTGTACGACCCCCACGACGAAGCCAAGATTTACGCCATGGACATCAATATCGGCCGGCTGATAGAGGTGGGGAAGCGCCACTTGGTGGTTGTGCCGCTCGCAACTCCGGAATCCTAGAGCCGCGAACCGGCGATCATTCCCTGCCCCCTATCCCCTGAATGGCACGCGCAGACTTGCCCGAGTCCGTATTCTCCGCTCCAGAGGAGAGTAGGCGGCTCGAAACCGACAGCCGGGACACCATCACCTGGGCCAACGTGCGCCGCTCCTGGTTGGCGTATGCCTTGTTGGCTCCGGTTGTCGTGTTGCTGTTGATCTTCAATTACTACCCACCCCTGTTGGGGCTTTCGCGGGCCTTCTTCGAATGGCGGCCAACCCGCGAAGCCGAGTTCGTAGGACTCGAGAACTTCATCCACTACCTGACTCAATACCCGGAGTCCGGCCGCGAATTCGCCAATGTGGCGCGTTTCCTGGTGTACGCCTTGTTCGCCCATGTGGGCATGCCGTTTGTCATGGCCGAGCTCATCTTCGCCATTCGGTCGGCCACCACCAAGGAGTTCTACCGGTTCCTGGTGGTGTTGCCCATGCTCGTGCCCCAGATCGTGGCCATGCTGCTCTGGAGCCATATCTATGACCCGGGCCTCGGCCCCTTGAACGATTTCCTGGAAGCCGTCGGCCTTGATATTTTGGCCCGCGATTGGCTGGGGGACCCCAAGACCGCCCTTTACGCCATCATGGCCGTCAACTTCCCCTGGGTGGCATCAATCGGAACCCTGATCTTCCTGGGAGGACTGAGTCAAATCTCCTCTTCCGTATTCGATTCCTGCCTGCTGGACGGATGTTCCTGGCTGCGCCGCGTGGTTTCCATGGACCTGCCTCTGGTCATGGGCCAGGTCCGCCTGCTGGTCATCCTGGCCATGCTGGGCGCGACCCAAAGCTTCCAGATCATTCTGGTGCTGACCCGGGGCGGACCCGGGTACGTCACCAGCGTGCCCGGCATGACGATGTACACCCGGGCCTTCAACACCGGGCAGTTCGGCTACGCGTCGGCCATCGGCCTGTTGCTGTTCATCCTGGGATTGGCCCTGATTTTCCTGATCAACAAGACATTGCGGCCCCACTACCAGTAGGGGGCCATGTCCATCGCCATGACTCGGGACACCCAACAATCACCCACGGCAGTCCGCCTCCAGCCTGCGTCCGGACCCCGCTCCTGGCGCCGTCCCCGGATCGGGGTGCATGTGGCGATCGCGGCGATGTTGTTCCTGTCCATCATCCCCGTCTACCTGATGGTGGTGGTGTCGTTCAAGAACCCCCTGCAGTACCTGCACGAACGGTGGACCGTCAGTTTTCCCCTCCGGATCCTGAATTACATGGCCGCCTGGGAGCAGATCGGGGGCTACATCCTGAACACCTTCTTCGTGGCCCTGGTCGGCTTTGCCGGCATGGTTGTGCTCTCCACGGTCTCCGCCTACGTCTTCGCGCGCATGCGGTTTCCCTTTCGGGAACACATCTACTACGCCATCATTGCCCTGTTGCTGGTGCCGTGGGTGCTCTCCTTTGTGCCCGCCTACATGGTCTACACCCAGTTCGGCATGGTCGATACCTACTGGGCCTTGATCGTGCCCCGGATCGTCAACGGTTCCATCTTCGGCATCTTTCTGCTGCGGGCGTTCTTCGCCGGCTTGCCCGAGGAAATTTTTGAGGCCGCGCGCATCGACGGGGCCGGCAGTTTTGCCCTGATCTGGCACATTACGATTCCGATGTCTACAGGCATCCTGGCCACGCTGGCGGTCCTGGATTTCATCGGGGCCTGGAACGACTTCCTGTGGCCGTTCGTCGCCATTAGCACAAAGTCCAAGCGGGTCATTTCGGTGGGTCTCTACCTCCTGCAGGCGGACACGGCCGGAGCCGGTTTGGGGCCATTGTTCTCCGGTTACACGATTGCGTCCATCCCCTTGGCCATTCTTTTCTTCGCCTTGGGCAAGTACTATGTCGAGGGATTGGTGGAATCGGGATTGAAAGCATGAGGGACGCGTGTCTCGGGGTTTCCTGGCGCACACGAGCCGATACTGGCGTTGGTGTGGCCACAGGTACCCGGACAGCCAACGTCATCAGACCATTTTCCAAGGAGACATGCCATGACAGTGGACCAGTATGCGAGCCCGCGCATTGACGTGCCCCAGGTGGTGGACGAACAGCAGGTTGCCTTCTATGTCGAAAACGGCTACCTGGTGGTACCGGACCTGGTGAGCCCGGACGAATTGGAGGAACTGAAACAGGACATCATCAAGGTCGCGCGCGGCGGCTATCCCAACAAAACCATCCAGCCCGTCCCGGCCGGGCTCAGCGACGAAGAGGTGATCTCCCGGATTTTGGCCATTCACCAGCCGCACTATGTGAGCCCGGTGATGGAGAAATTCACCCGGCATCCCCGGATTTGCGGGGTGCTGAGCCAAATCGCAGGGGCGCACTTGGCCCACTGGTCAGGGAACGTCAAGTGCATGCAGTCCATGTTCTTCATCAAGCCGCCGGGTTATCCGGGACAGTCCTGGCATCAGGACGAGAACTACATTCCCACCCGGGACCGCTCCCTGATTGGCGCCTGGATCGCGATTGACGACGCCCATGTGGACAACGGCTGCATGTGGGTGCTGCCGGGATCCCAGCAACGGGGTTATCTCTACCACACCAAAAAGCATGGCGACCCGGACGAGTTCGACACCCATGACGACATGGCGTACGGGTTCGACGAGTCGCCCCAAATCCCGGTGGAAGTGAAGGCCGGCGGCGTGGTCTTCTTCAACGGGTACCTGCTTCATCAGTCCCTGAGGAACCGTACGGAGACCAGCTATCGGCGCGTGCTGGTCAATCACTACCTGAGCTGCGAGTCCCTGCTGCCTTGGACGGAAACCCAGGAAGGCGGTCCCGTGGCCCGCGCCGACATGCGCCGGATCTTTCCGGTGGCGGGTGTCGATCCCTACGCCTGGAAAGGGTATGAACAACCGGAGGACACCTCCGACACCCGGCTCTATATTCGCCAGGCCACCCACTCCTGACAAATCACCGGGGTCTTCAGCACTCGGCTATGCGGGAATTGTTCCCACAAGGCGGAATGCATTCCGGAGCCGGTGGGAAGTGTCACCGGTGCTCCACGCCGACCGGCTTCTCAGAGGCGGATTGGATTGGTCCAAGCGCGGCGCCCCTGGCGATCGATGGCGGTGAGCCGGGCGAAGGGTCCCTTGATTGACTCCAGATCCAACTCCGCCGTGGTGAAGTCGCTGTCGGCGGCAACGGTGGAGTTGGAGGCCCCGCGGCCGGTGAGGTGAATGGTTCGGACCGGGGATGTCCGGACAGCCAGTCCGGTGCCGCCTGTCAGCGGCGTGACCTCAAGGAACTCCGGACCCTGGCTGGAGTAAAAGTGCCCGGCGTGCAGTGCCGCGAGCAATGCCGTGGGATCCGGGCTGGGGCTGCGCACCATCACCCAGTTGGAACACCAGTCGGGGCGTGTCGGGCGGAAATGGGCGTCGTCGGTGGCGATGATCTGATAGTAGTGACCTTGGCTCAGCAGCCGGTCGATGTAGCCGGTGCTGTCCCCTTTGCCGGTGTGTACGGTGCAGGTGGTATTGACGATTTCCAAGGCTCCGGCGGCGGGCACCGAGAGCAAATCCTGATCGGTCAGGTCGTACCACGCAGGATGGGCGGCCGCCACGTAGGCTCCGGCGGTTTTGGCCCGTTCCGCCAGTTGGGGTCCGGTCTCCTCGGCATCCGGCGGTGCAAAGTCGCCCGGCAAACCGACGGCCAGAATATGCCACGGATCCCCCAGACTGGTCGCCGGAGCGTGCAACTCCGCGCCTAGGATGGTGGTAAACCCGGCGGTGCGGTAAGGTGCCGTGTCGGTGATGGGGAACCGGTACTTCTCCGTGAAGTGGTCGGTAAGGCTGATGAAGTCATAGCCCTGCTCCCGGTATAAGGCACAGACCTCGGCAGGAGTCAATTGGCCGTCCGATCGGGTGGAATGCGTATGCAGATTGCCTCGGTACCAGTGGCCGGTCTGGTTGAAGGGAAGGTTGTGCATGCGAGTAATTGCCTACAGTCTTTGTCTTTCGTGATGACGATCCGATTCTGCCACTTTTAATAACAGGACGCGGTTGCCGGGGGGTGGCCTCGTGCCTGGCCTTGCGGAAGGTGTGCTCGCTGGCGTTCAGTTCCGGGTCGGGGGTGGCAGGTACCCCAGGTGGAGGTTCTGCGTCGGCAGGTGCGGGAGGCCCTCCCGCACCTGCCCCGCGCGGTGGTTGGAGGCGTGTGGTCTTCTTCAACGGCTACCTGCTGCACCAGTCCCTGAAGAACCGCACGGAGACCAGCTATCGGTGCGTGCTGGTCAATCACTATCCGAGTTGCGAATCCCTGCCGCCCTGGACGGAAACCCGGGGCAGGGATTATGTGTCCCGTGCCGACATGCGCTGGGTCTTTCCGGTGGCGGGCATCGATCCCTACGCCTGGAAGGGATATGAACAGCCGGAGGACACCTCCGATACCCGTCTCTACATTCGCCGGGCCACGCATACATGACAAACAAGTGGGGAGTTGCGGTGGTGGCGTGTCATGCCGGTCCACCCTGTGCACCTTGAACAGGATACTGTCTGTCCCGCACCCACTGCTACTGAAAGGTGCGATGTGGTTGAGCCGGGTGCCTCTGGATTCCGCGGCCGCGTCCACCTACGGACACCTGAGGTTTCGACCTGCAAACACGACGGTCGGTTCTGCTTATGGATATTGCCGGTGCCCGCAACTGAACCTCCGACCCCTCGACAGTCCAAGATCACATACTCGGTGCCTAGCCGGTGATCAGGAACATCACTGGCTCAAGACCGATTGCCTTGGGAATGTGTCGGTCTTGCCGCACAACCGCGCAAAGGCTGCGGTACTGCTATCCGTTTGTTCCCTGCAATCCGAAATACCGACGCGCCAACTCCAGGAACCGCTCGGCTGTTGGGGCAGTCATCCATGCCTGCACGGTGTCCGCGCCCGGGACGGGTATGTCGGACCGTTGCATCATCACCATCAGTTCGTCGGCAACGAAGTCGCCGTAGCGGATTCTCGTCACAGTGGCCACCATGCCCAGGATTTCGGAATCCTTCTCCTCCAGTTGGGCCTGCCGCTCCTCCAGTTGGTCGTGCACCTCCAGTGTGCTGGGTAGTTGTACCCCCGTTTGCAAGTCGACGATCCGATAGCCTCCGTCCATGTGCTGTTGGTGTAGTGTCTGAGAGAAGAGGATCCCGCAGTCCAAGACCGGCGAATGGGCGGTCCAAGAGCGTGCCTGCTCATCCCACAACGACTCGAGCGGTTCGTAACGGTCCTGCACAAGTTCCCAACCCATGAGGGGGCCGTCCGGCAACAGAATGCCGGACTTGAACAACGCAGGGTCCCCGGGGATTCCGGAATCCACCGGATCCAGGATCCAGTACTCCCGGACTCCCATCCAGGCGTACCAATCCTTCTTGATCCCCAGATCCCGTTGCACCGTGGATGGGGATGCGACCTCGAACACGCAGTCGGGCGGACAGGGCATGTCCCGGCGGCGCAGGGAGCCGCGCCCGGTGTTGGGAAACGGCATAACGATCAGGTCCGGATCGCACTTCTGTACGAAACCGTCGGCATCGATAAAGTGCAGGCCGATGTCCTGATGAACGCCGAAGGGCCGTCCGCGTTGTCGGAGAAGGAAGGACAGGGCAGCCAGCAGATAATGGAGGATGAAGCCGTGTCGGGGGATCGTTGACATCTCGTCGTCCCTGGGCCATTCGGCGGGGTATTCCGGCGTGTTCCAGGAAGGGATTGGCTGGGACAGATCCACGGAACGGGAGGTCATTGCCTCCCGCGGTTCAGCTTGTAGGGACCAAGCTTCGGAAATAGCCATCGATCGTCTCTCACGTGGTGAGAGGCATTGTACCCGGACGCGACAGGTCCCGGCCATCTGGAATGCCAGATGGTGCCAGACGCGGGAGAAGAGCGTATCCAAGAGCCGTCCCGGAGGTTCCCAGCCGACTCCACCGGTCTCCTTGGTCAGGTCGGTGCCACTGCGGTGCGGCACCTGTGGGACCTATGGCGCGACCAAGCCGTGCCCCGCGGCTCGGGACTGCGACACATACCGCGCTTGACCAAGATCCACGGGTTTGGTGTCCGGATCGAGAGCCTGGTCTATCGCACAGGCGACCGTTGCTGGAGTACCCGTGTCAGGAACCCAAGCTGTCACTCAGGCATTGAGGGATCCCAAGGCCCGTAGGTTGGTATCCATTCCTTGACCCAGTGGTACAGTGTCTTGACGCCTCGACCACGAGATTTCACGATCCGGTTATCAAGGGCTAGAACCGTGGGCCAGTAGTCTCCCACACCCAGATGTTCCATGATGAGCTGGTCCGCTTCGTCCGTCAAATCCCTGCAGACACCGAGGTTGTATCCGCCAACAAATTTCTTGTTCCGGTCTACCATGGGCGCATCCAGCATCCAGTCCGATAACTCATGGCCCAGACAAATCACTTCGTCCGCGACGGGCCTGAGCCGATCGAGATCGCAGGGAAACCACTCCACCATTCCGCTGGTAACGTCAAAAGCGTCTCCGATGGTGGTCCACAGCCAGTGGCCGAGGCGACCCGCACCGATCAAGAAAGCAGCATGTTGGTGTAGTTCCTCATCGAATCCCATCCAATGAACTTTGGTTTGCGGGACTCGCTGGCCCGGACTGCCATCAACCATTTCCCAACAGGGCGGTTCTCGAAGGAAGACGGTGATGAATCGGAGATTCATCACCGTCTTCCTCCCTACCCTGAACTTTCCGTGTTTCCTCACCCAGCTGCCGATCGACTTGCCGGACACAGACAACTTTTTCAGTAATTCGCTGGCAGTAGGATCACCAATCATCGGCCACGCAGATTGCAGCTTCCGATCTGAGTAACTCTCCGAGTACATGACCGTCTCGAACAGGTGTTCCCGATACTCGACTCTCCATCTCCGAAGGTTGCTGCTCGAAACCTGCGGAGTGTGCGATCCCGCAGCATGACCAATAAGTAATGTGGGACGTACCTTAGCTTTGAATAAGTTTCCAGGGATCAAATCGTAAACAGAAAACCAACGAATTGGCAGTACCAGTTCGAGTGTCTCTCGAAGAACCTTAAACTGCAGTCCCCTGACCAGCGAGATCGGTGCGATCATTGCCAACCTTCCGCCATCTACCACTATCTGAGCCGAGTGTTCGAGGCATGGTGCGTAGATATCCGGGGCACTATCGGAAGCAAAGCCGTTGAACGAGTACTGAACCTTCTGTTTTCTTACAAACGGCGGGTTGCCCACTACAACACCAAATCCCCCTTCCAACACAGCTTCCGGGAACTCGGCAATCCAGTGGAATGGCTGGTGAGTTCTGCGCCATTCGGCGAAGTCCCATCCAGATGGCTGGCTGTCCGACCGGGAGTACAGACGGTCGAGTTGGTCCCTGAGCGAGTCGGTTTCTGTCTGAAGCTTTCCTTTCCATTCGAGGACATCAGCCTGGTGTTCGGCACGCTGCGCGTCTTGGAACCGGCGATAGATGTCTCGCAAGTTCACTGCTTGCTCTTTGATTGCCACGATGGTTTCGGCGACAATCCAGTTGCCGTCATGGGCCCTTTGCAAGTCTTTGGTCGAGACACAACCCACCAAGATGTTGCCGCACCGGATGTTCATGTCCAGGTCGGGCAGTGGTTCAAGGCGTTCCTTCTGGTCGACCGTTGCCACCAAGGCCAGGAACAGGCGCAGGCGCGCGATCTCCACCGCCTCCTCCAGAATATCCACGCCGTAGAGGTTGTGCAGCGCGATGGATTTTCGCAGGAAGTAGGCCGAGTTGCCTTCGGAGTTGGAAACGATGGCCGCGAGGTATGGATCAGGATTGCTGCTGACTGCGACATGATGTCTGATCCCCTCGAGTGCCGCCTCGTACAGTTCCTCCAGCACTTTCATTGCCGCCAGCAGGAAGGCTCCGGAGCCGCAGGTTGGGTCGAGCATCTTCAGGGTGGCAAGGGTTTGCCAGGCGGTCAGCAGCGTCGTGGGTGACGACTGCCTGGACAACCAGTCCAACGCCAGCTGGACCAGGTTCAGGTTGGCGGTGATCGCCGCATCAACATCGCTTATCGCCCCGGACTTGATTCGTCGTTTGATGTCCCGGAATGCCAACACCCGGTGCGCCGCCTCGCGGAGCTTTTCCGTGGGCAAGCCTACTTCGGAAGGTGCTTCTACCTCCCATTCGGGGTCAATCCAGTCGGCGGGTTTCAGGGTCGTCGGGAACCTGTCGCGGTCGTGTGCTCCGTACTGCATCGCGTCATGGATGTATCTCTCCGGATCCTGGCTCAGCATTACCCAGATCGAAGCATCGTTCATCTGGTCCAGGAATTGCCCGGCAATCGTGACACCGCACATGTAGCCCGTGATGTCGTCCGCCGTGTAGTAGGCCCCCATCTCCTTTTGGTTGATGTACTGCTCAAGAATGTAGCCAAGGACTTCCGGATTGATCTCGTTGGGCTGCCCCGTTGGTCGTTCATCCAGATGCCACCGGTATTGGTCGAATGTCCGCAGTACTTCCTCAAATGCCTCATCGGGGACATTGATGGTGTGATTCCGTTCAAGTGAAATCTCCAGGAACAGGCCCCCGTTGATGTATGGAACATCGCCAATGACTTCCCTGGTCTTGGCATCGGGGTACTTCGGTGTTGATGAACCCAGAGCTTGGTGAAAGAGGGGTACCAGGAAATCGCGGTAGAACCCGAAGAACTGGTCGGGACCCTTCCACTCCCGAACAATTTGGAGCCGGTGCGAGAGGTACTCGCGGTCATCATCTAGGAAGCCCTTCTGCTGGATGAAGTAGAGGAAGATCAGCCGGTCGAGTAGGATGGAGGCATAGAGTTCCCGATCCTTCTCATCCGCGAGACCCCTGATGGAAGATGCCAGTTGCTGCCGTTGCCTGGTGACATCCTTGTAGAAACGGTTGGTGATCTTCTCCGCGTTGAAGGCTGTGCGCACCCTCTCGCGCACGGCCAGCGTTGTGAGATTGGCTTCCTCCTTGAATTCGAACGCAACACGCTGGATCCTCTGCTCCAACGCCGGGCTTGGTTTGCCTGGACGATAGGTGTGGACTACATGTCGGGTGCCGCCCGAAGGACGCTTTTCGGGCCACAGCCACAGGTGCTCGTCTTCATCCGCGAAAATCAGAAGACGCTCGGCCGAGCGTCTGGCTGCTTCCCGGTCCAACCGTTGGCGAACGCGCGAGTTGGGTTTGCAAGCGCAGTGCCAAACATAAACATCGCGCTTGGCGGCAATCGGTTAAGACCGATTGCCGCCAAGCGCTTCATCCCGGACCGCCATGCCCTCGGGAGCCGAAACCCGGTCCCAGCCCAACTCCTCAAGAAACAGCGTCTCAAAGTCCTGCCGGTTCAGAAGATCACGAATGCGCGGCATGGCGCTGTACTCCTTCTCTCATACAAGTCCCAAGGAACAGAGCAGGTCGGTGCGGTCGTCGTCGGAAGTCCTATGGACTACCAGGCGGCCGGCCTGGTGCAGTTCCGTCACCGTCCTCAAGATCTCTTCGTCGCTGCCCGCGCCACCCCGCAGAAGCCGCGCCAGTGTCTGGTTGGCCAGTTCGGACAGGGGATGGGCGTACAGGGCGTTCACCGCTGCCAGGTCGTCGGCAGTTGGAGCAAACAGAGTGTTTTGGTTTCGGTCCGTCAAAGCCCGTAAACGGTCGTAGGCACGCTTGCGGATTCCGGCCAGGCTTCCCGCTGTGTGAACAGACGCCTGCCGCTGTGCAACCTTGGTAATCCCTGCCACGATGTCGAAGTGCCCTTCCTGACGGGGCAGTCCCGGCGTGTCCGGAGCGCATGCCGAAAGTGTCAGGGCATCCAGCGGCGTGACGGCTCGCATTTCACCTCCGGTTGACTGAAAGAACACCTGGTCCACCTGGGAACTGGAAGTGGTGCAGGCCAGGATCCCTTTTTCGGGACCGTACCGGGTTCGGGTCGCGTGGGCCTGCAACGGCAGGTGTGCGGCACGCCGGGCCAAATCGGGATGCCGTTGCTCGGCCTCGCGCCAAATCTCATAGGCCTTGGAGGTGTAGTCCACTTCCTCGTCGTCAAGCCCCTGCAGAGGCAACGTTTCGTCGAAAAAGCTTCGGACTTGGTGTTCCTCTTCCTTGTCGCCGAAAAACTTCTCGTCCGAACCGAACACCTCGGCCGACTCGGCCAGGCGGCGGCGAATGCGCCCCCGCAGGTCAATGACCGCCTCGACACCCGCCGTGGGACAGCCGCTGTAGACGGTGACTGCCTCTGCTTCCTGACCAATACGGTCCACCCGGCCGGCCCGCTGAATCAGCTTGATGATGGCCCATGGCAGGTCGAAGTTCACCACAATCGAGCAGTCCTGCAGGTTGAGACCCTCGGACAGCACATCGGTTGCCACTATGACCCGCAGTTCCTGCGCCGTCTTCGTCGAGACCCCCGGAGCACCGGCCGTCTTGGGGCTGAAGGAACGCACCACGGAGACCACTGAACCACTTGATGCGTTGTCCGCTTCGACGTGGGAGCCGGTAATCAGCCCAATCCCGCCCTGGATTTGCCGGTTCTTCAGTTCCCTGTACAGGTATCTGGCGGTGTCGCTGAACTCGGAGAAGACCAAGACCTTCTCCTGGCCGTGCTTCTCTTTGATCAACCGGTGTAACCCCCTCAACTTGCTGTCCTTCGCGGCATCCCATGTCGGCACCCGTTGCAGGACCTCGTGCAGGATGGCGTTGTCCTCCCGCAGCCGCTCCTGCAACTCCCCGTTGAACAACCGGGCACGCAGGAGGGTTGTGCTGGAGGGGGTGTCGTCTTTGAGTCCCGCCAGGGTTGTCCCTGCCAAGGCATTCCAGTTGGGAGCCGGCAACGAAGGTTCCAGGCCGCCTTGGTCGAGCCAATCCCCGCCGTCCCCGGCTTCGTCCCCTTCCGGCAGGTCAAACGTTCCGACGGGAATCACATCGTTATGCTCCAATCCGTGCAGGTGGATGTGGTTGTTCAGCAGATGTCGGCGGAGGGAGAGGACAAAGGCGTATCCGCCGGAGGACAGCCGCTTGTAGAGCATCGATCGGGTGATCCCGGTCAGATTGCCGTGTCCGCTTTCGGACCACCCCTGCAGAACCTCTTCCTCGGCAGGGGTCGGTGCCATGCCCGGATTAATGAACTCCTGCAGCCGATGGCGAGGCAGCGACAGCGAGTTCAACAGGTCAAGGACCGTGTCGCTCTCCAGTTCCACTGCCGGATCTTCGGTTTCTGCCTCCCACACCCAGCTGCGCGGCATGCGGCGCGGCAGATGGAACCTGCCATTGCCGTCGCCCAGGTCCAGGTAGGAGCGCCCTTGTTCGTCCCGCGCGGCGTAGTTTTCCTCGATGAAGCCGCGCGTGCGGCGGATCACGAATAGCGACAACAGTTTCTGCCAGTCCTGCACTTCCTCGCTGCGTCGCATCGCGGAGAGGGAGTTTAGGCTGTCCAGCTGGTACCGGGTCCTGAACTCGTACTCCCCCTGTTTCCTCAGTTCCGCTTCGGGGCGCAGGGGGAGCGGAGTGTCGTCGGACAGAAACAGGCCCAACTGGTTTGCCACATCGTCCATGGACCGGTTGAAGGGCGTGGCGGTCAACAGAAGCACCTTGGGCTCGTTCTTCGACACATAGTCCCGAATGGCTTGGTAGTCGCGTCGGGTGCGGGTGCGCAGGTGGTGGGATTCGTCAATGATCACGAATCTGTACCGACGCAGTTCGGGAAGTTCCTTGTGCACCATCGTTCTGCTGACCACCCGACCGTGCCAGCGGTACTCGGCGCGGTACTCCTCCCACATGTCGACGAGGTTTCGGGGCGCGATCACCAGCGTTTCGTAGCCGTGGCGTTCCTGGAGCGTCAAGGCCACGCCCGTCGCCATCATCGTTTTGCCCAGGCCCACCACGTCCGCGATCATGGCTCCGCCCTGAACCTGGATGCGCTTGGCGGTGATGCGGACGGCCGCGGTCTGGAACTCGAGCAGTCTGGCGCGAATGGCTTCGGGCACGTCGTATTCAATCAAGCCCTCGCGGGCATCGCGCGAGAAATGGTGCGCCAGCTTGAGGTGGAGCAGATAGGGCGACAACGGACGTTCGGAGGCCCAGCTTTCGTCAATGATGTTAATGAGCAGGTCGTTGGCATCGATGCTCAGCCGGTCGTTCCAGCGATCGTTGAACCAGGACTTCAGCTTGCCCGCGGCATCCCTGTCCACGGCATCAATGTTGAGCTCGCCCTGACGCTGCAAGCCGGCGAACGTCAGGTTTGATGAACCCAGAAACGCCCGACAGTCCGTGGCCGTCTGATCCTTCAGGTGGCACAGGTACAGCTTGGCATGCAGGTTGAAGGCCAGATGCATCTTGACCCGGACTCGCCGTTCTTCCAGCTGTGCCCGGAATGTGCGGAGCGTCTCCTCGTCTTTGGTGCTGGGCACACGGAACGACAACTGCTCGCGCAGGGAATGCAACGTTCGTTGGCGAAGGGATTCGGCCTCCTCATTGGTATTGCGCTTGAACCGACCGTCGCCTAGTGCGGCCCGCAGGGAACCGTGTTCGCCGGTACTCATGCCGATCAGCAGCCGCATGGCGGGATCGGTTCCCGGTTCGAACGGAAGGTTGTCCACAGCCTCGGCGATCTCGTTCCAGCCGCGGAAGTTGAAGTAGCCGACACAGGCATCCAGGCCGGTGGAGCCATCCAGCGTCCGGCGCAGGGCCGGCCCCAAATGCGAGGTTAGATTGTCGAAAATTTCCGGCATGGGATTCTGCGAACCGGCATCAGCCCGCGAACAGGTTGGAAGTTGGAGGGGAGTGGCCGTTGACGGGGCCGGTTGGTGTGGTGCCAAGTCTAGCAACCGCAGGGGCATCCCCCTGAACAGCGACCCGGCCAATTGGAACAGGCTGTGACTGGGATGAACAGCGACCAGTTCCGGTTCGCCTGGGCCTGGGCCGCGACTTACCGGGCGCGGTGCAGCAGGCGTTGCAGGCTGGCCACCCACGCCGCATCCTCATACTTCACACCGCCTGCAAATCCCGTAGATGACGGGCATTGCATTGGCATGGGGGCTGCAGGCGGAAGCAGGACACAGTCAGGCACCACACAGCCCTTGATATGCGCGCCCACAGGTTGCCCTGTTTCCTGTTGGCAAATTACGGGCGTCCTGCTTGCGCGCACTGTCCCGCTGCAGCTCTAGGCTTCCGGTTGGATTTCCGCTTCCGACCTATGGCCTTCCGTCCCAGTCAGGTGTAGATCAGGACCACGAGCATGATCCCCGCAAACAAAAAACAGATCCTGCATCGACTGCACAAAGTCGGCGGGTGGGACCAGGCTGGGATCAACGCGGGACCCGTGGTGGTACTGGAGGCGCAGGGTTAGGCTGGTCCCGGTCGCAAGGGTTCCCAGCAAAGTGCTTATGGTGCGCACCATGTTGATGATGTCGCTGGCGATGCCCAACCGGGTCCGGGGCGCGGCGCTCATGAGGTTGCGGATATTGGCGGTCCCAAACATGGACATGCCAAGGTGGTGACGATGGTGTCTCCGGTTCAATACGGTCGATCAGTCGGGGAGTGGCCGTCACCTTGTTGCTGTTAGCCTCGTACAGTGCCTGGACCAACGTCAGCCTCGCCTTGGCCAGAAGGGCACCGATATGTGGGGTCCTGACCCTTGGCCTGGTCCCCCGGTGGCGGGCCCTGATGATTCTCTCGAAATCCAGTCTCCACACCGGCAGTCGGTAGGTGTCGCGCGGGACTCCGTCAAGCACCGATCCGCTCTCTTGACCCGACTTTCCGGTTGCTCAGGGCCAGTCTGGCCTCCGGTTGGGAACCGAGAGGAGGCTTCAGCGTCCGTCGGAGTGCAGCAGGATCCATTCCCCGCCGACATCGTGCACGGGGCGCTGCGAACCCTCAATTCCGATCTCCCCATCGTACGTCTTGGTGATGTTGAGGGCGATGCAGGTTGCGTCTCGTGCCCGTTCCAGCTCCACCAGCAGGCTGCGTCCATACTGCCTGCGGTCAGCCTGTACTTGTGCCTCCTTGAGGCTTCCGTTGTACTTCAGCTCGAAGACGCAGGCCCGTCCCTTGTAGATGGTCGCCAAGTCGTATCGCCCCGACAGTTCCCGCCGCTCCGAGCGGGGCGTCGCGTTCATGCCTAGGAAGATGCCGTGCAGCGCGGCATGGTAGGCGTATTCGTCCTCCATGATGTTGTACGGGAAGGCGTACAGGCAGTTCAGTAGGATGTTGGGCAATTCTGCGTGGTCGCCGGTCTCCAAGCAGTTCCGTAAGCGTTCGATGCCCGGCAGCTTCTCCCCGGTGTGGGCCCGCGCCAGATCCCGCAACACCGTCCGCGCGACTTCGCGATTGGGCCATCCCAGGCGTGCCGGTTGGCCGTTCCGCTCGGGATGGTGGGTCAGATAGCCTCCCTGCAGCATCAGCGACTTGAGGCTGTTGGATTTGTTGCTGTAGAAGTCGCCGTCCAACTCGTCGAGGTCATCGAATGGCATCGAGTTCACTTCGGCCGGCTGTCGGCACAGCGCGTCCACCAAGACCTTGGACACCCCGGAATCCGACCAGTGGGCCGGAAAACCCCGGCGTTGGATGCGGGCTTGCCCTTGCGGAGTCATCAGGTCGGTTAACGCGTTGCACAGCGACCAGGGGTTGTAGACGGCCGGTCCAACGCCATCCGGGTCGAACCGATAGCCGTTGTAGTTTGCCCGCAAAGTTTCCCGAAGTTCATTGATCGACAGGTCCAGCCCCATCGCCGCCGCTTCGATACAGTCCGCCAACGGGGGTTGGTCCAGATCGTTCTCGGTGAAGCCGCAGACGGCACCGAACTCCTCTTTCCAAGTACAGTCCAGCAGGTTGTTGAGGGCCGAGAACATCTCTCCGTACGCCCGGCGCGTGATGCCTGTGATGAGAACCTTGTGCAGTTCGGATTCGCAAACCTTCAAAACCCGAAAAAAATCCCGGAACAGTTCGAAGAAGGGATCAACCTTGGCCGGACTGCGTCCCAACAGCTTCAGCAGCGGCGTGTCGTACTCGTCCACCAGTACAACCGGGTTGCCGCGCTGCTTCCTCAAGGTACTAATCATCTGCTTCAGCATGTCTTGCGGAAGCCGCGGATAGGTTGCTGCATCCCTCAGGTACTTCAACTCAATTCCAGGATCGAGGCCTCTGCAGTACCAGACCAGGGCCTGTTGCGCGACATGCCACGTCAGGGACTGTTTAATCTCCTTCACATCGTTGCCGGTGACCGCGCTCAGGTCCAACCGAATGACCGGTCTCTTGAGTGAGGTTGCCCCCGATTCTTCCCACGAAGTACCAGCGAACAGGAGCTCATCCGGCACCTTGGGGGTGAAGTGGGACATCTCCACGAACGGATCCCGGACCTCCGGCCAGTCGCCCTGATACATGCACTCGATGGTCGAGAGTGTCAGGGTCTTGCCGAAGCGCCGCGGCCGCGCCAGGAACAGATACTTGCCGCTGTCCAGCAGGTACTTCAGTTCGCGGGTCTTGTCGACGTAGGCGTAGTTCTCCCTGCGCAGATCCGCGTACACCGAGATGCCGGGCATCAGCATGGGTGCGGAGGCGGTACGCTCACGGCCCGTGTCAACCCTGGATTGGAAGTTGGGCTCGGTCATGGCTTGTGGCCGGCACTTGGTGGAAGTTCAACGGAATCGTGAGCGGTCCATGGATTGTAGTCGGGTCTGCCGGCGGTCCTTGGACTTCCACACCGGACCGACCGGTCTTACGGCCGCTCGGAAGCGTTGCCTTCACCGTTTGGTCCGATGGAGCAGGGACCTCCGGCCGAAGTGGTGTGGTTTCCCTGAATTCAATCCACGGACGACCTCCGGCCCCTCGTCTGTCCGTACCCGGCGGCCCGGAATTTGCCAATGCCGGGAACAGGTGCGAATCCCTGTGTTGACTCCCGACAGTCCCTGCGTTATACATCCCGCACGGGTCGTGCAGTGGACCCGTCCAAAAACAACAACCCTACAAAGAAACCATCTGTTTCAATTCCATCACAATGAACGGTTACCTTTCACAAACCCTGTGTGGTTCCCTCCGGGGAACCGTTGCAAGCCGCCTGCTGTGCGGCTTTTTCTTGTTCCTGATGGCAGGCTTGGCGGCCTGCACCATGCCCGTTTCCGAGACCGCGGCACCTGCACCCGAGAGCCAGGTCCTGGTTGTCTATTCGGGACGGAACGAAAACCTTGTGGCCCCGGTCATCGAGTCGTTCGCGGCCGAGACGGGCATCAAGGTGGAAGTCCGCTACGGCGGCACTTCCGCCATGGCGGCCACCATTCTGGAGGAGGGGTCGAACTCTCCGGCCGACGTCTTCTACGGCCAGGACGCCGGTGCACTGGGTGCGCTGGCCAAGGCCGGACGCCTGCAGGCTCTACCCGAGGATGTGCAGTCCCTGGTGGATCCCGCCTGGGTGGCCGCAGACGGCAGTTGGATTGGTACCAGTCTGCGTGCACGCGTGCTGGTGTACAACACCGATGAGCTGACCGTCGAAGATCTGCCGGCCAACATCCATGACTTAACCAACGAACAATGGCGGGGCCGCGTGGGCTGGGCACCCACCAACGGCAGCTTCCAGGCCTTCGTGACCGCCTTGCGCGTGCTCGAGGGTGAAGAGGAGGCCAAGGCCTGGCTGGAAGGCATGATTGCCAACGATGTGCAGGTCTATCCCAAGAACACGCCCATCGTGGCGGCGACCGGAGCGGGGGAAATCTCCGTCGGCCTGGTCAACCACTACTACCTGTTGCGGTTCCTGGCCGAGGACCCGGAGTTCAAGGCCGCCAACTACCACTTTGCCGAGTCCGGTCCGGGCTCCATGGTGAACGTGGCCGGAGCCGGTATTGTTGATTCCTGCAGCAACTGTGAGGCGGCCGAGGCGTTTGTGCGCTATCTGCTGTCGCAGGAGGCGCAGGACTATTTCTTGTCAACCACGCACGAGTACCCGGTGGCCGACGGCCAAGTGGAACTGCCTTCCGGGGCAGTTCCGCTGGATATGGTTGCCCTGCCGGAAATCGACCTAAGCGACTTGGAGGACCTTGAAGGGACTCTGGCGCTGCTCCGCGCGGTAGGCGCACTCGAGTAGCCTGATCCCCGGTCCGCCGCAGGCGGCGACACCTGCACTGTTTTGTCGTTTGCGGCACTTGCCAACCTATAGTTATTGAAGAAACGTGAGGGTCCCGAGCCGCCAAGTCTTGGCGGCTCGGGACCCTGTCGCAGGCCGGCTCGGCCGGCCTTGGCTCCCGATGGGATGCCGGACATGAGCAAACTCCTTTTCGTTCCCATGTGGCTGCGGCCACAGAGCCGCTCCGGCCAGGCCCGGCTGCCGGCCGGCTTGGTGTTGCCTTCGGTGCTTGTGGCCAGCCTGCTGCTTCTGCCCCTGGGCTACCTGGTGTTCCGGGCCACGGGTGTCGAACCCCATGTCTGGCGCGATCTGTGGTCGCCGTCGACGCTCCGCATCCTGGGGCGCAGCCTGCTGTTGGTAATCGGCGTCAATGCCAGCGTGTGGCTGCTGTCCCTGCCCTTGGCCTGGCTCGTGGTCTTCAGCGATCTGCCCGGTCGCAAGCTTTGGACGGTTCTGGTGGCGACCCCCCTTGTGGTGCCCAGTTACATTGGCGCCTACGTGCTGATTGCCATGTACGGTCCGCGCGGCCTGCTGCAGCAGTGGCTGGAGCCACTGGGCATTGAGCGCCTGCCCTCGCTCTACGGCTATCCGGGAGCCCTGATCGCGATTACGCTGTTCACCTATCCATATCTGTTTCTCGGCCTGCGCTCCGCCATGATGTCGTTGGACCAGTCCTGGCTGGATGCCGCACGCACGTTGGGCCAGAGCGGCTGGAAGACGCTCGGGACCCTTCTGCTGCCCGTGCTGAGGCCTGCACTGGCGGCCGGCTCCGTGCTGGTGAGTCTCTATGTCCTGAGCGACTTCGGGGCCGTCGCCCTGCTGCGCTACACAACCTTCACCAGTGCCATCTATCTCTACTGGCAGTCCAGCCTGGATGCCAGCGCCGCCGCTCTGCTTATGCTCGTGCTCGTGATTTTCACCATGGTGCTGATGGGGTTGGAATTCGTCCTGAGAGGTCGGGCCCGCATTGCCCGCACCCATGCCGGAACAGGCCGGACCGTAACCACCGTCCGGTTGGGACGGTGGAAGTACGCGGCTTGGCTGCTGCTGGGTGGAACAGTCTTCATGGGCATGGGCAACCCGATCATCGTGTCGCTGATTTGGCTCGTGAAAGGCCTGGCGGCCGGCGCGACCCTGCAGCCGGTCTGGCAGGCCATGGGCAACAGCCTGCTGGTGAGTCTCCTGGCCGCGGTCACGGCCGTGCTGGTGTTTGCCGTGCCTACCGCCTATCTGGCGGAACGCTACCGGAAGCTGAGTGCCCGCCTGCCGGCGCGGGCAGCCTACATCGGCTTTGGCATGCCGGGCATTGCGGTGGCCCTGAGCCTGGTCTTCTTTGGGGCCCGCCATGCTCCCTGGGTGTACCAGACCGTGTACCTGTTGCTCTTGGGCTACATGGTCCGCTACGCGTCCCTGGCGGTGGGGCCGCTGCGCACGCAGCTGTCCCGAATCAATCCCCGCATGGAGGAGGCCGGACGCCTGCTTGGCTTCTCCGAAATCCGGGTGCTCTGGCGCGTGACCGCACCGGTGGCACGCGGGGGACTGCTGACCGGCGGCGCCCTGGTATTCCTGTCCACCATGAAGGAACTGCCCGTCACCCTGCTCCTGGGGCCGACCGGCTTCAACACCCTGGCCACCCGCATCTGGTCCGCCACTGAGGAAGCCTTCTACGCGCGGGCCGCGGCACCGACCCTGATTCTGCTCTTGGTGTCCGCCCTCGGCATCGCGGCCATTTTCTCCGGAGAGGAGTTGTGAGCGGCGACCCATCCGACCGGGCTGTTGGTTCGGGAGCCGACGTTTCTCCGTTCGCGGGATTCCTGTCGATCAGGCAGGTGCGCAAGGGATTTGACGGCTCCAGTCTGGTCCGGATTGGGGAATTCGACGTGGTGGAAGGGGAAGTCATGGCCTTGCTGGGTCCTTCCGGTTGCGGCAAGACCACGACCCTGCGCATGGTGGCCGGCCTGTCGCCGCCGGAATCCGGATCGATTGCCGTGGCCGGCCGCCTCCTGGACGGTCCCGGGGTCTATGTGCCGGCGGAGCAGCGCAACGTCGGGATGGTGTTTCAGGACTACGCCCTGTTTCCCCATTTGACGGTGGAAGGCAACATCCGCTTCGGGCTGGACAGCAGGAGCGCTAACTCGGCGAGCCGCGCCCGCGACATGATGGAACTGACCCGGCTGACCCACTTGGCCGATCGTCGGCCCGCCGAACTCTCCGGCGGTGAACAGCAGCGCACCGCACTGGCTCGGTCCTTGGCCCCCAATCCTCACCTACTGCTGCTGGACGAGCCGTTCTCCAGTCTCGACGCGTCCTTGCGCAAGGACCTGCGGCGGGAGGTACGGCGCATTTTGCAGGCCACGGGAGTCACCACGATTCTGGTGACACACGATCAGGACGAGGCCCTGTCGATGTGCGATCGACTGGCTCTGATTCTGGACGGGGAGGTGCAGCAGGTGGGTACGCCGCGGGAGTTGTACTGGTCGCCCCGCAACGAGAATGTGGCCCGTTTCATCGGCGACGTCAATCTGCTGCCGGGCACGGCGGACGGATCGCTGGTCGTCGACAGCGTGCTGGGGCGACTCCCTGTTCAGAAAGCACGCACCGGGCCCGTGCAGGTGATGCTGCGACCCGAGTCGATCCAGGTGTCCTATCCGGAGGACCAGGCTTCCGTCATGGCGCGTGTATTGGATGTGGAGTACTACGGCCACGACCAGGTTTTGAACATCCATCTGCAGAGCGGCGAGGAGCTGCTGGCGCGCCGGGACGCCATTCAACCGTTCCTGCCGGGGCAGACCGTCAGCGTGAGGCCGGTCGGTGTGTTCCCCGTCTATGAGGCCAACCGCGGCTGATCCGGTTCCGGTGGCACGACGGCCTTGCCCTCTGGCGGCCACTCCACCGGCGGGTTCCGACAGAGGCATCAATGCGCCGGAGCCGAGGGCTGACGGTTCCGGTTGCTCGCTATGCCGCCCGTTGCCCCAATTCGCGGTCCAGGATCAGCAGCCCGGTGAAGTCCTCGCCGAGCCGGCGGATATCTGCCAGAATCCGCTTGCACTGCTCCACTTCCTCGACCTGTTCGGCAATGAACCAGTCCAGTAGTTCCCGGTAGGGTTCCAGTGGAATTTCGTCGGCCTGGCGGGCCTGTGCATGGATAAAGGACTGCAGGGCTTCCTCGTAGGCCAGCGCCGAACCCATCAGGTCCCGCGGATGGTGTGCCGCGGGCGCCTCCGCCGCCAGGTTCGCAAATTCGATGTAGGCCCGCTGCGACTTCTGGAAGTCGATTAGCTTCTGGGCATGTGCCTCCTCTTCCTGGCCCTGCACTTCGAACCAGTGGGCGAAACCGGGGAAATCCTCAATGTCCGCCAGTGCGGACAGAATCCGATAGTGGTAGGCGGATTCCAGTTCCCGGTGGATGTGGGTGTTGACGATGTCCTGCATGGGATGTGCCTTGTCCTCTGAATGCCCAGGGTCCATCCAGTGTCGGTGCCGGGGAACAGGATCCAGGCCCGCGTCCGATCCGGGTGGCCCGCCATTTTACTCAACCGCCTTTCGCGGGCGGTCCGGAACCTGCCGCCCGAACATTCTGGACCGCCGCAACGGTCAAGTCACGCGGCTCGCGCTCAGAATGCCCATTGCAACGCCCATCGCTTCCAGTCAGGGGTTGTCGAGGATGGTTGGCACCACGCATTGGATGTGCAGCGTCAAGGCTACGTCCCCGCTGTGGTGGCCCCGAGGGTGGCCAAGTTGCCGATGACGGTTTCCTGAAGCTTTCGTACGTGGACGGGCCCGTCGTCATCCACATGGGGAGTCTGACAGACACTGCGCGCAAGCAGAGCCGTTCGATCCTGGACAAACCGAAGCCGCACCGGCATCCAAGAATGCCACGGCCAGACACTGCTTCAACTATCTGACGCGGCGGTCGGAGGGCAACAACACCTTTGCCAGGGCAGTTGAATCGCTGTCTCCACAATGTCGAGCTGTGGATCCCAAGGACGACAACAGTCTCCCAGTCAATCACTACCCCCAACGGTGGGCCACACCAATACCGAGCGAGCGATGTCCCGGCTTGTTCCATCCGGACTGAAGTCCGGGAACTCCTCTCAGTGATCTGTAGGCATCTCGGCTCCTGCAGCCCTGGAGACCGGTACAATCTTCCGGCTCCGCTCTCCTGCACGTGTGTCCGACCCACCATCTTTGCATTCGATTTCCATGTAGCACTGTCACACTCTGAAGTGCTTTTAACCTGTAGCATGGTCAACGACTTGATCCAGCCAACGATTGAAATGAGGACATGCTGAACGTAGTTTGTCTAATCCGATCGATGCCGTAATGTCAACCCCGTCAATGAATTTGTTGTAATGAGAAAATGCAGACTTTATTCTGTGTGAGGGGTGAGAATCTGAACCTTGGTTGATTTTCTCAGGGCCAGAGGCATGGCGGCAAGCTGAACTCAGGTCGGCAGCTTTTCCCACAGAGTCCATGACTTTAGCTGTCAAGTAAGGATCGACAAAGCAAAACGCCTCGAATTCATGGAGCATGATAAATGGAAGAAATCGGCGATTGTTGAAAGTTTCACCAAGCGTTTGTTCGAGATATGCGACGCGCTTGTATGGATCCGGAGAAGTGGCCGCCACCATCCCGGGGAAATCGGAAGGGAGACCGTAATAGTCGATGAAAGTGGTAAACAACACGGCATTCGAATCACCGAACAGTCGCTGCAAGTCCTGCCTCAGGTGCATAAACCGGAGAAGTCCGCCCTTGTGGTCACTGCCGGAAAGTACTCGCTTGGTGGTGATGACGGTGGGAATCATGATGACTTGATATTGCCACAAGTAAGGTGCCAGGACGGTCTTGATGAACTGTTCCTCGGTCTGTCCTTCAACCAGAATCAGCACCCGTTTCATGATTCAAGGCCGTCCGCCAATTAAATTTTTCTCCCAAATATCGCCAATGGCATAGGCTTCCAGCCAAGGCTCAAGGTTTTCATCCGCAAGGTGTTTGAAGGTGCTTTCGCCGCCCTCTCTGTCGGTCACCCATACGTTGTCAGGCTCTAGTAGTGCAACGAAACTTTAAGAG
>JAAXGZ010000036.1 GCA_012271135.1 Caldilineales bacterium | reverse complement strand
CTGTCCCCATCAACCGAGAGCGAATTACCAACGTCGGTACCGAAGTGTGCCGATTAATGGAACAGCATCTCGATGCCCTGCTGATCGTGATTTTGGCCTTTGAAGCGATTGTCTTGGGGCGGTCCGCTGAACATACTCCCTAGACAGGCTTGCTATTGAGCAGAAAGGAAGACCGATTCCGCGGTGGTTGACTCACCAAGCACATAGGGGCTGTCGGTACACCTGATCCAGTGTTTGCTGCGCACAGGAGTTTGGTCCGGGAAGGAGTTTGCTAGGCAGGTCGGTTGAACCAACTGGCATCAGGCCGCTGCTGTTTGCATGCGGTGACGCAGGACCGCTTCCCCTGCACAGACCAGGGTTGTGGCTGCAGTAATAAGGGTAGCCGCCAGACAGACCACGGCAAACCCCTGCAATTGGGACACTTGCCCAGGGTCCTCGATGCTGGCTGGAAGGGTCCGGTCCCAAAGCCGGGCCGAATAGACCCACAATCCGCCAAGGGCAGCAATGCCAAGACTGCGCGAGTGAATGCGTACCACCGCGGTCAGGCTGGACACCATGCCCAGTTCATTTTGGGGAATACGGCTGGTAATGATGCTGTTGGCGGCTGGCTGCAGCAGACCGCCGCCCAGGCCCAGCAGGACCATTTGAATCGTGAAGTGCCAGATTTCCAGCGACCCGATGACCAATCCCAGCCATGCGTATGCGACGGCCATGAGCCCAAGGCCGCCCAGTATCAGGGGCCGTTTGCCAACGCTCTCCACCAGTTCACCGGACATCCACGATCCGACACCGAACGCCACAGGCTGTACGGACAACAGCACACCGACCGTCAGCGGATCCAGTCCCATCAACACTTCAAGATAGAAAGGCAGGATTAGGCCTACACCGCCGTAGACAAAGAAGTAGAGGTATCGGGCAGACAGATAAATGGAGAATTGCCGGCTCCGGAACAGATTGAGATTCAGGATGGGATTGTTGACTCGCAGTTCATGGAGAACAAATATGCCCAGACACACCACCGAGACGGCCATAAGGTAGGGACTGAGAAACTTCAGGTTCGGTTCCTGGTTGAACGTGGTTCCAAGCAGAAACGTACATAGGCTGGCAAAGAAGACGGCCACCCCGATGATGTCGAACCTGCTCCGGCCGGTTCCGTTGGATCCACCCAGGTACAGGTGGGCCAGGGGCAGGGCGGGGATCACAAACAGGAGATCGAATAGGAAAACCAGACGCCAGTGGAACGCCTTGAGAATCACGCCACCGGCCAGCGGCCCCACCACAATCCCGATCGACACCATAGTGCCGATGAACCCAAATGCCTTGCCCCGATCCCCGGCCGGGAAGGTCTCGACAACTATGGCCAGCAGGAGGGCGCCGGACATGGTCAGACCGATCGCCTGGATCACTCGGAACAGAATCAGCCAGAGCAGCGACGGGGCTGCAGCACTCAGGACATTGCCTACTCCGGCCAGTACGAGTCCCCAGACCAATACCCGTTTGTTGCCAAACATGTCGCCCATGGCCCCGATCATCAGGCTCAGGGATGCCTGGATCATGGCGGACACCAGCGCGACCCACTGTACCCGCGTGAAAGGGGCGTCGAACTCCTGGGCAATCGCGGGCAAGGCCATCGACACAATGCTGACGTCGATGGTCTCGACAAACAGTGCGAATGCCACTGCCGCCAAGGCCAGGCGGTGGCGCATTTGGGCGTTTGTCACAGATCAACAACCAATCAGGGATTTGTGAAGCGGGACTGAGATGCAACCGGCCGAAGCGCGGGGACGACCGGTTAGGTTCGGGGTGCCGATTGGGATGTGGACAATGGACCAGGCTTGCAATCCGCGGGCTTGCAACCCGGAGCGGACTTTGATGATGGGCTTCAGGCCGGAAGGGCCTGTCTATGCCCCGGACATTGACGACTGAAGAGCTGCAGCCGCCCTTTCCAACTCATTGGTGCAGGGATGGTACAGGGCCAAGGACTGCCAAGCCGGCGATCCGGGGAGCGGAATCAGAAGGGGCATCCGAAAGGATGCCCCCTCCCTCAATGCAGCCTCCTGGCGGGAGGCTGGGCACTGGTCCTATTCACTGACGGTCCATTCGTTAATGTTGCCGTACCACACGGTGAAGGGACGGAGCTCAAAACCCTGGACACGGGTGTTCACACCGTAATGCCTACCTGTGGCAAACAGGTAGAGCGCATAGGCGTCCTCATGCATGATGCGCTGCGCTTCCATGATGAGCCGCGTCCGTTCGTCGTCATCGAATTCCGTTTGGGCTGCAATAAGTGCGGCGTCCACGTCGGCGTCGCAGTAGCGATGCCACTGGGAACCGCCCGGGTTGTCTTCCGACGCGATTTCATTGCAAAGGAACCGGTTGGAGATTTCCGGATCCGGGACTCGGAGGCCGTGACTCCAGCCACCCATTTCGTAGTCGCCATGCGACCAGGTGCCGTTCTGGTCCCAGGTTCCGAACAGCTCGGCCGTGCGGCGGTTCTCGATGACCATTTCCGCGCCGACTTCCTTGAACATCTGCTGCACCAGGAGCTGTACCTGCTCTCTCTGCAGAACGCCGGATGTGGTTCGGTGGGTGAAGGTCAGGCGGGTGCCGTCTTCGTATCCCTCCACGCCACTGGACTCGCGAATGCCATCCCCGTCGCTGTCGGTCCAGCCGTTCTCTTCCAGAATGCTGCGTGCCAGATCGGGGTCGTAGTCGTAGGGAACGAGGTCGCGGTTCTGCCACGGTGTGCCGTGCCACTCCGTGCCCACATTGATTTCCGCCTGTCCGTGAAGGATGTTGTCGATCAGCGACTGCTTGTCCACGGCATGCTGCAGGGCCACCCGGACGTTCCGGTCGGTGAAGATCGGCGCTTGGGAGTTGTCGCCGTTCATGACGTACCGTTCACCGCCCGCGGGTGGGGCGTTGACTAGATTGATAACGCCCTTGTCCTGCAAATCCAGGAGAGTGGGCAAGTTGGCGGCGCGCAGGCCCCAGGCGATATCTACTTCACCGACTTCCAGAGCGGCCAGCAAGGCTTCCGTGCTGGGATAGATGACAATGAAGAACTTGTCCAGACCGGGTCGGCCCTGCCAATAATCGTCAAACGCCTCGTATTCGACGAATTCACCAGCTCTCCAGTCCACGATTCTAAAGGGACCGAAACCGACCGGTTGACGCATGGCCAACGACTCGTCCAGTCCGGGTGAATTGGCTTCGATCACCTCTTCAGGCAGGATGAAATCGAAGAGAATCTTCCAGGATGCAAACGGTTCACTGAAATTCACCACCACGGTGTAGTCGTCCGGCGTATCGATTGACGCGATCTTCTCGTATCCCAAACGGGTGATCGGCGTGTTGTCCGGACTCATGATGGCTTCCCAGGTGGCCTTGACATCCGAGGCCGTAGCCGGGGTGCCATCATGGAAGGTAATGCCTTCCCGCAGGTTGTAGGTGACCTGGGTGCCGTCCGGCGACACTAGTCCGTTGGCTACGCTGGGCACCTCTGTCGCCAGTTCGCCTATCCAGTTGCCCTGTGCGTCCAGGAACAGCAGACCGCGCTGTGCGGTCTTGGATGCCTGCAGCGAATTGCCGCCCTGGGTGTACATGACGTTGAGGAATTCCAGTTCCTGGTTCATGCCGAGCCGAACCACGGTAGGCTCCGCGGCTTCCATTTCGGCCTCTCCGGACGGGGCGGCGGGAGCGGCACAGGCGATCAGGGCCAACGCGGCCAATAGCAATAGACTCGCCCGCAATAATGTTTTCATGTGATTTGCCTCTACTGACTGTTGGAGGGCGCAACGCGCTGGGCTGATAATACCAGATGGGGAACAGGCCAACACATTGTGCAAATCATCTATATTTGGGTTGGCATTCATGCACATTGGGAAGTGGCGGTGTTGGCAGGCAGCAGTCTCCTGTGCTGTCCTGTCCGCCGACCGGTGACGCGCTGGTCATGTTTGTTGCTTCCGCTGTGCGGAAAGACCAAGCAGGCACTGCCTTCCTGCCTTCGGTGCGATGGACGCCCGGATCTGCCAGGGCCGTTTGCCGACTACCTTGGATTCACCGCGAAGGGACCTGCCATGGCTGCTTTGTCGTTGCATGATGGACTTGCCCGCCACATCCGCACACGCGACGTTTCCTTCCGGACCAGGCTCCTGGAAATGGCGGCGGACATCCCGGATGTCATTGCCCTGGGGCGTGGTGATCCCGATTTCCACACCCCTGCCCACATCGTGGCTGCTGCCCACAAGGCCTTGGATGAAAACCGACATCACTACACGGCGGTGGCCGGACTGGAAGAGTTGACGGTGGCGATCGCAGCCATGCTGCGTCGGGAGCACGGTCTTGGCTATGCGCCGGAGGAGATTATTGTCACCAACGGCGTGGAAGAGGCCATCATGACCTGCATGGTGAGTCTGCTGAACCCCGGTGACGAAGTCCTCATGGGGAGTCCGCGCTTCACCAATTACGACAAGGCCATCAACCTGTGCCACGGCACCGTGGTTTCGGTCCCCACGCGCCAAGCACAGGATTTTGTGATGCAGCCGGAGGATGTGGAAGCCAGGATTTCAGAGCGCACGCGCATGCTGGTGCTCGTATCCCCAGACAATCCCACGGGAGCGGTGACGCCTCCGGAAACGGTCAGGGCCCTGGCCCGTCTGGTCCAGCGCCACAACCTGATTCTTGTCAGCGACGAGATTTATTCCCGCATCCTATTTGACGGTGCCCGGCACCTCTCGCCTGCATCCCTGCCGGCCATGCATGGGCGAACCATAACCCTGAATGGATTCTCCAAGGCGTACGCCATGACAGGATGGCGTCTGGGTTACATGGCCGGACCTGCTGCCTACATCCGCCAAGTGCTGGAAGTACGGCATACCCTGAGCATCAGTGCCAATACGATTGCGCAGTATGCAGCGCTCGCCGCTTTGGCACAGCCGAGGGCCCCCTGGTGGGATCCCATACAGGCGGAACTGGAGGAGCGGCGCGCGTGTGTATTGTCAACGCTTGACAACCTGGACTTCACCTACGGCTTCCCCGGAGGCGGCTATTTCCTCTTCCCCAACATAACTTCCCTCGGGATCCCTGCGGCCCGGTTCTGTGAAACGCTGCTTCAGGAAGGACGTGTTCTCGTGTTTCCCGGCAGCCAGGAGGGGACAGCACTGGAAGGCGAATACATCCGCATGAGCATTCTGCAACCCCTGCCGCGATTGGAGGAGGCCATGCGGCGCATGCGCCGCACCGTGGAATCCCTGTCCTGAATGCGGAAGGCTGACCGGCAACGGATATCTTCCGCCTGCCGACCAAGGCCAAGGTGTTGCATTCGGAAACCGAGCAAACCAAACAGGCCGTGATTCGGATCCGGCTAGATACCTGAAAAGAATCCGCTTAATTTTCCCGCATTCCGCTGTGGGCTCCACCCCGGTCCTGCGATGGGATGTGGCTCAGATGCTGCCCGTGGCTCATCTATTGGTCAGGATCATCCTGGACAACGCCGTCCAGGTTCTGCCCTGCACGGCGGTCGAGGACGCTAGGCTGCCAACAGGGCAAGCGGTCCCGGCAACGGAATGGGATCAAGGTGGGGCCTGTTTCGTATTGCGTGCGTTGACGGTGGTCTTGAACGACGAATATCCGGGTGACAGTCCCCATTGGGACCATCTCAAAACACAAAGCGCCGTACGCCTGAAACCAGGCGTACGGCGCTCGCAGGGCCTTGCGGCCCCGCGGCTTTCAAGGTCGGTTACTCGGAGGCTTCGGGCTCCAGGACCGATACGACATGGGAGCGGCTGAAATAATCGGCCGCCACGCGTTGCACGTCTTCGGCGGTGACCGCTCGCAGCCGATCCGGGTATTCGGCGTCCAGCCGGATGCCGGCACCCAGCATTTCATACCAGCCGATATCGAATGCCCGGCCGGAGGAGGTTTCGCGTCTGCGGATGAAGGAACCGATCTCCCGGTTGACGGCCAGATCCAGTTCGTCCTGCTCCACCCCGTTTTCGGCGACGTCCTGCAGAATGGCCCGGATGCCCGCGATTGTGGCCTCCTTGTTGTCCGGCAGAACAATGGCATACAGGGCCAAGTGGCTGGTTCCGGATCGGGACGGGAAGAAGGACCCCGTCGAGTAGGCCAGGCCCTGCTCCTCCCGCAGCGTTGTGAACATGCGGCTGGCGGCGCCGCTACCCACGATGCTGTTGATGACCTTCATGGCCGCATAGTCGTCGTCGCCGACGCCGGGAGCCGGGTAGCCCATCACGATCCAGGCCAGGTTGGCATCGGGACGTGCGACCGTGGGTTCGATGGTGGCTGCCAGATCGATGGTGCGCGAGCCGCGCTCAATCGGGTTGCCCGCGCCTTCAAGCGACTCGAAGGCCGACTCCAGGCGCAGGGCCAGCAGTTGGGGATCCACATTGCCCGTGACCGAGATCACCATGTTTTCTGGCACGTAGTACCGGCTGTGGAACTCCTTGACGTGGTCCAGCGTCAGGGCCTCGATCGTTTCCAGCGTACCCAGTTCGGGACTGCCGTAGCCGCTGTCGCCGTACAGCCCCGCCAGCAGTTGGTCGTAGATGACCCCGAACTTGTCGTCGAGGCTGGCTTCGAGGTCGAGCAGCCGTTCCGTCTTCAGGCGGTTGAACTCCTCTTCGGTGAACGCCGGCCGTGTCAGCACATCCACGTAGATCGGAAAAGCCTTGGTCCAGGTGTCGGCGGTGGCAACAAGCGTGACATTGGCCATGTCGGGCAGCTGGGACTGGCCCAGCGTGGCGCCCAGGTTCTCAATGTCGAGGAAGATCTCCTCTTCCGTCTGGTCCTCGGTGCCTCGCAGCAGGAGTGCGTTGGTGAAGGTGGAAATACCGGAGTTGACCGCGGTTTCCACCGAAGTGCCGGTACCCACAAACGTCTGGAAGGCCACGACATTGGTGGATGTGTCCTGGCGCAGGATCAGCCGCAGCCCGTTGTCCAGGACCATCAGGTCTTCGGATGTATCCGCCGCTGGCGCCTCCGCGTCCATCGGAACCATGCGGACTTCCAGCTGCGAGCCCAGGTCCACATACTTGCGCGCCATCCGCACAATGTCGTCGGGTGTAATCGTGCGGATGCGATCGAGGTATTCGAACGCAAAGTTTGGCTGGCCCATCACGGTGGCGTAAAAGCCCAGCGTGCTGGCGATACTGCGGCTACGCTCGGCGGATCTGTCCCACTGCGCGATCAGCACCGTCTTGGCGGTTTCGACCTCCTCTTCCGTAAGGTCCCCATCCAGGACCCGCTCCATCTGGTCGAGCAGCGCCGTCCGGACGACGCCGGCGCGTTCCGGCGGATACTGGGCGGACAGCTGGAAGATGCTGGGCAGCTGGGTAGTGAAGTAGCCGGCATCGGCCGACGTAACCACTCCCAGATCCCTGACGATGTCGCGATAAATCCGGGAACTGCGGCCACCGGACAGGACGTACAGCAGAACATCGAGCGCAATTTGGTCATCCAAGTCCTGTGCCTCCGGCCCGCGCCACATCAACCGCACGCGTTCCTGTTCAATATCGCGGGGGATTTCAAGGGTTTCGATGGCGGTGCGCGGAGCCAGTTCCGGCGGGTTGAACTCCGGCAGTTCGCGCGGTTCCATGCCGCCGAAGGCATTGTCGACAGCCTGCAGGGCCGTGTCCGGATCAAAGTCGCCAGCCACAATTACGGTCATGTTGTTGGGCACGTAGTAGGCGTCCAGCCACTCCTCAAACGTCTCCAGCGTGATGCTGGACACCGTCTCCGCCGTGCCGAGAATCGGTTGCCCGTAGGGATGGTCGCCGTAGAAAGCCTCCCAGGATTGGTAGGCCAGGTAGGAATCCGGATCGTCGTTGCGCTGGTCGCCCTCGCGTAGGACGACGTCCCGCTCCGTCTGCAGATCCTCCTCCGTGTAGTGGCCGTTGATGAGCATGTCGGCCAGCATGGCGACCGCATCCTCGACGTGTTCGCTAGGTACCGTGATGTAGTACTGGGTCCAGTCGAAGGAGGTGCTGGCGTTGGACGTGCCGCCCCAACCCTCGATCACGGCATCGACGGTGCCTGCGTACTCTTCGGAGCCATAGAAAATCATGTGTTCGAAGAAGTGCGCAATGCCATTGTGCTCGGGTGGTTCGTGCATCGAGCCGACCCCGATCCAGGCGTTGACCGTGGCCACCGGAGCGCCGTCCTTGGGTGCCAGGATGACCGTCAGGCCGTTGTCCAGCGATGTCACGGTGACGTCGTCCCGAATCGAATCCAGGGCGAGCGTGCGCTGACCGGAAACGGGAGGCAGGAGGGCCAGCCACAGGGTCAGGATCGCCAGGGTGTACAGTGGCAAGCGGGCCGCGCTGCGTACCGACATGGATTTTCCTCGTAATGTGGTTTGCAAGAAGTTTTCAATCCTATTCTACTGCCCGCAGGGGTGCTAAAGGGGTGGGAATCCAGAGCAATCGCATTCTGTTTTAAGTCGAAGTCAAGCGGATAAATATGCTGAACGACTATGAGTGCAACAATCGGACACCAAATTCGGTAACGAAACAAACCAACCAGCCGACACCCTCTCGCGCAAGATGCATTGCACGACAGCACCCATACAGGCGACCGGGGGATGGGAGCCCCATGGGATAACAGAACGGAACTCCCGAAGCCGGGCGCGGCGAGTGTGGCACCAGGACCGAAGGGGACCGGATGCAGGCCCACCACGAGAACTTGGCCTGCGGTGGGCGAGATGCACCACGCAGAGGCCCAGGGCCATGGCAGCGGCAGAAAGCCCGGATCTGGGCCACCGCGTACCATAGGAGACAGGACTTTCGGCAGACAGGATCGACTCTACGCCTACGGGCCCGGACGCGCTTGGCCGCGATGCCTCCGTGGGCGTGTGCTCCCGGCTCCGAGGATGGGTTCCGGCTTTTCGAAGACCCGTCCTGTGCCCAAGTGCAATGTCCCCAATCAGAATGCGATTGTTCTGGCGGGAATCCGGCACGCGGTTCTTAAGGCAGTTCTAATGTTTGGTCGTACGAAGACTCCACGCGGGCGTGGCCTCCCTGTGAGCCGTTCAGCCAGGTGCGCTGCGGATTGCCGGCAAGAGCCTCGGCGAGCGGCTGGTCCTTGGCGATCCGGTAGTGGGGCAGACGGGCACTGGTCAGTTCGGCAAACGCGGCCTGCATCGAACGGGCCGGATCAAAGGTTTGGCAGTCGACAACCAGGGCCAGGCTGCCCACCCCGCGCATGCGGAGTTCCCGCAGGGCCTGGACCCACAGCGGGTTGGGGTCGGCGGTTACCACCATCAGGGTCTCGTGACGCGACAGGTGCAGTCCGTCGTTGAGTATGAACTCGGCCAACGATACGCCGCCTTCCGCTTCCAGCACGGCCAGCGACTCCAGCAGCTTGCGTTCCTGGCGCCCTCCCCGATCGGGCGGAATGGTGATGCGCACCTGCCCGTAGGCCGTCAGGCCGACGGCGCGGCCGCCCCGCAGAAAGTGGCGGGCCACGCTGGCGCTAGCGGCGATCGAGTACTCGGTGGTGCTGGGGGGCAACAGGGTCGCGTCGGCCCGGGACTGCCGGACCCAGCCGCCGAATGCCGCAGGTCCCGTCGCTGGCGGAGGTGTTGGCAGCGACACTGCAGGACCGGCAGCCAGGTCCAGAAACAGTTGCACATGGGCGGAGGGGTCGAGCTCGAACTCCTTGACAATCAGCCGGTTGCGCCGGGCCGAGGAAAGCCAGTGAATTCGATTCTGGCCATCGCCCGAGGTGTAGTCCCGCACGCTCGAGGCGTTGGTGGTAACCACCGGCGTGCGCAGCCTGATGCGTTCATCGCCCGAAAGGTCCGAGACCACCGGCGTGAAGTGGGGCAAATCCACGGCGACCGGAAAGACTGTGATGCCGGTCCGGGTGGGCAGACGCAGTTCCCGCATGAACAGCCCTAGGGGATCGCTGCTTCGCACGCGCATCGGACCCAGCATGAAGCGGCCCCGCACCCGGCACTGGGTGCGAATCTGCCAGCGCCGACGGCCGCCGCGCCGCAGGTTGGCCACCACCCGGCTGGATTCGTGGTGGGGCAGGGTCGAGTAGTCCGTCAGTTCCAGCCACATTTTGGGCATGCGGCCGTGATTGCGGAGCTCGAACACCTCATCGATGCGCTGCCCAACTTGGCTTGTGCCCGCAGATGGAAAGCGCCGGAGCTCGATGCCGGTCAGCACGGTGCGCGACCACAGCCAGCTCAGGATCAGGCCGCCCGTGCCCAGATACGCCAGATTGGAGAAGAACGGGTCGCCGGCATTGAACGCCAGCACCCAGAAAAGGCCGATGATTCCAATCAGGAGTGCAAGACGCCTGTTCAAGTAACTGTTTCCTGTGCAGGTTCGGTCAGGCCACGGCGGCATCGGCGCCGGGCACGGCGGTGGTGCCCAGGATTTCGCTGACAATGGAGGCGGCGTCCACGCCCCGGATGCGGGCCGAGGGGCTGGCGATCAGGCGATGGGCCAGCACGGGACCGGCCAGTGTCTTGATGTCGTCCGGGGTTACGAAGTCCCGGCCCTCCAGCGCGGCCCAGGCGCGCGCGGTCTTGAACAGGGCCAGGCTGCCACGGGGGCTGGCTCCCAAGTAGATGTCGGGATGTTCGCGGGTGGCCCGCACGATGTCCACCACGTAGGCGCGCACCAGATCGTTGACGTAGACGTCGGTGAGGACTCTCTGGGCTGTCAGCAGTTCCTCCAGGGTTGCCACCTGCTCGAGGGAATCGATGGGGTGGGCTTCCTGCTGCAGGACCATGATTTCCATCTCCTGCCGCTTGACCGGGTATCCCAGCTGAATGCGCAGCATGAATCTGTCCACCTGGGCCTCCGGCAGGGGAAACGTCCCTTCGTACTCAATCGGATTTTGCGTGGCCAGGACGGTGAAGGGCCGCGGCAGGTCGTAGGTGTGGGTGTCCACGGTGATCTGCCCTTCCTCCATGGCTTCAAGCAGGGCGGACTGGGTCTTGGGCGTGGCCCTGTTGATCTCGTCGGTGAGCACAATCTGGGCCATGACGGGACCCGGCCGGAACTCAAACTCCAGGTTCTTCTGGTTGAAGATGCTGACGCCGGTCACGTCGCTGGGCAGCATGTCGGGCGTGAACTGGACGCGGCTGAAGGAACAGCCGATGCTGCGGGCAATGGAACGGGCCAGCATGGTCTTGCCCACGCCGGGCACGTCCTCAATCAGCACGTGGCCTTCGCACAGCAGTGCCAGGATCGTGAGGCGGATTTGTTCGTCCTTGCCAACGATGACCTTGCGTACGTTGGTCAGGACGCGTTCCGTAAATGTCTGTACCTGCTCCATGGGACCTTGTCTGGATTGTGGTGGCGGCGGAACGTCAGCATAGCAAGCGGACGCCCGGCCGCAAGGGGAATCGTCACCGCTTCCAAGGCAATCGCATTCTGTTTCGACATGTCCTTGAGCAAGCTGTTTGCGGTCCATCCAACCTGTTCGCGCGTGGCCAAAATGCCCCAAAGAGCGTGTTTTCCAGATACAGCGACGGGTTTTCGCCCCCGGTACAACAATTCTCCTCGCCGGGGCACCGTCCAAATTATAGAATTCGATTGCCCTGTCACCGCTTCCCACACCGGGACGGTATCGGCCCGGCCTGTCCGCCGGCATGCAGTTGGTTTGTTACCATTTTGATGGCTCCGCCGCGACAGGGAGGCGGGCGCCCACCCTCAACCGAAGTGCGAAGGACTGACCATGGCATTGCGCGTATTCAATTCCCTCGGCCGCGAAATCCAGCCGTTCCAGCCGCTGGAGGAGGGGTGCGTGCGCATGTATGTCTGTGGCCCCACGGTCTATGCCGACGCCCACATCGGCCACGCAATGAGCGCGATCGTCTTCGACATGATTCGGCGCTACCTCGAGTACCTGGGATACGAGGTCACCTACGTGACCAATTTCACCGATGTCGACGACAAAATCATCGACCGCGCCCGCGAGACCGAACAGGACCCGTTCGAACTGGCCGAGCACTACACCAACCGCTATCTGGAGCACCTCAGGGATCTGAATGTCAAGGAGGCAACGGAATACACCCGGGTCACCACGGAAATGCCCAATATCATCTCGGATATCAACGAGTTGGGTGAGGCCGGTTACGCGTACGAACTGAATGGCAGCGTGTATTTTCGGGTCCTGCGGGACGCGGACTACGGCAAGCTGAGCCAACGGCGGCTGGAAGACGCGCGGGCCGGCACGCGGGTTGAGGAAGATCTGGACAAGGAGGATCCGGCCGACTTCGCCCTCTGGAAAGCGGCACAGCCCGGCGAACCATCCTGGGAGAGTCCGTGGGGCCACGGCCGACCCGGCTGGCACATCGAGTGCACGTCCATGTGCCGCCACCATCTGGGCGACACAATCGATATTCACGGCGGGGGCAACGACTTGGTGTTCCCCCATCACGAAAACGAAATTGCCCAGAGCGAGTCCCTGACCGGCCAGCCGTTTGCCAACTACTGGCTGCACAACGGCATGATGCAACTGTCGGGAACCAAAATGAGCAAGTCGCTGGGCAATCTGATCACGATCGCCGAGTTCTTGGAGGATCACCCCCCGGACGCCCTGCGCATGGTGGTATTCCAGGGCCACTACCGCAAACCCGTGCAGTTCGCAGACGACATCGTGGCCGCGGCAGAGCGGGGTTTGCGCCGCATGCGCCAGGGGTTGCGCTTCACTCAGGGCCGGACCACCGTGGGATCGGGGGCGGATGCCCTGCGGCAGGCGACCGAACGGGCGCGGACCGACTTCCGCGCCCACATGGACGACGATTTCAACACCAGCGCGGCCATCGCCTCGATCTTCGATCTGGTGCGGGCTGTCAACACTGCCCAGGCGGCCGACGTGGGCGGACTGTTCATGGACGCCGCCCAGGACACCGTGCGGGAATTGATGGGTGTACTGGGTTTCACGCTGGAAGGACCGACGGAGCCGGACGAGGAGTCTTCCGGCTTGGTGGAACCCCTGATCGAGCTCCTGATCGAGACCCGCTCGGAGTTGCGGACTGCACGGCAGTTCGAGCTTGCCGACCATCTGCGGGATCGTCTGGGCGAACTGGGCATTCAGTTGGAGGACGGACCGCGGGGTACCACCTGGCAACGCAACCGGGCATGAAGCCGGAACTGCTGTACGGGTTCCATGCGGTACGCGAGGCACTGCGGGCGGGGCGGCGCGACTGCCGCGTCCTGTGGTTGCTGCAGTCCAAGGGCCGCGGCCGGCCGCCACATCGGCTGACGGATCTGGCCCGGGCGCGGGGGGTGGAGGTCAGAACCACCGCCGGCGGGGTGTTTCGCGGGTTGCAGGAGGCGGGGGTGCGGCACCAGGGGATGGCTCTGGAGGCTGGTCCTTGGCGATCGGCGACCCTGGAGGAAGTTCTGACAGGGGCCGCGGACAAGGAAGAGCCACCCTTGCTGCTAATCCTGGATCATGTTCAGGATCCCCAAAACGTAGGTGCCATGTTGCGCATCTGCGATGCCTGCGGCGCCCACGGCGCCATTTGTGCCCGGCGACGGGCCGCACCCCTGTCGCCGGCCGTGAGTCATGCCAGCGCCGGTGCCATGGAGCACCTGCCGGTGGTGCAGGTGGCGAATGTGCGGCAGGCCATGGATCGGCTCAGGGACGAAGGAGTCTGGTTGGGAGGCCTGGAGGGGAGCGCTGAAGGCGCGGTTTCCATCGGGAAATTCGACCTGGACCGACCTCTGGCTCTAGTAGTGGGCAGCGAAGGTGCGGGCCTGTCCCGCCTGGTGCGGGAGGGCTGCGATTTCCTGCTGCGGCTTGCCATGCACGGCCAGGTCGCGAGTTTCAATGCAGCCAGTGCCGTGGCCATCGCGCTGTATCTAGCCAGGCAATCGCGATCCGACGCACACTGAAGCCAAATCATCGGTATTGGCACGGGTTGGCGACCCTGTGCACGCGGGATGGATGGGAACCGGATCGCACTCGCTGTGCTACACTGCCCCGCGCTGGCAACATACCCTGTCCGGAACCTGAATCAACAGTCTCCAAGTCCGTGAACAACCGTCCGTCGCGCTCCATTCGGTTGGGTTTTTGGGTTTTGGTCACGGCCGCGCTTCTGGCTGCCTGCGCGCCCAACCCGACCGCCCAGCTGATCTCGCCCAACATGGTGGCCATCACCGAAGCCGGGATTGTCCTGATCGTCAAGGAGGTCCCCAAGCTGGCCGAGTTGACCCGTGACCAGGTGATGGCGGATGTGCCGGCCGAAATCGTGGCGGCCATCGAGGCCGGCGACATCGAGGAAGGGATGAAGATCTCTGAACTCCAGGGATGCGCCGGCTGCCACAGCCTAGTGGAGGACGAGGTGCTGTCCGGTCCCAGCTGGTACGACATCGGCAACACGGCCGTGGGCAGGGTGGACGGTGAAGGCCCGGCCCTTTACCTCTACAACAGCATCACTAGCCCCAACAGCTTTGTGGTCAGACGGTTCGACAGCGGGGTGATGCCCGACAACTTTGTGGATACCCTGTCGGATCAGGAGATTGGCCACCTGATGGCCCTGCTCCTGTCCCAGGTTGAGAACTAAGCGGCGATGGCCCGTTCACGGGCCTTCCCCAATGCAAATCCGGGACGCGAACCCGGTCAAGGCGAACGTGCCGGACCCTTGAAGCCGTTCGGCGTACCATTGCCTGCATGGCAGACCGGTTCCAGGAAGCTCCCTGGCTAGAACAACGGCGGTGCCCGCATTGTGGCACACGCGTGGCGCAGCAGGCCAAGACCTGCTTTATGTGCGGCCGCGAAGTTCGCATAAGGCCGCCCCGGCGCAGGCTCGGTCAAAGGATCAGTCTGGTTTGGATGATTGTCATCGTGCTGCTGGGCCTGTTGGTCTGGCAGTTTGCCGGCCGGGACGGCCCCGGTCCCGGCGAGTCCGCTCCGGAGGTTGTGGTGCTGCCGCCTACCTTGCCACCGCCCACCTATACGCCGGAGCCGACGAGAACCCCGACACCCAGGCCACCAACTCCCACACCCTGGGTGCCAACCCCCGTTGTCCACACCGTGCAGTCCGGCGAGGTTCTGCAGTACATTGCAACCCTGTACGGGATCACAGTGGACGAGCTGATGGTGGCGAACGAAATGACCTCGACCCTAATCCATTCCGGCGACCAGCTGGTGATTCCGGGTCAGTTCGAAAACCCGCCCACACCCACGCCCGAGAGCGGGACGCCCCGGACCGGTTACTTCACGTACAAGGTGCAGCCCGGGGACAGTGTCATCAGCATCGCCTACAGGTTTGGGGCCTCGCCTGAAGAGATCTTCGATGCCAACAGCCTGACTCCTTCGTCCCTCCTCTACAAGGATGATGTCCTGCAGGTGCCCGTTCCGTTGTTTTCGGATGACGTGGAGGCTTCCAGCGATCTGGCTCCGCGGGTGACCAATGCCATCTATGCCGCACCCAAACTGCTTCATCCCGGCAATGCCGCCTTGGTGGCACGCCAGGATCCGGTGAATTTCCGATGGCTGCCGGTTGACATCCTGGCGCCCAATGAATGGTATGTCCTGCGCATCTGGACCAACCAGGGGGATGATCCACCCACGATCTGGACCAAGGCCACGAGCCATTGGATGGAGACCGATATGGCTCCCGTGGAGGGCGGTAGCCGGGAATACTTCTGGCATGTGACGGTCGTGCGTGTGGTGGCTCCGACGATTCCCGGGGCCCCCAGGGAGCTGGAATCGGCCAGCCTGACCAGCGAAGAGCGCCGGTTCATCTGGCAGTAGACGCTGCCGGGCAGACTTCAGGCTATGGGCCTGAGCCACTGGAACAGTCTGGCCACACGCGCGCCCAGACAACCCTGTGGCCCGCTCCGGTCCGGCACTTCCGGGGGGGAACCCGCTTCCCCATCCGGCCGGGCCGGCATGGGTTCCGACCCGGGTAGCGGCTCCGGCATCAGGGAGTGAACGGCAGCCCACCCGTCCAATTGGCCGGCACCCTGGATCGTGGTTGGAAGATTGAACGACTGGCAATTCAGTTGCAGGAGGGCCTTGATCTCGGCCGGGGTCAACTCCGGCTGTTGCTCCCTCATCAGGAGGACGAGGCCCGACACCAAGGGCGCCGCCATGCTGGTTCCACTCATGGTTGTGTGGTTCTGATCCACCACGTCGCCGAGCCGGCTGTCGGCGGCTCTGGCACCCACAATGTTGTAGCCCGGCGCCAGCAGGTCTGGCTTGAGCAGCCCCTGCTGTGTGGGGCCCCGGCTGCTGAACGAAGCCACCGTCCCCATGCCGTCCGTGGCTCCAACCGTAATTACGCGGGCGGCGCTGCCGGGGCTGCCAATGGACTGGGGCCTGGGACCCGAATTGCCGGCGGCGGCCACGATCACCGTGCCCTGATCGCTAAGCTCGTTGCAGAGTGCACTGAGCGGATCTTCGCCGATCATGTTGATATCGGTGCCCACGGAAAGGTTCAGCACCTGTGCTCCGCTGTCCACCAGCCATTCAAGTCCGGCCATGACTCTGCTCATGCGCCCGGCGCCGCCGAAGTCGAGGACCCTGGCAGAGAGAATGCGGGCGCGCGGCGCCACCCCGACATAGCGGTGGTTGCTGGCAGCACCCGAGCCTGCGGCGAGGGAGCTGACATGGGTACCGTGGCCGTCGGGATCGCCCTCCGCCGGGCGCGGTGTGAAGTCCCGGGCCCCCGCCACCCGGCCCTCGAAGTCCGGGTGGGTTTGGTCCAGTCCGGTGTCGGCTATGCCGACGACCGTGCCCGAGCCGTAGAGCCCCCAATCCTCCCAAATGCGTGGCGCGCCCAGTTCCAGTCCTGCGCGATCCAGGCATGTGGTGCACAGGGCGTCGTACCAGATGGAACGCACCGTGTCGTTGTCGGCCAGCGCATGGACATCGGTCCGGCGCATGCGGGTGGCGGACCAGGGCAGCACGGTGCCCAGATGGCCGGCGGACAGCCCGGATCGGCTGCGGGTTCCCTGGCGGTGGAAGGCCTGCAACTGGTCCCGATCGCCAAACATGACGATCACGGGCACATCGTCGCCGCGCGTGGAGGATTGCGCAGTCAGAATGGCCGGATCGATTTTGGGATTGAGGGTTTCCACACGCGGGCCCGGGAGAAGCAGAATGTCAAAGGCGGCGTGTGGCCCACGCACCAGGCTGAATCGATTCTATCACCGGCAAGGCGAACCGGCTGCGGAAGCCGGTTCGCGGCATACAATGGATTTCCGATTCCAAGCAAATCCGGTGCCGGAGCCCGAACGGAATGCTAAAACGGAAAATCCAGGCGGCCTACTGTGGAAAGGTTGTGGTTCTGACAGGCGCGACGCAGGGCATTGGACGCCAGATGTGCCTGCGTTTGGCCGGCGCCGGCGCCCAAGTGGTCATGGCCGCGCGCAGCCGGGAACGCCTGGACGCTTTGACGACCGACTGTTCTGACCTTCCCGGCTCGGTCCTCGCAGTGCCCACCGACATTGCCTCGGAGCCGCAATGCCGGGCCTTGATGGAGGAGGCCCACCGTGCCTATGGACGCATTGATGTTCTAATCAACAATGCAGGCTTATCTATGTGGTCGCGTGTGGACGAACTGGAAGATCTGGGTTTGTTACGGCGCATAATGGACGTGAACTATTTGGGAAGTGCCTATTGTTCCTGCTATGCCCTGCCTTTCCTGAAGGAAACTGGTGGCCGCTTGGGTTTGGTGGCCAGCCTGACAGGTCGGATTCCAGTGCCTACGCGGGCACCCTATGCGGCCAGTAAGATTGCGGCCGCCCGTTTCCACGAGTCCCTGCGAGTAGAACTTCACGGCTCCGGCGTCAGTGTTACCGTCACATTTCCCGATTGGGTGGCAACCACCATTCGGCAAAATTCCCTGGGCTCCGATAACAAACCTCTGGGCTACAGCCCCGCACAGGAGGAACATATGATGAGCGCTGCAGCCTGCGCCGACATTGCGCTTACGGACATCGCCTTGCGCCGCCGGGGCCGCATTCTTTCCCTACGCGGCAATGCCGCGGTGTTAATTAAGCAATTTTGGCCGGGCTTGGTTGAATTGATTGCAAGGCGTGCCATCCACAAAGGCAAATAGTGCACGGCGCGGGGCCGGAGCATCGGTTGCGGGGACTGACGGTGGGTTGTCGAACAGGATCGATGCGCGGGATTGGGCTTGATGGAAAGACCAATTTCGCCTATACCGGGGGACATCGAGATTGGCGCCCCCGGCCAGATAACTGCGCGAGGCCAAGCGGGACATCCGGCTGTCCACACTCGCGCTGCACCACCGGTATGCCGTGCCGGCGGGGGCTGGGAGTCGTACCCGATTGATTGGGGCCACTGGGCGACCTGCCCGGGGCATCGAGTTCAAGGAACAGTACTTTCCGGATGAATACGCCGGCACAGACAGTGCCGGCGTATTCCGGATGCATCGCGCGTTATGGATGCATCATTCCGCGTCGGGTTCGGCAGGAGAGTGAAACTCGTCGTATAGTTCGCTGACCTTGCGACCATTGTAGGTCCAGTATTGGCCTGCCGAAACCACGGCGTTGTCGTCCAGTCCCAACATCCTGCGCGTAGCAGGGGTGATGAACATCACCTCGTCCTGGTAGCTTACCTGGCGATCGTCGTGAACAATCACTTCTGTTCCATCCCGGCCAACCAAGACCGAGCCCGGCTCAATGCTTAACTGCTTGAAATTGAGGTTTGGCCGGCGGCGTCGGCGCTTGCGGCCGGAAGCAGATTTGGCCTGACCTCGCCTCGGTCGGCGTCTGCCGTTGGTAGCCCTGCGCCGACCATTGGCCGGTGCCGGCGCAGCTTCGGCCGCGGCGGCTGCTACCGTACCATCCTCGCCCGGTGTTACATCCTTGCCTCCCGCCAGCTTGAGCACGGCCATCACCTGGTCGCTGGAGACCTTGAAGAAATCCCGATCCGGCGAAATCCGTGCATTTGCAAAAATGCTGTGGATCAATGCCAGGACCTCGCGCGCATTCTCAACACTCGCAGCCAGTTCGCACTTGAACGGTGCAGGCACCGAGGCAGTGTAGAGATCTGCGATTTCGCCGCTGATGTTCTCCTTGCGCGAATACCCGATCAATACCGTTTCAGGCATTGCAGGGTTTGACAAAACATAAATGGTGCTGCTCATTCCTATCCTTCCTTGTAGTGACAGAGTAGTCCTGGGGTTGTATTAGGTTGGATTTTACAACACGTCAGTGTATTCCAATGACTTGGAGAAACAGTGCGGATTGGATTTCGGGAATTCCCTGCCACATGATCCATGCGATCGCGGGCGATGGTTACCCGCCCGTGGCCATCGGCCGGTCCGGATGCGAACTCCATTCACTCCACGAGCCGGGATACAAAAGCGGCCATGGCAAGCCGGCGTGAACTGCCGCCAGGATGTTGTGGCAGGCACTCACTCCCGAGCCGCAGTACATCACCGTCTCGGCGTTGACTCCTCCGGAGCAACTCCGTGCAAATTGTTTCTTCAGCTGTTCCGACGACAACATGGCCCCGCTTGCGTCCAAATTGGACTGGTAGGGATGGTTGACGGCACCCGGAATGTGGCCCGACCTCGGATCGAAGGCTGACTTGGCACCCGTGAAGCGACCGCGGTCGCGTGCGTCCACCAACAGGCGCGATGCATCGCCCAGCAGCGACTCAACGTATTGCACATCCACCACCATGGCGGGGTTCGCACGGGGTTCAAAGGTACCGGCGATGGCATCCGATATGGCATTGGTGAGTGTTCCACCGGCCCGACGCCAGGCTTGCAGTCCCCCGTCGAGTACGACGGCCTGCGGGTGGCCGACCCAATGCAGCATCCACCACAGACGGCTGGCAAACATGCCGGGTCCGTCATCGTAAGCAATTACGAACTGGCCGGGATGAAGGCCCCAACCCCGCAATGTGGCGCCGAATGCCTCGGGCGTGGGCAAGGGGTGGCGTCCCCGCGAGCCGTCTCCGACGGGCCCCGAAAGATCCGCGTCCAAATCGGCGTGCACGGATCCGGGAATGTGCGATTGTTCATACTCCCGGCGGCCTGCTTCGGGGTCGTACAGGTCGAATCGGCAGTCCACAAACAAAGGTGAGGGGCCGGCTGCATTCTGTGTCTCCAGTGCTTCCGTGGCTGCAATAAGGGTAGAGAGGTGATCGGCCATGTCGGGGTCTTCTCCTTCAATTGGCATGCAAGGATTTCAGTGACCATATCATTTGGCCATTGTCAAGAGGCAGGGTGCGGTCGATATCGGTCTGTGTCTTGTTCAACCACTCCGTGCCTTTTCCGTTTGTCCGACCGGCCCATAGGGTGGCGGACGGCACGCCCGGCCCGATCTGTTGCCGGCTGCGTCGAGGTCGGGATCGGCTGCCTGTCTCGTGCCATACTTGCCGGGACCCGCACGGAACCAAGCCTACACAACATCAAGACAGCAGGTAACGGAGCAGATAACAATGGCAGTGCGTATCGGAGTAGTGGGCCTGGGCCAGCGGGGGCTGCAGCATTTGAAGGCACTGGCGCGGTTGCAGGACGAGGGCCGTGCACAAGTGACTGCCCTGTGCGATGCCGTTCCTGCCAATTTGGACGCGGCCAAGCTGAAGCGGTTCGTTCCCGCTCTCGATCAGGACGCGGTGTTCCGCACATCCGACTTCGACGCGGTGCTGGAGGCCGGCGGCTGCGATGCCCTCTTCATCGCGATTCCGCCCAGTCTCCATCGGGACGAAGTGGTGAGAGCCGCGCAGGCGGGACTGCACTTGATGGTCGAGAAGCCGATGAGCCTGGATCTGGCACAGGCGCTGGCGATGCAGGACGCCATCAAGGCGGCCGGCGTCCTGTCATGCTGCGGGTTCCAGCAACGCTTTGATCCGCGGCACGAGGCCGTTCATCGATATGTACAGAACCGGCGCGTGGTCCTGGCTACCTACGCCTTCCATGCCGCTCTGGAACGGCATGACGCCAAGCATGCGGACACGGCAAGCCACGGCGGTCCGCACAACCGGGTGTGGACCGCCAGCCGGGCCTGGTCCGGAACCACGGTGGTGGAGGGCGGGATTCACCCCCTGGATTTGTGGCGCTATTGGTGTGGCGATGTGGACTGGGTGCAGGCGGCCTACGTGCCCCGGGCCGAGGAGGACATCGTCGATCAGGCTGACAATCCATATGCCTACAGCGTGCAGTTCGGGTTTGCCAACGGTGCCGTGGGAAATCTGGTCCTGTCCCGGTTGCGGCGGGTCTACAACCTGTTGGCCGATCACCGGATCTTCTGTACGGAGAGCCAAATCGAGGTGCAGCCGGACACCGTAACGGCGTATCGGTACGAGGGACCGTATCCGCCGTCGACGGAGCCGGACAGGGAGGTCGTGGCCCGCACCCTGTGGTCCGGGGATGCAGTGGAAGGGACGTACGGGTTCGGCAAGGCATTCGTGCGGTCCGTCGCCACAGGAGATCCCTCGTTTATACGCTCGTCGTTCCGCGACGGCATGAACAGTCTGGCCGCCGTGTTGGCGGCCAATGAATCCCACGCCCGGAACGGGGCCAGGATTCATCTGGCCGAATGGATCGGGACCGTGGGCCGGACCACCCGCGGCTGACTCACCCGCGGCCGCACTGCGTTTCAGGGAAGGGCCGCTCGGCCGGTCTCCGCGTCGGGACGTGCGACCAATCTGAACTTGGGAATTATTCGGCTCCGAGGGTGGTGACCAGAAACGCGTACAGGTCCTCGATGCCGGCATTGCTGGCCTTGGCGGGTCCAAACTGGTGACTGTTGCCCAGATCACCGCCTGTTCGCAGGAAAATCAGGAAGTCGTCCTGCGTCATGTCAAGGGCGATCAGGGCTCCTGCCTGGTCGGTGCCCTCAAGTTCCGCGCCGTGGCACTCCGCACATCGGTTCGCGTACACCCGGGAGCCGGATTCGATGTCTTCGGCGTTGAAGTCTTCGGCCTCCTGATCCTCAATCTGGCTTTGGGCCTCCAACGCCTTCTCTTCATTCAGTTGGCCGGCCACGGGCGTGAACTGCGCCACAGGCATGGTGGGGGTCGGGGCAAGTTCCGCGGGAGTGTCGGTGGGACTGCACCCGACCAACAGAAACAAACCGAGGAGCAACCAGCAGGCTACGGTCGGGTGCGGTGCGGCGGCACGACGGAGACGAGGCATGTTCCGTTTCCTTGCTATTCGATTAGACGAGGGTCCAACGCGTCCCTGAGGCCGTCCCCCATGAAGGAGAATCCCAGCATGGCCAGGGCGATGGCAATCGTGGGAAACAGGGCCAGGTGCCAGTACACGCGCACGTAGGCGTTGCTGACGCCCACCATTTTTCCCCAGCTGGGAAGGGGGTCGTTGATGCCGATGCCCAGAAAGCTCAGACCCGCCTCTCCGTACATTGCGGCCGGGATGCCGAAGCTTACGGCCACGAGCAGGGGGGTCAGGGCATTGGGAATGATGTGCCGGGCAATGATGCGGGGTTCGGGGGTCCCTGTGCAGACGGCCGCCTCTACATAACCGCTTTCCCGCAGCTGCAGGAACTGGGCCCTGGTCAACCGGGCCAGGCCCAGCCAGCTGGTGATGCTCAGGGCCACGATCACCTTGAACAATCCACCGCCCCACAACGAAATGATGAGGATTGTGAACAGAAGGCCCGGAAAGGCGGACATGATGTCCACCACGCGCGTAAAGACGAAGTCCACCTTGCCGCCCATGTAGCCGGCGATGCTGCCCACGGGCACGCCGATCACAACGGCAATGGATTGGACCGCGAGGCCCACAAACAGTGAGGTCCGGGCACCGTGCAGCAGGCGACTCAGATAGTCCCGGCCCACTTCGTCGGTACCCAGCGGGTGGGAGGCGTGCTCGAGCGGAAACAACAAGACGCGGTCGAAGTAGACCTTGTCGTAGGGATGGGGTGCCAGCAGGTTGGCAAAAACCGCCAGGAAGATGAAGAAGGAGACCAGGCACAGCCCGAGGACGGAGAAGCGGTTGCGCATGAACTGGCGCAGGGCGTTGTGCCAGAGGGTGCGATGGGACTTGGCGGTTCGGTCGAACAGCGACCCGGCCCGCGGTTTGGTGGTGGCGGCAGTCTGCATGCAGTGAAGGGAAACAGGCGCGGCCAAGGGGTTGGGCTGGTAGTCGCAGGCCTCAGGCGCCCTGGGCGCCGCCCAAGCGTACCCTGGGATCCACCCAGGTATAGGCCAAGTCGCTCAGCAGGTAGGTGAGGCTCCATAGGAACGCGATCAGCAGAAACAGGGCCATTATCATCGGGTAGTCCCGATTGAAAACACTGGTGACGAAGTACTTGCCCAGGCCGTTGATGCTGAAGGTCGACTCGATGAAGATGCTACCGGTCATCAGGTTTGGCACTTCGGTTGCCAACGCGGTAATCATGGGAATCTGTGCGTTGCGCAGAACATGGCGGAACATCAGCATCCGCTCGGACACGCCCTTGGCGCGTGCCGTGCGGGTGTAGTCCTGTCGCATGACGTCCACGACGCTGGCCCGGGTGTAGCGGCCAATGACCCCCATGGGACCGATGCAATAGGCAAACACCGGCAGAATCCAGTCCGAGCAAAAGGCAATGTCGCCGATGACGCACTCCCCCGAATCGCTCCATCCCCGCATGGGCACCAGGTCCAGCCGGACGGCAAAAATGAGGATTAGCCACAGGGCCACTACGAAGCTGGGGATCACAACCCCGAGCATGGCCAGGAAAGTCACCGCGTTGTCCACAATCGAATTCTGGTGGTAGGCGGCAAACACCCCCATCAGAATGCCGCCGCCGAAGGCGAACAGCACGGTCAGAATGCCCACTTGAGCGGTGACCCGCCAGCGGCTCAAAATGACCTCTGTCACCGTGGAGGTCGGGTTCGAGAACGGAATGCCGAAGTCCAGCCGCAGGGCGTTCTTCATGTAGTTGAGGTACTGCACGTGGTAGGGCTTGTCCAGCCCGTACTTGCGCAGAATGTTCTCGCGGGCGGCCGGCGGCAGCCGGCCCTTGGTTTCATCGAAGGGGCCGCCCGGAACCGCGTGCATCATGGCAAAGGTCACCATCGACACGATCCACATCACGAACAGAAGCGACAGGATGCGGCCTGTTACGTACCGGGTCACCTGAATCGATCCCGTTGGTTCCGGACGGCCCTGGGGGGAGGTTAGTCCCTGCTATTCCTCCTTGGCGTTGGAAATGTAGAGGTCGGAGATGGCGGTATCGTCACCCCAGTGGAAGCCGGCGATGCCTTGGGAATCGGGTTCGCGGAAGGCTTCGCCCTGAATCCAGGGCTGGACCAGGTTGCCCTGCCAGCGGTGGGCAATGAAGGCCCCGCCGGCATCGTCCACCAGGATTTCCTGGGCATCCCGGAACATCCGGTCGCGCCGCTCGGGATCGCCGACCAGGCTGCTGGCTTCGCCGACCAGGCTGTCAAACTCGGGGTTGAGCCATGTGTGGCGGCCGGTGGAGACCCAGATACCCAGCAGGTTGGCGGGATCGAGGAAGTCCATGCCGTAGGAGACGGCACCCAGGGTCAGTTCCGTGGGCTTGGCGTTGAGGGCGTCCATGTAGACCTTGCCGTCCTTGTTGGAGACCTCAATGTCCACGTTAAGACATTCCGAGATGGAGGCGGCCACGGCCTGGAAGACGGCCGCCATGGCCGGACCCTCGTTGCGCAGCCACATCTCCTGCCTGGGGAAGCCCTCGCCGTCGGGGTAGCCGGCACTGGCCAGATGTTCCTGCGCCGCCGGGCAGTCGTAGGCCTGGTAGTGGTCCAGGAGCCCTTCGGCGTCGGAGGCGGGGTAACCGGGCATCAGCATGCTGCGGGCCGGCATGGCCTTGATGGAGCCGAACACGTTCTCCACGATCGGTTCGCGGTTGATGGCCTTGGCGAAGGCCTTGCGCACGTCGAGGCTGTCGAACGGCGGGTTGAACGTGTCCCAGAGCAGGTAGTCCGTGCGGAAGTCGCCAAAGTGCCGCAGGTAGTTCTGGCTCATGACCGGGTCGTTGAGGACCAGGTCGAAGTCGGCAGGAGAAAGCACCTCATAGCCGATGTTGTCGATTTCGCCGGCCTGGAAGGCCAGGAACTCGGTACCCGGAGCCATGTAGACGTGTTCGATGCGTGCGATGCGCGGCGGACGCAGGCCCTTGTACATGGGGTTGGCGACCAGGACCAGTTCGTTGCCGGGATCGTAGGACTCGAGCATGAACGGACCGGACGAAACCGAAGTTTCGGGATTGTTGTTGTAGTAGGGCCCGTGCTCGGCCACCGCATGGGCGGCAATCGGCCACGAGAACTTGAGGACGCCGGGCAGGGGCGGGAACAGGTCCTCGGTGGTGATGGCGAGGGTATAGTCGTCAACAGCCACCACGCCGAGCTCCTCGGGTGGCAGTTCGCCGGCGATGACCTGGTTCCAGTTCTTGATGCCGCCCGGTCCCAGGAAGCCGTAGAACCAAGAGAAGTCCCAGCCGGTCTCCGGGTTGGCGGACAGTTGGTAGGTGGCGACGTAGTCGTGCGCGGTCAGCGGCACGCCGTCGCTCCACTGCTGGCCTTCCCTAATCTTGATGTGCCAGGTTAGGCCGTCCTCGGTGGGTTCCCAGCTGTCGGCGGCCAAGGGCCGGACGTTGAAGTCCTTGTCCAGCGTCACGAGTGCGTCGCCGAACTGGTCCGAGCTGCAGATCCGCTGGTAGACCGAGACCGCGAAGTCGAAGGTCACCTGGGTGGCCGTGTTGCTGCAGGCCAGGCGGTAGACCTGCTGGCTGTAAGGCAGCGCGTTGTCGGGCAGCGTTTCGCCGAAGACCGTTACGTTGTCGGGGGCCATCTCCTCTGCCGGCGCCGCTTCCGGTGCGGCAGGTGGCGCGACGACGCAGGCCGCCAAGGCGGTCATCGCCAGGAGGCAGACCAACAGCAGGGCTATCCGGCCTTGTGCCGGTGAATTCCGAAACCAATGGAGCTTCATGAGTACCCTCTCCTGAATCAAGTAGTGTGGAATACGGTCACCTCCACACGTGCAGCGATGCAACCGATTCGCGGGGACGCGACGGTATGCCGAAATATGTAGGTCCATGTGGCGGTCGCCAGATTATATCCGGCGACCGCCACATGGACACCTTCACGAGTTCCGCGGGACGTCCTTCCGGGTTCGCCAGCGTGGGTGGTCTTGACGAATAGGGGGTCTTGTCCACCGCAGCAGATTGAGGTTCATGCATGGATGCGAAGGCGACGCCACGCCCCCGGGGAGAAGGTCCGCTTGGATCATGCCTGATTCGTGCTTTGTGGCCACACCTCAAGCGAATCGATGAACTGTGGTTCGATCGATAGGTCAAGATTGCGTTCAAAGCAGTCCGCAATCCGCAGCAACATCGGTTCGCTGAATGGGCGGCCCACGAACGACAGGCCGATGGGGAGTTGTTGAACGAGGCCCATCGGAACCGAGACATGCGGGAAACCGGCGACCGCAGACGGTGAGAAGAAGGATCCGGTCATGCGGGTTCCGTGCAGATGGTCCACCGCTGTGGCTGGATTGCACGTGGGAGCCACCAAAACGTCCAAGCCCTGTCCATCCAACAGGTGCAGCAGGTATTCGTCCCGGCACAGGCGGACAAGGTCCTCCACTGCTTGCGCGTAGGCCGGGTCGGCAGGATCGGTCTTCTCCGCATCCAGGAAAAGTTCCTGTCCGAAAAGGGGCATGACGTCGTCGGAGTGGCGGTGGTTGAATTCGATCAGTTCGTTCAGTGTCCGGAACGGCGGTTCGACCTTCTGCCCGGCCAGGAAAGCCTCCAGACCCATGCGGAACTCCGTTTTGAGCGCCAACTGCTCCTGCGCTCCCCAGCTCTCCACCTCTGCCTCAAGACCATCCACCGTCCGGGCTCCCAGTTGCCGTAGAAGTTCCAGTGCTGCTGCATAGACCGGTTCGGCCCGCGACAGCAGCCAGTTCGGAGTAGCCATCGCCCCAATCCTGAGGTCGGTCAGGTCGGCGGCTCCCAGATGCCGCTCCAGCCGCGCATCGAAAGCCTCCGGAATCCGTTCGGTTGCGGGATCGTCCGGATCCGATCCGGTCATGGCCGACAGCATCAATGCCGCGTCCCTGACCGACCGGGTCAGGGGGCCTGCCGTGTCCTGGCGATGGGATATGGGAATGATTCCCCGGCGGCTGACCAGGCCGACCGTTGGTTTGACGCCGACGATCCCATTGGTTGAGGCCGGCGAGGTGATGGAGCCATCCGTCTCGGTGCCGACCGCGCCGACGCACAGACCGGCACTGACCGCCACGGCCGAACCGCTGCTGGATCCACTGGGATTCCGGTTGAGCACGTGTGGATTGCGGGTTTGGCCGCCGATGCTGCTCCAGCCACTGGTCGAATGGGTGGAGCGGAAGTTGGCCCACTCCGACAAATTGGTCTTGCCGAACACGAGGGCCCCCGCCTGCCGCAGACCCGCCACGGCCGGCGCGTCCTCGTTCGGCCTCCACTCCGCCAGGGCAAGCGAGCCACCGGTGGTGGGCAGGGAGCCGGCAGTAATGAGGTTGTCCTTGATCAGGATGGGCGCACCGAACAGCGGCCGATCCGGGCCGGGTCCCTGCAGATCCAGGGCGCGGGCCTGCTCTCCTCGTTCGGGGGCCAGTGCCCGTACGGAGTTGAGCACGGGACCGTTGCGATCCAGTTGGCCAATGGCGGATTCGTGGCGCGCCAGAACGTCGGAGACCGTGACATCTCCCGTCGTCAGTGTCTGCAGGATGTCTGAAATGGAGCCAAGCGGCTTTGTTGACGGAGACATGGGGCAATCCTTGTTGGATTTGGACGGCCAATCGAACCGGGTCCGCCGCAAGGGTCGGGGCGAAGAGTCCGGCGGCAGAATGGGTGTCGTGTCCGCGGAGCCGGAAAACCGGCCCTCGGCGGGTCTGTCAGCGACCGCCGTAGTAGACCAGACGTCCCGAAACGCGGAACAGTACCATGGTGAAGACCACAATGATGAGGAAGAGAATCCACGCCTGGGCCGAGGCGTACCCCATCTTGAAGAACTCGAACGCCGACTGATAGAGATATATCGACATCATCAGGGTGGAATCGGCCGGGCTGCCCCGGCCGTCGGTCATGACGTGGACCTGCGTAAAGAACTGGAAGGCGGCAATCAGACCCACAATCACGTTGAACAGAATGACCGGGCTGATCATGGGCAGTGTGATGTTCCAGATCTTCTGCATGGCATTGGCACCGTCCAGGGAGGAGGCTTCCAGCAACTCGCGCGGCACGTCCTGCAAGGCCGCCAAATAGATCACCACTGCGTTGCCGACGCTCCAAACGCTCATCAGAATCAGGGCTGCCTTGGCCCATTGCGGATCGCCCAGCCAGGCCGGTCCGTTGATCCCCACAAACGACAGCAGATAGTTGACCACTCCGCTGCGGGGATTGAACATCCACAGCCACACGATGGCCGCGGCCACGATGGGGGTGATGCTGGGCAGGAAGAAGATCGTGCGGAACGCGGACAGGCCCCGCACGCGCATGTTCAGCAGCATGGCCAGCAGGATGCCGAAGAGCGTGCCCAGGGGGACCGCGCCCAGCGCATAGTAGGTGCTGTTCCAGAGCGAGGTGAGGAAGCGGGGGTCGTCGAACAGGTTGACGTAGTTATCCCAGCCCAGCCAGCGGGGACTGCGCAGAACCGGGTAGAAGGTGAAGCTGTAGTACAGCGAAGCCAGGAATGGATAGACCCTGAACACGATAAACCCCAGGATCCAGGGCGAGATGAAGAGCAGGCCTGTGGCCAGGCGTCGGCGATCCCGGCTGCTGGAGAACCGGAACGAAGATGCGGCGGCAGTCATGGAGGCCTATCCTTTCAGTCCGGTCAGGGCGATGCCTTCGATGAAGGTCCGCTGCGCAAAGAAGAAGAGCAGGATGATGGGCAGGATGCTCATGCACGTGGCGGCCATGATCCAGGCGAAATTGGAGAATCCGTAGGCGCTCTCCATGTTGGCGATGCCCAGGGAAATCGTGTACTTGTCGACATCGCTGAGGTAGATGAGCGGTCCGAAATAGTCGTTCCAGCTGCCGATGAACTGAAACAGGGCCACCACGGCCAGGGCGGGGGTGGCCAACGGAATCACGATACGCAGGAATATCAGCAGCTCGGACGCGCCGTCCACGTGGGCGGCGTCCGTCAGTTCGGCGGGGAGTGCCATCAGGAACTGGCGCAACAGGAAGATGAAGAACGGGCTGCCCAGGAAGATGGGCAGGATCAGCGGGTAGTAGGTGTTGAGCCAGTTAAGGTCGCGGAATATCAGGTACAGAGGTATAAAGGTCACGAAGTCCGGCAAGATCATCGTGGCCAGCACGATGGCGAAGACGTAGTCGCGCCCGGGCCACTGGACGCGGGCAAACCCGTAGGCGATCAGCGCGTTGGACAGGACTGCCCCGATCACCGACGGTACGGTGACCACTACCGTGTTCCAGAGGTAGCCTCCCAGGGAACCTTCCACAAAGGCGGTCACGTAGTTGTCCCATCGAATGGGATCCGGGATCCAGATGGGTGGATAGAGGGGCAGTTCCTCGGCGTTCTTCAGGGAGGTCGAAACCATCCATACCAAGGGAATCAGGAAGAAGGCAGAGAACAACGCCAGCACCAGGTACTTGCCCGTTTCACCGAGGGGACGGCTCAGGCGTTGCACTCCGGTTGTTGAGGCTGCAGCTTGGGCGCGGGGTGTGTCCACGGGGGTGTGATTTGGTCGGTCGGGATCAACTGCCGCGCAGGCACCGATCCAGGCTGGATGAGCCTGTGTGGATCTGGTCAGCCCGCGGGAGGCCGCGGCGGGTTTGGACCGGTAGCCGTGCGGCTACCAGGTCCAAACCCGCGCTCCGGTTTCGCTGTGCTTCAGCCTGACTGGTCAAGCCAGAGGTCGAGTTCCTTCTGCGCTTCCTCCTGTACAAAGTCAAGGGCCTCCTGCGGACTCTTCTCGCCCAAGTAGGCCTTCTGCCACTCCGCCCCCAACAGCGAGTTGTAGGAGGAGCTGGTGGGTACCTTGGGAGGGTACAGGTAATAATCCGAGTTGTACAGGTCGTCCATGAAGATGTCGGTGAATCCCGGGCAGGCGCCAATCACCTCGTCCCTGAAGAGGGGATGGTCCTTCATGCCTTCCGAAACGGGATTGTTGACGCACAGCCAGGTGATGAAGAGCGACGTGTAGGTGTCGCGATCGCCGGTGGCGCCGGTCATGACGCTGATGATTTCCCAGGCGGCTTCCGGTTCGGGTGCCGTGACCGGCACGATCCAGCCGTCGCCGTAGGTGTACATGCCGCGTGTGTCGTAGCCTGCCGGCTTGGGGAAGGGCCACACCGTGAACCTGAAGTCTTCGTTGGCATAGTCCCGCATCGAGTTGAAGCGCCAGGGACCGGTGGTTTCGGTGGCGCGCAGGCCGGCCAGGAACGGAGCCAAACCGCGCGAGCGCCCGCCCGCGCCCTGCAGCGATGCCTGGTACGTCTGCATCTTGTCCACGCCAAAGCGTTCCCAAAGGGACGTGTTCCACTCCAGGGCCTTGACATTGTTGGGATGATTGGCCGTGACCGTGGTCTCGTCCGCAACGAATTGGCCATGGAAGCGTCCCATGATCATGGCGTTCCAGTTGAAGTCGCCGCCCAGGACATCGATGTTGCCGTCGTCGTCGTAGGTGGTCAGCTGCTCCCAGACGTCAACGAGCTCCTCAAGGGTTTCCGGGGGACTGTCCGGATCCACGCCGGCCGCTTCGGCCATGTCCAGGTTGACGAACGTGCCCATGGACTGATTCCACATGCTGGCGTAGTAGAAGCTGCCCTGGTACGTGCCCAAGTCCCATATGGCGGGATGCATCCAGTCCCTGAGGGTCTGGACCTGGTCGGGGTCGCCCAGTTCATCCAGGGCCAGCAACGCTTCGTTGGCCGC
>JAAXGZ010000045.1 GCA_012271135.1 Caldilineales bacterium | reverse complement strand
CCGGAACCTCAAGCCACATCCCGCCCAGGGCAATCGACTTCTGGCTGATGAGGCAGGGCAGCGTCATGTCCATCGCGGTGTGCACGTCGAGGCGATTCGGCCGTTCCCCGCGGACCACCGCGATAAAGTCCTCCAGCACAAAGTAATCTCCGCCACCGTGCCCGAGCTTTCCAGCGTCCGATGGTGCCATCCGCCAAACGTTGGACAGGAACTGTTCTTCGAGTTCCTGCAAGTCCATCCATTCCCTGTTTCCGTCATCGAACGCCGACAACCACACGCGGTTGGCGTCCGTGTCCACGCGGGCCGATTCGTATGCGCCGTCCGTCCCCTGAAGCTGGTAGTTGTGCATGGCATGGGGACGGGTAGAGATCATGTCGACCCGAACCTTGATGAGTGCCCCCTGACCGGTTTTGGCCAACATGACGCACGTGTCCTGGTTCTCGTAGGGATCCCCTTTCGGATCCAAATAGTGGCGTCCGCTTCCCTGGCAACACACACTCACCACCCGGTCGCCGGACATCCAGCGCAGGATCGGGCCCAGGCTGTGCGTGCCGTAGGTAATGCCGTCCACTCCGGTCTGCCAGCGTCGACGCCACTTCGTGATTTCGTTGAGGTCCTTCAAGTCGTGAAGGTACTCGCCCTCCGCGTAGTAGACAGTCCCGAACAGACCCTGTGCGACCAATGCCTCGATCAGCGCGTTGGACTTGGTGTAGCAGTAGTTCTCCGAGAGCATATAGGTGGCCGCGGACCTTGCCTGGGCCGCCACCAATTCCCGGCATTCGTCGACGGAAACAGCAGCAACCACTTCACTGAGTACATGGATGTTGCGGTCCAGGGCCTGCACGGCCTGGGTCGCGTGAAGCTGCATGGGTGTGCCCAGGATCACAGCATCCAGTTCCGCTTCGCTCAGCATCCGGTCGTAGTCCACAAAGGGTTCGGCACCAATGGAGGCCGCTGCCGGGATCAGTCTGTCCCCATCGATGTCGCACACTGCTTGAACCCGGGCATGTGGATGCCCCTCAACAGCAGCCGCCAAACTGCCTCCCCTACCCAGGAATCCGACGATGCCGACTTTGGTTGCGTTTTCCATGACCGGTTCGCTCCTTCCAGTGGCCGAACAGCAACTACGACCTGCAAGCGACCAACATCAAACATGCAGCCATCGGCCAACAATCCGTCGGGAGCTTGCAGCTGCGCTTTCCTGACCAATGGGAAGTCTTCAAGCCCAATCGAATGTGTCCCCGATCGTTGCCACTAGTCGCGCGGCAAACATGCGGCAACTGAACCGGAGCCCCCGTCAGGTTCAGGCCCGAAGCAACGAGGCAAACCCCTAGCCCAAGAGCGCCAGGCACTCGATCCTATGCCAACGCCCACAGGGCTTGGCCATGAACAGTCAATCCCCGTTCACGTTGGTGGCGAATACTACAAGATGAAGTTCGGCCCAAAAAACTCCTTCACCCCAGTACAATCCATGCCGATGGGATTGATGGCAACCTGACAAGGACAAGGACATCCGTTGCAGCACTCGGTGAACATCAGGTCACTGGGCAGGTCGGCTGTGCTCGGTGCAGCCTCCAACGTCTTGGCATTGGCTTCCCTTATCGGGCTTCTCTACTTCGGGTTTGCGGTCGTGGGGGTGTTCTACGTCTTGGCCAACACACTGGCTCGGGCCGGATCCGGGATCAGCGCGCTGACGGACAAATCCGCCAGTGCACTGGTGCTGCAAAGCCTCACCGGCACGTTCAGCAACGCAGTCCACGGCCTGGTTGCGGCCTGGCCGGCCTTTGTTGTCTTTGCTGTTCTGGGCATTGTCGCCGCCACCGGATGGTTTCTGAGCGGATCGCTCTCCGAAACCAGACGCTGGTTTGTCAGTTTCGGGGTCATGGCGGCTGTCATCGGTGCAACCGCCACCGTCTGGATGATGCTTCAGCGCAACCAGATACAGATTTGGATTGCCGAGTCCCCGGAACTGTTCCGTTGGCGCGAAGTGCTCATGCGCTCCATCGGCACCGACATCTCCGTAATGCTGGTGTTCAGTTTGCTCGTTGCCGCCCCAATCTGGATGGCTTGGCGCTGGTGGTTTGAGCGGCTGGCCCAACGGCGCAGCCGTTTGCCGGCACCCAACATGCCCCTGCCATCGGCGCTGCCGAAACAGAACCAACCAAGACGGGATTCGGGGACACCGTTCGGCAGGCAGCCATACCCGGCTGGTACAGATGCCGCGGATCCCTATCGGTCGCTCCTACTTTCCCGGCCATTCTTGCTTGTGGCCTCTGTTTTGTTTTTGTTGCTGTCCGCCGCGGTGCTGTTGTTGAACTCGCAGTACAAGCAGTCGACCCTGCGCCTCGAGCACGGTGCTTTTGTCCTGACACGTGTCGATCCCGTCAGCAGCGATACGCTGTTTCTCGACCCCGATGCCAGAAAAATCAGAATCGTCAACGTCAACGGCGAAGGCAACGTAACCGTCCGGCTGACATCGGCAGAGTCGGACGCGGCAGCCTTGGAGCCCGTGACGGACTGGTCGTTCACCCGGCGCAACGACCAGGAGTACTTCTACAAGGAATTTCCGCTAGCCGATTTAACTCCAGGTGCCTATCACCTGGAGTTTGAGCAGACCAAGGGTTGGGGCTGGTACGAGTGGACACTGAGCCAAGGAACTACGCAGGACAGCACCATCCTGTCGCTGGCAATGGGCATCGTACTGGCCAGCGCCTTGGTGACAGCCGGGCTGTTGCTCATCAGCGGTATGCTGGCAGTGCGCCGACATCTCTGACGCGACCGTGAACTGTACTCGAAGTTGGCTGCTTGGTAGACCAATACCTTCCTGGAATTGAAACCCCCTGGAGAACGTGCTACAGGTCATCCGGGCTCATGGCACCGGACCCAAACAACAACGCATACTCCTTGTTTTCGGTGGAGACAGTGCCAGCATCCATGTAGCAGACGCTGAAGGCTCGCCGGGCTATATCGGTGCTGTTGACCCCCGAACGGTGCGGCAGGTGATTGTGGAGTAGTAGGGCCTCCCCCGCCTCCAAGGTCAGAGGCTCGACCTCGAATTCCTCCGTCAGGTCGTCCGCCTGCTCGGTGGTAAGAAACCCGGAGCCATCGGACGGGTTGATCAGTTTGTGGTGCCGTCCCGGTGTGACCCACATGCAGCCATTCTCCACCTTGGCCGGATCCAGAGCCGTCCAGATTGTGATCAACGGGTCGCGGTCCAGTGAGGTCCACCGATCCTGGTGCCAAGCTAGGTCGGTTCCTTCATGGGCAGGTTTGTTCATGAACATCGCGCGGTAGGAGGACACCGGTGTGCCCAGGCCATAGGCCCGTTCACAGATGTGCTTGAACAAAGGCCGCTGCATGTACTGCAGGAACAGCGGATCAAACTCGAGATCCTGAATCTTGCGGTAGGAGAGCGTGGCCAGCTTGTGCCCCTTGGACTGGGGCCCCGGCTGATCGGAGACGCCGGGCACGGAGTCCAACTGCATCAGCATGCGTTCGTACGGCACGTCGGCGGTGCCCATCATGATCTCGTCGATCCGCCGTTGCATCGCTTCGAGATCCTCCGGTTCCAGCACCGGCCCCAAACGCACGTACCCCTGCTCCTTGAACCTCGACCACTGCGCGTCCGTAATGCCATTCCGCATCATGTGATTCTCTCCTGCCGGCCGCGCTCCGGCCGACTGTCTGAAGGGGCCTCGGACGGGGTCCAAACAGGTCTAATCCAGCCAAGGATTGGCCTAACCCTTGACCCCCGTCATCACAATACCCTGGATGAAGTAGCGCTGGGCGATGAAGAAGATGATGATGGTCGGCATCACCGCGATCAGCGCGGATGCCATCATGTCCTGGATGTTGGACCGCATGAAACCTTCGAACAGCCGGAGGCCAAGGGCCACCGTGTACTTGTCCACCTGCTGGAGGTACACCAGGGGATGCAGGAAGTCGTTCCAAGTGAACGTGAACTGGTAGATGGCGGAAACTCCCATCACCGGCAATGACAGCGGGATGTGGATGCGCCCGTAGATTCCCAGCCAGCCGCATCCGTCAATCTTGGCGGCATCGTCCATTTCCTGCGGGATGGTCATGAAGAACTGACGCATCAGGAACACATGGAAGGGTGGCGCGAACCAGTTGGGAACGATCAACGGCAGGACCGTGTTGATCCAGCCCAGCTTCACGAACAGCAGATAGGTCGGGATCAGCTTGATGTGCTCGGGCAGCATCATCGTGGACAGGACCACGATGAACAGGAGGTTGCGGAAGGGAAACCGCAGCCGGGCGAAGCCGAAACCCACGAAGGAAGCCGAAAGGACAACACCGGCCGAACTGAGCACCGACACGATGGCACTGTTCCCGAACCAGCGTGCGAACGGGAACGGCCCCACGAAAGGCGCTCGGAAATTGACGAAGTTGATCGAGTCCGGGATCCACTCGGGCGGAAACAGATTGACTTGGTAGGGCGGCATCACCGCCGTCCGAATCATCCAGTAGAACGGGATGGCGAAGATCACCGCGCCCCACAGCACCACCACATAAAGCAGCACGCGCCAGAGAATGACCCCGACGTTGTAGTGGCGCTGCCTCTGTAACGGCAGGGAAACCGATTCCGTGATGGTGGCAGTGTTTTCGGCCATGGCTCAGCGCTCGTACTGGACCCAGCTGCTGCTCGTCCGGATGGCGAACAGCACGAATACCAGAATCGCCAGGAACAGCGCCCATGCCTGCGCCGAGGCGTAGCCGAAGCGGAACTGGCTGAACCCCGTGTTGTACAGGTGCAGCACCATGGTCAGCGTGGCGTTGTTGGGGCCGCCCTGGGTCATGATCAACACCTGCGTGAACACCTGCCACGAGGCAATGATGTTCAACACCACGTTGAAGAGAATGGTCGGGGTCAGCAACGGGATCGTGATCGAGAAGAACTGGCGGACGGGCCCTGCGCCATCAATCTTGGCGGCCTCGTAGAGCGCGGTGGGAATCCCGCGCAGGCCCGCCAGGAAAATCAGCATCGCGCCGCCCGCACCCCACAGGGCCATGATGATTACGGAGGGCATTGCCCACTCCTGGCTGAAAACCCAGCGCGGTGCGACCAACGGGGTCTCCAAGGACAGGAAGTTGCTGAGCCTGAACAGAATCGGATTGAGAATGGAGTTCAGCAGGCCGATGTCCGGCTGATACAGCCACTTGAAGAGGATCGCAACGGCCGCCCCGGCCACCACGGACGGCAGATAGTAGACGGTCCGCCAGAAACTCTGGCCCTTGATGTTCTGGTTGAGCAATACCGCAATCAGGAGGGCCAGGGTGGTGCTCAGGGGCACCATGATGAAGGCGTAATAGGCCGTGTTGAACATGGCCTTCCGGACCAGTACATCCGTGAACACGGCCCGGAACCACTTGAAGCCCACCACTTCCCAAATCTGGAGCAGGTCCGTCCGGTAAAAGCCGAACACCAAGGATGTGATCATCGGTCCCAGCGTGAAGACCAGGAAGCCGATGATCCAAGGGGATATGAAGAAAAAGCCGAAAAGCGCTTCGCGTCGTTCCGGTGTCCACCGGCGGCCCGGGGCGCGTGTGCCCGCGTCGGCCGCGGGGTTGAGGGTTGACATGTTCAGGGCTCGTGAGGGCTCAACGGAGAAGAGCTTCAACCCGCCTCGTCAGTCACCAAGTCCCATGGCAGGCAGGCATCCGGATGTGCCCGGATGCCTGCCTCGTCCACCTGTAACGACAACTGTGTCTGACCGCCTAGCCGAGATCCGCCATGGCGGCGCCCAGGTCCTCCACGGCGATTTCACCGGCGTTGAACCGGTTGACGATATCCGCATGCTGAACAATCAGGTCGACCGGCGCCTCGTTCAACAACATCACTTGATCAAACGCGGGTTTGAGGATGGTGCTCTTGCAGGTGAAGTCGTTGGCGAACATCTCCTCCGGACCGCCCAGCGACGCGGCAATGGAAGAGGTGAAGACATCAATGTCGATGTCGCCAAACCGCTCGTCCCGGTCAATTAGGGCCGCATGGAACTCCGGTAGGACGCTGATGCGGGACGGCTGCTTGGTGCCCCACTTGGCGTACAGCTTGCCGTAGAACGGGCTGGTGAGCCACTTCAGCGTCTCCCAGCTTTCGTCCGGATGATCCGTCTTGTTCCAGATCATCGTGCCGTCCACCGACTGGTGGGTGGTGATGTCCGACGGTCCCATCGGCAGCGGCGCCACATCCCAGCGGAAGGTCGCGTTGCGCATGGTGGCGCCCAAGCTCCAGGGCCCCATCTCCATCATGGAAATGCGTCCGCTCTCGAACAGCTGGTTGACGCCCATGCCGATGTCGGAACCATAGGCGAAAATCTGGCTGTCCCAGATGATGCTGTGAATGTAGTTCAAGGCATCGACGGCCGCCGGCTCGCCCAGGCCGCAAAGCTTGTTGTCGTCCGGGTTGACCATATTGGCGCCGAAACCGCGGATCCAGTACTGGGAAAGCCAATTGGCGTTCATGCCGTAGTTCGAGGTTGCCCAGCTAATGGGCTGTCCGGGTTCGCGGGAGACAAAGTTCTCGCCAATGGCCACGTAGTCTTCGTGGTTCCAGGCACCCCACTCGTGTGGAGGCGTGTCAACCCCCATCTCCTCGAACATATCGATGTTGTAGTACAGGGCCATGGTGCCGGTGAAGCGCGGCATCAGGTGGATGTCGCCCTGCTCGTCCACCCACGGATCGAACTGTCCTTCGTAGTAATCGTCGAGATCGACCTCATCGGCATCCCGGTCGATGTAGGCCTGCAGGTTCAAGGTTTCGCCCTTCTGCACAAAGAAGGTGGAGCTCCAACAACAGAACTCAATCAGGTCGGGAGCATCGCCGGCCACCATCTGGGCAAGCACGCCCTCGCGCAGGTTCACCCCGCCCGGCTGGGGCAGGAACTCGACCTCGATGTCGGGGTTGTTGGCCTTGAACTCGGGATAGAACTCCGACCACAACTCCTGCACGCCCTCGGCTTCCTGCAGCTCGCGGGACTGGTAACGAAGGTTTACCACCTCGGCGGTGGCACCCGTACCAACGGCGGCCTCGTCAGCGGCGGGAGCACAGGCGGCGATTGCCAGTCCGGCCGCTCCCAAGCCGGCAAACCGGATGAACTGTCTTCGGCTAACTCTCTGCACGGGTCTCCTCCATACAATCAGTCGCGCGCCGGCACCGCGCGGTGCCCGGTCGCACAGGAAATATTCGGCTGGTGCACAGCACTCTCGGATTTTACATCAGCAACCTCGCCAAAACCGCCACGGTCCCTGTCATTCCAGCGGAATGCCCTCGCTCGCGCAGATGGCCGACAGGTACTCCACCGACAGTTCAACCTCGCGGGCGAAGGCATTGGTGGCCACGCCGTTGTTGGCACCGGCGGTGCCCGGCACATCCTCCAACTCGATGGAAATCACGCCGTCGAAGCCCACATCGTGCATCGCCACCAGCACCGCCCGCCAATCGATCTTGCCCTTGCCCGGGCGCCAGTGGGCGTTGGTGGTACCGTCGTTGTCCGAGAAGTGGGCGTGGAACAGGCGATCACCCAGTTCGTACACCGCCTGTTCGGAGATTTCACCGGATGGAAAGAGGTGGCTGGGATCGAAGTTCATGCCCAATGCAGGGGAACCGACACCGTCGATCAGGCGCAGCATGGAACCCGTGTTGCGAACCCAGCGATAGGGATGGGGTTCCAGGGCCCAGCGCACGCCGTTGGCCTCCGCAATCTCGCAGCAACGGGCCGTGGTGTCGACATAGGCGTTCCAGTTGGCACTCCAGTCCAGGCCGCGGGGCAGATCCACACCCCACTCCTGGGCCGTGGGCTTGTCCATGATGCGCGGCATGTCCAGGTTGAACGCGTTGGGCGATACCGAATTCACCATGTCCGTGCCCAGGGCCCGGGCCGTGTCCACCATTACCTGAAAGTGCTCGACCGCACCGTCCCGGTCCTTCTGGTCCTCCGAAGCCAAGCCGCGGGGGGTGGAAACGAATTCGGACAATTCGAGGCCCAAGTCGTCCAAGAGTGTCCGCAGATGCCGGATAGTGTCAAGGGTGTAGTAGCTGTCCAGCACTTCCCGGCGCCAGGCGATGAGTTCGGCGGCCTTGAGGCCGCAGGCGGCAATCCTGCGCAGTCCGTCGTCGTACGGCGGTTGCCAATCGAAGGTCCATACACTGCCACCAAACTTCATGGCTTCACTCCCTGGTAGGTTGTCCAACTGTCGGTCCGCTGAAGTATAAAGGGGGAGGACAGCCTCCCGACCACCGACGGGTTGCTGTGCCGCCACAGCCAATGATTTCCCTGCACGAGGTGTGCGCATGGAACGCTCCGAAGCTCTGCACCGGTACTTCAGCAACGCCAAACCCGCCATGCTGAAGTCCATCCGGACTCTGGTGGAGATGGAATCGCCCAGCACCGACATCGACCGGCTGGACCGGTGTGCGGACCACCTCCGTTCCGTGTTCGCACCGGTTGTCGATCAAGCCGAGATCATCCCCGTTCGCGACGGCGGCAATCACCTGCGCTGTGAACTGAAGGCCAAGCGGGAGATTCTGCCGCCGATACTGGTACTGACGCACTTCGACACGGTCTGGCCCGTAGGAACCCTGGAACACATGCCGTTTCGGGAGGCTCCAGACGGCAGAGCCTACGGACCGGGCATCTTCGACATGAAGAGCAGTCTGGCCATGATGGAGCACATTGTCAGGGCTTTCAGGGAGCTGGACATCGATCCGGGGCGGAACGTTGTACTCCTGGCAACGGCCGACGAGGAAATCGGCAGTGCCACATCCCGACAATCCATCGAGGATGAGGCCCGTCAAGTGAATTGTGTACTGGTTCTTGAAGCGCCGTTGCCCGGCGGCGTACTCAAAACCGCCCGCAAGGGCAGCCGGCACATGGACGTTCACATCAAGGGCATCCCCGCCCACGCCGGAATCGAAATCGAGAAGGGAGTTTCCGCCATCGAGGAGGCCGCGCATCAAATCCTGGCCATCCAGGCCATGACGGACCTGGAAACAGGGTTGACAGTCAACGCCGGCGTCCACCAAGGCGGCACGCGTTCCAACGTGGTGGCGCCCCATGCCCACATCCAGATTGATGTACGGGCCTGGCGGGACGCGGATCTGCGAGATGCAGAGGGCCAACTGCGGAATCTGCGCCCGCGACTGCAAGGGACTTCCATCGATGTGGTCAGCGCCCGATCACGCCCGCCGCTGGAGGAAACCGCAACCAAGGACGTTTTTGCCAAGGCCCAGACCATTGCGTCGGGTCTGGACATGGAACTGGTCGCGGGCCGCACCGGCGGCGGCAGCGACGGCAACCTGACCGGAGCCCTGGGGGTGCCGACGCTGGACGGTCTGGGGGTGCCCGGTGCCGGAGCCCACGCCGACCACGAACACATCGAGACGGATCAGCTCGTGTCCCGCACCTGGCTTCTTTCGGAATTGATTCTGGGGCTTGTCGTCGGAGACTGACCGTCCCCGAATGCCTCGCGGTGGGCATCCTGCACCGCGCTGTCCGCCAACTTCGCGTAAATCCTGGTCGTTACCGGACTGGCATGTCCCAAGGCCGTTTGGGTCACGGCCAGATCGGAGGTGGCCCGGTACATCCGCGTGCCGAAGTAGTGCCGCAGCGCGTGCGGAGTGACGTCTTTCAGGTCCAAGCCCGCTCGCCGGGCAAGTTTGCGAAACATCCGCTGCACCGCCCCCGTACTCAACGGAAGCACCTCCGTGCCCGCCCGGCGATCGTGCCGTGCAAACACCGGCTGGTCGCCCAACGGGCCGCGATAGGTCAAACCGGCGCGGTGACGCTGCCGTAGATACTCTGTGGTTGACTGCCAGGCAAAGGCGGCAAAGAACACCTTCCGCGTGCGGCCCCGCTTGCCGGTGACCCACGCGGAACTGTCCGCCTCGTCAAGTTCGCGTGTTCGGAGCGCCACCAGCTCGCCGACCCGCATGCCTGTTGACAAGAGGGTTTCCAAGATTGCCGTATTGCGAGCCGCGGCCAGACGCTCGCGCGGGTCCTCACTGGTCGACGGCAGTCGTCGGGCTACCAACAGCAATTCGTTCAGTTCCGGGTCGTCCGGCGGATGCGGGACCAGTTCGGGAGGTTTCTGGTTGCGCCGAAGCCGACGCATTCCCTCCTGCAAACGGGCATAGTCACTGCTCGCAATGGGCTGAAGGTCTCGAACCTGCAGCCATGAGATGAAACTCATGATCGCGGACAGATAGGTCAACAGCGTGCGCCGGTTGACGCCCTGCACGTCGGTGAGCCAACTGGCCCAACCCAGCACCAGACTTGCCTGCAGGATCTCCAGTTCCTGGACCTCCGGATCCAGATCGTTCGCCAACAGATACTCCCGAAACCGATTGAGACCCGTCCGGTAGGTGCGGCGGGTTAACGGCGAGCCGGCGGCGGCATCCGTCAGGAACCACTCGATATGGGCGTGGATGGTCATACCGCGTAGTGTAGGACACCGCGCGGGACAGTTCAGGTCCGGAACCATCCCTGGGAAGGATCCCGCCGAACAGGTTGATTTCCCAAGTCCGTGCCGGGTAGTGTGAACCACGCAAATTGCGCAGACGGAACGGCAGCTGGCATTACGCCCTTCAGCATCCCTGCAATCCGAAGATCGTCTTGCCAAGCTCCGCGGGACTTGCGGGGAGACAACGGTTCGCCCAATCCCCACGTGTGCCGGACGGCTTTACCTGTCTTGAGCCTGTTTCCCCACAAGTGGCAGGTTTCGTACATGGCCGCAGATTGCAGTCTGCTGTCAACCCTCGGACTGATGCCGCCAACACACCTCAGAACTACACGCGCCCGGGAAGGAAGCCAAAGCGCGGGCCACGGGAAGCAAAAATTGGAAACGGCCCGCTGTGATACGATTCGGCTCCCTCACCGGTTGCGCCGCGAGCCTGAACCCGTCGAACTTCGCAGCATTCCAAGGATCTGGTGAATGAGCCTCAGAAATCTCTTCTCAGACCGCCGGAAGCGAGGGCAACCCTCGGCTCCGGAACTTGCGTCGGATCCGGTGCTTCAGGCGAACTCTGAACCAGCGACCGCACAAAACACAGGTATGCAAGTGGAACCTTCATCCGTCAATCTGGCCTCGCACTACGGTGTGGCCATCGATTCGATGCTTCCCCAAGGGGCTGGCCGCTATTGGAAAGTACGGCAGGTCCGACACTTGGCCCCCGAGGAAAACCAAGGGCGGCACCATATCTTTGTCCAAGCCCATTTCCATCCGGACAGCCCGTCCGACGAGGTCCTGTTCCTGGTCGAATGGGAAGACGGCAGTCAGGAATACAAGTTGCGCCGGAGCCGCCGCGAATCAATTGGCCACGTTGCCATGTTCACCTGGCAGGTTTGCAACGTGCAGATGCTGGGTGCTCCCAGCGAAGTCGTAACAGGCCTTACGGCCAACCACCCGGACGAATTGCTGGAGGACGGCACGCGCAGCGGCAACACGCTCTTCCACCACTCCTTCCAAGTCGAGTTCGAGGAAGTCATCGAGGAAACCGAGGAAAGCGTCATCCACGGCCTCGTGTCCAACGGGGTTGGGCTCACCTTGAGGCTGGTAGCCGACAACGAAATTCTCGGGGAGGGAACGATTCCCCGCAGCAGTTCCTATCGGTTCAAGTCAATTCCGGCCGGCGACTGCGTACTTCAGGTGATCGAGCCCGACAGTGGCGACCTGGTCGTCGAGTCGCAGGTCATCGAACTGGACGGCAGCAATGAAGTCGAGTTGAACTTGGATGTTCCGGAGGCACCCGCGGCCAGTGAACCGGCTCCGGCGGCACCGGCAGCCGAACCCCCGGAGAGCCCGGGGCCGCCCCTGGACAACAGCCTGCAACCGGCCCCGGTTCCCGGTGCCGAACCTGCCGAATCGTTGCCTCCCACCGTGCCTCCTGCCCCAGTGGCGTCTTCACCATCCGAATTGCCACCTGTCCCGGCAACACCGCTCGTCCAGCCCATTGCACCCGTTCAGCCAGCAGTGCCATTGCAGGCCGCAGGTGTCCTGTCGGTCAAGACCATGGAGCACTACATTCTGTTCGGGCCCAGGGAACACTTCGCGACCAAGGTGTACCTGCCACTGCTGGTCGGCGAACTAACGGCTATCGGTGCAACGTTCGGCTTCAGTGCGGACGAAGCCGTCCATGCTCGACGCGTCACCATTCTGGCCAGTCCGGATGTTGTGGGTCCGGAAGTCGACCAGAACCTGCAACAGCAGGGTACGGTAGTGCAGCGAGCCTACGGGGATCTGGCTACGATCCGGGCAGCTATCGGATTGGCAGCGTAGGGGGCCGGGGCGGCGAGAAGGTCACACTCGGTTGACATCCTGATTCGGCTCGACCCACAGCTTCACGCCCAGTTCCTCCAGTTGACCGGGCAAGTTCCCGTTCTCCGGGTCCAGTGGCATGGGTTCGGGATACCTGAACCCTGTTGACAGCCCGTTTACGCTGACAATCAATTCCACCGTCCAGCGGGCCGGCCCTGGGGCCGCGTTCAGCATGTCGTCGAGTTTTTGGATCGCGGCTACCTGTGCGCCCGCGGGCGCCCTCTCGTCCAGCCGCAGATGAAGGGCCACGCGGCCGGCCTCCACCTGCATGTCTGCGGGAGGCGCGGCCTGATCGTGGCCGTCCAACTCGGTCAGAGGCGCGGTGGCAGTGATTTCGCGTGCGGTCGGCTCCGGTGCAAACAGAACTGCGTCCGATGCGCCGATCTCTTGCCGGGGTTCCGGCCCCTCTTGCACGTCAACGGGTTTCGGCAAGGGTACGTCCGGTTTGGATGGTGCTGCGCGTGCAACGACCGTCTCGGCCGGGCGCCCCGCCGGTTCGGAAGTGTCCGGCGGTTCGTCGCCCCGCCCATCGGGGGCAGGCGACGTGGGCGGTCGCTGGACAGCGGGACGTTCCTTGGCCTGATAATCCGTCAGATCCGAGTAGGTCCTCACCTGCTCCAAGTGGAGCGATTGTTCGTCCCGCGCCTGGTTGTAGCTGAGTTTGCCGTCGCACAGCAACTGGATGCCCTCCACGACGGTGCGTGCGAGTCGGCGCCAGGCATCCGGAAAGGCGACACACGGCAACTCGCCGTGGGCATCCTCAAGCGTGATGAATGCCATCGCATCGCCCTTCTTGGTCCTGATGGTGCGCACCTCTCGGACCAGGCCTACAATCTTGATGGGCCGCGCCTTTTGTCTGACCGTCGTATCTCCCGCGGCCCTGGCGGTCGTTACCAGGGTGAAGTGATCCTTGAGCCGATTGTACAAATCCGTCACAGGATGCGTACTGCTCAACGACACACCCAGCAATTCCTTCTCGACACCCAGGTACTCAACCATCTCCGCTGGCGACGGTTCCGCCTCGGGCAGAACCACGGGCGGCGGCCTGACTGCCTCTTCATCGTCGCCAAACAGGCTGTTCTGTCCCTCCAAGCCGGCACTGTGGGCCACTTTCGACCGCGTCATCATGGCGTCCATGGCGTCCATCAGTTGTTTGCGGTTCCCCCAACGATCCAGGACACCGGCCTGGATCAGAGTCTCGACCGAACGGCGGGAAAATGCATGGAGGTCACACACCTCGCAGAATTCGTCCAGACTGGCGAATCCGTCCGGCGGCCTGGGAGCAACGATTTCGCATGCCACCCCCTCGCTGGAGATGCCCTTGACGGCCGCCAAGCCGAAGCGAATGGTGGAGCCCTCGGGCACCGGAAAATCGAAGTTCGACTGGACAGCGGTTGGGGAACCTGTGTCATCCCGAAGGTGCGGCCGCACCTCGATGGTGAATTCGTGGCTGCTTTGGTTGATATCCGGGGCCGCCACCTGAATCCCCATCCGCTGGCACTCACTGATGATTCGGGTCACCTTGTCCGGTTTGTTCCGCTCCACGAGCAGCATGGCCAGCATGTATTCCTGAGGATAGTTGGCCTTGAGCCACGCGGTCTGGACTGTGATCTTGGCGTAGTCGGCGGCGTGGCTCTTGTTGAAACCGTATCCGGCGAACAACTCGATGTCCTGCCAGATTTCGTCTGCGACCTTCTCACCGATGCCGTTGGCAGCGCATCCCGTGATGAACCCTTCCCGGGACTGGTCGATCTTCTTGCGTTCCTTCTTGCTGATCGCAATCCGCACCAAATCGGCCTCGGCGGCCGTGTAGTTCGCCAACTCCTGAATGATCCGGATGATTTGTTCCTGATAAACAATGATGCCGTAGGTTTCCGCCAGAATCGGTTCCAGTTGCGGATGCTTGTACTCCACCGAAACCTCTCCGTGCATCCGACGGTTGTACAGGTCGATGTAGTCCATCGGGCCGGGCCGATAGAGCGACAGGGCCGCAATGATGTGCACGTACCGGGTCGGCCGCATGGAGCGTAGCGTGTCCTGGAACCCCTCCGATTCAACCTGGAACACCCCTGCTGTTTCGCCGCTGGACAGCAGTTCAAAGGCCTGTTCCGTGCCTTTCCCTGCATAGGGGATGGTGTCGATATCCCACTCTTCCCCGTGATACTCCTTGATCAGCCGGCAGGCCTCCCGCATCACGGTCAACGTGCTGAGGCCAAGAAAGTCGACCTTCAGGAGGCCTATCGATTCCAGGACCGGAAACTCGTACTGCGTCACATACTCCGAGATGGTGTTGCGACCACGCTTCAGTGGGGTGTAGCGCCACAGCTCCCTCTCGGACATGATCACCGCCGCCGCGTGGATGCTCTCGGTGCGCGCGACCCCCTCCAGTTCCGGTGCGACATGCATCAACTCGGCCAGCGGTTCGCTCTGGGCGGCGGCCACCACGTCAGGGTCGTGGGCTTCGTGCTGCAGGTCGAGCAGTTCCTTAAGCTTCGCCGCGCCCGGACCGGACGGAACCAATCGGGCCATGCGGTCGACATCCCCCAGATCAACCCCCAGAACGCGGCCCACATCCCGTACGGCGGCCCGCGACTTCATGCGCCCGAAGGTTACGATCTGGGCCACGTGATCCTTGCCGTACCGATCGATGGTGTACTGGATCATCTGTTCCCGCTGGTCGTCGGGAAAATCCAGGTCGAAATCCGGCATGGTTAGACGCCCGGGATTGAGGAAACGCTCAAAAATCAGGTCGTACTTGAGGGGGTCGACGCTCGTGATCCCAAGCGCACGGGCCACGATCGAACCGGCTCCCGAACCCCGCACGTTGAACCAGATGTTCTCCGCCTGGGCATACTGGCAAATATCGGCCACGATCAGGAAATAGGCCTCCAGCTGCATGTCGAAGATCATGTCCAGCTCGGCCTGCAGGCGGTCCTGTGCGGTGCTTTCCTCCGGACGGTCCCTGTACAGCTTCCGCAAACCCGTGCCGGTCAACTCCTCCAAGTAGGACCTGTCCGTCTCGAATCCCTCCGGGAGCGGGAACCTGGGCATGTGATAGGCATCATCCTCCGGATCCACGCGGCACATCTCGGCGATCTCGATGGTCCGGTCAAACACGTCGCGGGGAAGATCCACCTTGCTGCGGAAGGCATCCTCCATCTGGCTGCGGGACCGGAGGAAATAGCTGTCTCCGGTCATGCGCATCCGCTTGGCATCGCTCCGCTTGCTGCCCGTCTGAACGCACAGCAGGACATCCTGGTACTTGCCATCGGACTCGCACGCGTAGTGCACGTCGTTGCTGGCAATCATCTTCAGGTCGAACTGTTTGGCCAGGCGCAACAGGCCCTTGTTGACGACATCCAGTTCCGGAATGTCGTGCCCTTCCAGTTCCAGGAAAAACCGCTCTTTGGTGAAGGTCTCCACGTACCATGCCGTGCGCTCCGCGGCCTCTTCATCGCGCCCGTGGGACAGCAGCCACGGGATTTCCGCCGATAGGCAGCCGGAAGTGCAGATCAGGCCGTCGCTCAACTCACGGAGACGGTCGTGATCCACCCTGGGCTTGTGGTAGAAACCCTCCAAATGGGCCTCGGTGCACAGTTTGAGCAGGTTGCGGTAGCCGGTGTCGTTCTGGGCCAGCAAGAGGAGGTGATGGCGCTGGGAATCCAGGGACTTGTCCCGGCCACCCATGGCCCGACCCCATTTGGTCAGGTAGGCCTCGACCCCCAGCACCGGGTGGATGCCGTGCCCTCGACAGGTCCGGTGGAAGTCGATCGCACCATGCATGACACCGTGATCGGTCAGTGCCAGGGACGGCTGTCCCAATTCGGCTGCGCGTCCCACCAGCCGATCCAAGCTGCTCAGGCCGTCCAGGAGGGAATATTCGGAGTGGGTGTGAAGGTGGACAAAGGAATCTGACACGAAACCTGGCTCCGATTGGAAGTTGAACAGTCAAAGAGGAGGCAACGGAAGGGCTCCGGACACCTCGTCGAAGACCACGATGGTTTTGGTACCCTGCCCGGTACGGACCCGGTCCACTGCCGCCACGATGTCGTCAAGCCGACAATGGTGCGAGACAATCGAATTGACGGGATCGGGATCCTCTTTCAGTCGGGTCCAAGCTTCCCGGAAGTCCTGCACGGACGACGCGAAGGTCCCGGTCAAGGTAATTTCCCCGTAGTGTAGCCAGCGGGGATCCACCGTCATCATATCGCCGCGCGGGGTGCCCCCGAAAACGTTGAGGACACCACCCGGACGCACATAGTCGAAGGACTGGCAGACCGCGTCCACGAAACCCACGGCGGCAATCACGATGTCGGCCCCAAGGCCTTCGGTCGCCTCCAGCACGCCTTCCCGGACCGGACCCTGTTCGGGATTGAGAACTACCTGTGCCCCCAGCCGCCGAGCATGTTCCAAGCGTTCGGCATTCATGTCCACGGCCACAACCTTGGCTCCCAGTCGCCGGTTGGCGTACACGTGCAGCAGGCCCATCGGCCCGCAGCCAACCACCACCACGGAACTGCCTTCTCCCGTCCCGCATCGGCGTGAGGCTGCCAAGACGCAGGACAAAGGCTCGATCAGGGTGGCCGTGGCGTACGGGGTATCTTCGATGTCCACCAAGCCGCCCAGGGACAGCACCTCGGAAGGCACGGCCAGATATTCGGCGAATGCTCCGTCGGCACCTCGACCCAGGCCGTACTCGCGGAGGCAAAGGCTGTGTCGTCCGGCCTTGCAGTAAAAACATCCGCCACAAGCTGCGATGGGATACACCGCCACTCGTTGGCCCGCCTGCCAGTCTTCCACATCGGTTCCGGTCTCGACAATCAGGCCAGCAACTTCATGGCCCAGGATCGCAGGAACGGTTCGGGCCGGACTCAGGCCTGCCAGGGTCTTGACGTCCGTGCTGCAAACCCCGGCGGCACCCACCTGCACCAGTACCTGCGCGGGCCCAATCTCCGGCATCGGCACCTCGTCGATGCGGATGTCGTTGAGGCCATGCACCACTGCCGCCTTCATCGCACCGCTTCCCCGTTGGGTTCCAAGGCACTCCAGGCCGCCAGAAGTTCGGCCAGACGCTTCGGATCGCGGCGGCCCACCTGTCGCTCAACCCCACTGCACAGATCGATGCCGGCCGGTCCGGTTTGACGGACAGCTTCATGCAGGTTTCCGGCATGGATGCCGCCGGCAAGCATTACGGGGACTTCCCGAATCCCAGCCATCCAGTCGGCCATGCGAACCCAGTCCCCGACGCGGCCGGTCCCGCCAAATCGCACCCCGGCCTCCCCTGCCACCTGGGAATCAAGCACCAGCCTGTCCACTCCGGCCCGCACATAGGCCGCGGGTGACGCCTGGGACGCCACGGCGGGTACGTGCACCGCCTTCCAGACTTCGCAATCGACAGCTGTCCTCACCCGGGCAATCTCCGCTGGCGATTCGGCACATTGCAGCTGAATGGCAAACGGCCGCACATGCTCGACAACCGCTGCCACAAGACTGGGCGACGGTTCGCAGAGGAGCGCCACGACATCCCGATCCGTTGCCATGCGGACGGCGGCGGCCCGTTCGACACTCAGCGAGCGCGGTGAAAAATCGGCTTCCACCACGATGCCGCACCACCGGACGGCAGTGCCGTTCAGCATGGCGGCGTCCGCGGGGCTGGTCGTGCCGCAGACCTTGAGTTCAAGGGGTTGCCCGGTCACAGAAGTACCCGGCAACCATGATTGTCCGCCTCTGTTATGAAGGCCGGCTTTCCTCCCCGGGCGGTCAGCCAAGGATCCAACTCGTTCTTGAGTGGTGCCAGATCCCGGCCAAAACTGAACACTACAGGCCCCCAACTGCTCATGCCAACCCCCCGGGCATCCAAATCACGCAGCCGGTCCATGCATTCCTGGACGACAGGCAGCTGCGTCCGAACTTCCGCCACCTTGAACCCCAGCCGTTGATAGGCCTCGAGACCGGCACAGAACTCGTCCAGGTCCTCCTCCAACACGGCAGGGGTGATCCGAGTCAGAAGCAGGCGGCACATCGCGTCCACTTCATGGTCGGGCACGGGGCACACCTGATGGAACAATGCCAGTTCCTCCTTGCCGCTTATGTCAAGTCCAGGCGGCTGGGCAATGAGAATCTCCCAGGTTTCGGGAAACGGCTCCTGCATCAGCACCGGAGGCGGCGGGGCCGCCGCGGCGCCGGAGGGTTCAAACTCCTGCTTGGACCGCGGACCGCGCCTAAATCGATGCCCGCCGTCCAACACGAAACCGCCGCCGTCCATGACTGCAGTGCCAATGCCGGACGTGCCGCCCCGCCCCATGCGAAGGGCCAGATCCGCGGCGGACACGGCGTGTCCTGCCAACAGGCAGAGAGCCCGGGCGGCACCCACCAGCAGCTGCGTCGAACTGCCGAAACCCGAGTGGGCACCCGGCCGTGCGAGCACTTCAACCTTGGCTCCCGGAAGCCCGAAGTCCTTCCGCACTACAGCCAAACCGGCCTCCATCCGCTCCCTGAGTCGGTCGTCCAGGTTGCCGGGACACACGTCCAGATCGTCCGACCGCACGACTTTGATGACGGAAGCCGGCTCCTGGATGGCCAATCCAATACCACCGTCCACGCGACCATGCGATCCGTTCATGTCCAGCAAACCGAAGTGAAGGCGAGCCGGCAGGCGGCAGGTCAATGCGCGGGTGTCCGACATACTCGCGGAAAGCCAGGAATCAGGGGATGGGGACGCCCATTATACTTTCGCAGTCCTGCTTCGCCCTGTGCCACAAGGACAGCCGACAACAGGTCGCGGGCGGAAACCGGGCCACCGACAGCCACCTATATGCCAACCCGTGATGAACGTTTCAGATCCGGAATCCGCTTCCCAGTCAGTGGACCTGACAGAGGTTGGACAACAGGTGTTGGCAGCTCTGGTTCATGTCACCGAAGAACTGGACATCGAACTCGCCAGCGTGACCATCGTCAAGGTGGAACACAAGCTGTGGCCGGACTCCAGCCTTGGCATCCCCGAGCCGGGCGTCTCATATGTCCAGGCATTGACCCCCGGCTGCATCATGCAGATGCAGGCTGGCGACCGGACCCTTACGGTGCACACCGGCCCCGGGCCGACTGCCAAGCTGCAGGGGATCCCCGCCGCGGCGGAGTTCAACGAGGATTTGCCCGTCGTGGCATCCGCCATGCTGAACCTGGCAACCATGATGGGCCTGCGGTTCTCGGATGTAAAGCTGGTTGGCGCGCAAACCGAACACAACCCGGCTACGGACCGCTCCCGCCTGACCGTCACACTCGAGGCGGCAAGTCGTCGGTATGTATGGACAGGTCCCGAAACCGGACCATTGGAGCTGCTGGGCAAACCAGCGGGACAAAGAGATGACTGACCGATGGGGTTCTAGGGCCGCCTGATGATCTTACCGGGAACACTGTGACAGTTTGAACACCGGGCCTCGTAGGATTCCTTGCCTCCAATCAGGATCAGCGGCGAGTCGATTCGGGCCGGCTGCCCGTTGATCAGGCGCTGGGTACGCGAAGCCCGACGTTTGCACAGGATGCAGATCGCGTGCATCTTGGCGACGTCGGCGGCTACCGCCATCAGGCGCGGCATGGGGTGGAACGGGTTGCCTCGGTAGTCCTGGTCAAGGCCGGCGGCCACCACGCGCTTGCCCCTGTGCGCCAGATAGATACACACGTCGACCAGGCGATCGTCAAAGAAATGGGCTTCATCGACACCCACGACGTTGGAGCCGGGTTCCACCTTGGCCAGCAAGTCCAAGGCATCGTCGGCATTGGTCGCACCTTGACTGGGGGTGCCGTCATGCGTGACCACGCTGTCCGAACTGTAGCGATCGTCAATCACGGGCTTGAACAACTGGGTGCGCTGCCCGGCTACACGGGCCAGGCGCAGGCGCCGCAGCAGTTCCTCCGTCTTGCCGCTGAACATGGAGCCGCAAATGACTTCGATGTCACCCTTGCGCCTTGGCATAGCAGATTCCTTAAACCATCACGCACTCAATTTGAACATAGGTGACAATCGAACCCGACATCAATCAGGGGTCAGGGCAATTGCATTCAAATGGTGGGCTGACCGGATAGGTTGAGGCATGTCTGCAAGAGCCGGTTTCGAAACCGGCCTTGGGAAAATCACCTCATGGACGCCGTGATGCCTTCGCCGCTGATTGAGATCCTGGAATAACCAAGGATCCGCGTATCGATCGGACCAAACTACACAACCTGACGAGACATCCTGATGCTGGCAGCGCCGGCGGTCCTCTGCGGTGCGGATCGTTTCATGGTCATCGCCCTCTTTGGCGACTCAACGAGGCTAGGTTGCGCACCTTCCTGGCATTGCCAAACAGGAGCCCTCGCACGACACCGTTGGCTCGCCCGAAAGAAGCGTGTGTGGTAATTGACGGATTACAGCGAACGGCTACTACCCACTACCCCTGCCTCGACGCAACCAACGCGTGCCCGTACTACGGACTCGAGGGGTTCGGCAAAAAGGCCGGAGTGTTGCCGAACCGGACACGACTGCACCAGTTCTGAGTGGAGGCGGCGACGTCCCTTATACCAATCCATTGTGATTAGAATACTTCATCGGCTATGGGCAGGGCCGTCAGAGCCTCCCGGATCCAGGTCCAGCCGCACAGTTGCCGCACCCGGTCCGGGTAGACGCGGCCCTCGACCGCCCGGCGCAACTCCCGGAAGAAGCGTTCGACCGGGTTCAGCTCGGGGGCGTAGGCCGGCTGCACCACCTGGGGTGCATCCACGGCCTGCATGGCCTTGCCCGTGTGGCCCCCGGCCCCGTCCCTTGACAGGGACTCCCCCTACCAGCCGCGGGGTGGTGGTTGATCCCGCCACAGCGGGGCGTCCGCGGCCTTGAAATCGAATGTGTCCTCCAGCAGGTATTCGTCGATTGCCCATTCGTCGGCGACATCCAACCGGAACGTGCGCTTGGGCGTGCCCGCATTGGTGGCCGTTCCGATCACATCCTCGTCGACGCACACGTCGAACGCCACGCCGCCAACGTACGCATAGGGTTCGCCAAAGCCGATGTTCATGCGCGACGGAACGTGTCTTCCATGCAGTCGTGGAGGCCCTGGTGGTGGGCCCGCACGCGCAGCACGTAGTCGGCTTTCTGTTCCCGGATCCGGCGCGCAATCGCCTTCTGGCAGCCCATGGCGTCGAGGGTGACGATACAGCCCTCCAGGCACAGCATGAGCAGCAACTCCGGGATGACCGTGATTTCATTGGACTGGTCGTCCACGGCGGTCTGGGCCAGCACCAGGCGGTTGGCCTGGGCCCAGGCACTGACCAGATGCAGGGGTTCCAGGCCCCGGTCGTGGGAGCCGCGCACGCTCTTGCCGTCGATGGGTACGACCTGACCATCGGTCAGGGCAAAGGCCGCCTGCACCCAGTCCTGAAAGCCCTCCTCGAAGCGGGCCGCATCCAGCCGCGCGAAGACCCGGCCCCGCGTGTCATGCGAGGGAATGCCGTGGGGCAGTTCCAAGAAGGTGCGCAACCAAGTCTCGTTGAGCTGGCCAAAGAGGGCGATGGCTACGAAACCGTCGGCGCTGCAGATGACCGCCAACACCGACAGCACCAAAATGTCCGTCAGAGATTGTGCAGCTTGGTGCGATCGACCCGCGGATCCCCGGGGTGTCCAAGGTCTCGACTAGGGACAAGGGAATCGGGCCGTCCATGAGGGGCTCTCCACAGGCTGGATCCGGAACCTACCCATTGTAGGCCGGTGTCCATTCGGCCCGTCGCCCCCCATTTAGATGCAATCGCCCTGCACCGTACCCAAGTATCCCGGTTGGCTGTTCCAGGCTGCAATACCTCAGCGTCGGCGGCACCGCTGCGTGACGGTACCCCACCCGCAGGCAGGCACCTGACGCCTACTCAGCCTGAACTTCCTGGCGCGCCGCCTCGCGGGCTGCCTCCACATCGTCACCGCGTGCCCGCGCCCGGCGGACAGCCTGCTCCTCGGCTTCGCGGGCGGACACGATCGCCTGCCTGGACTGGTCCATGTCCTGCTTGATCTGCAGGCGCTTCATGAACCGTTCAACCTGGCCGGCCGTGTCGATGATCCGCTGCTCACCGGTGTAGAACGGGTGGCACGTGCTGCACACGTCCGTACGTATTTCGGGTCTGGTACTGCCTGTCACCCAAGTGGCGCCGCAGGAGCACGTGACAGTGGCTTCCGGAAAAAACTCCGGGTGAATGCCTTTCTTCATAGCTGCTGGGGATCCTCCACCGCCAGGACACTGACGTTCTTGCGGTTCTTGCGAGCCCAGCCATAGGACACAACACCGTCCTTGAGGGCGAAGAGCGTGTCGTCCTTGCCGCGGCCGACGTTGAGGCCCGGATGAATGCGGGTTCCTCGCTGGCGCACCAGAATTGAACCGGCCTGCACCGCTTCGCCGCCATAGCGCTTGACACCCAGTCGCTGCGCATTCGAGTCTCGATTGTTGCGGCTCGAACCGCCCCCTTTCTTATGGGCCATGGCTGAATCGCCTCCTGTTCCGACCTTCTGCGTGCAATCCCGGGGCAAAACCAGACGGGGCTGCGAATTCCCCGTTTACGCGGCAGGACCTGAAATTCCCTCCACCTGCAGGCGGGTGTACCGCTGTCGGTGGCCGCGCCGAACCCGGACGCGTTTCTTGGGCTTGTACCTGAACACTTCGATCTTGCGACCCTTGTGCTGCCCGGTGATGCGCGCGGTAACGGAAGAGCCCGGTACGACCGGAGTGCCAATGGTCACATTGGTGCCGTCCGAGTGGAGGAGGACATCCGTCAACTCAATGCTGTCGCCGATTTCGCCGGCCAACTGCTCCACCTCGAAGGTCTGGCCTTCCCTGACCCGGTACTGCTTGCCGCCTGTACGCACAATGGCATACATGAAGATTCCTCACCGCTGACTGACATCTTGGCGCGCTGGGCGCGAACCTGCATTATAGACTTGCCGGCGGCCATGGCGTCAAAATCAGCGTCGTTGGCCTTTGGTTGCCGGACTGCGGGCAATTCACCTGTCAGGGAGTATTTTTGTGACACATCCGCTTGTGACGCAGCTCGAGTTCACCCGTCGAGAATTTGTGCGTGTGATGGAAGGGGTTTCGGCCGAGGAAGGAGAACGCGTGCTTCCGCCGTTCAACAGCCTGAGTTTCGTGGTGGCGCACATGGCCTTTCATGAACACACAATGTTCGTTTTGCTGGGCCAAGGGGTGGACATGGACCTGGATGTCCAGGTTGCCCATTCCGGTGCCGATGCATCGGTTCCGTCGTGGAATGACATGTGGACCCAGTGGCAGCAAATCACCGACCAGGCGGACTCCTACCTGCAGCGACTCGCTCAGGAGGACTTGCACGTCCGGCTACGCCACGGGGACAGGGAAGTACCCGAGGTCCTCGGCCACACGCTGCTGCGGGTGATTTACCACTATTGGTTCCATCTCGGGGAGGCCCATGCCATCCGACAGGTCCTTGGACACAAGGACATTCCCGAGTTCGTGGGCGCGGTCGGCACAACGAGCTTCGAGTAGGCCAATCCACTGTCAACGCGGCCCTTCGGAGCGAACCGTCGTCCGGAATCAACCGGTGGGTTTGGGCCCCGGACAAGATCCCATTGGTAATGGTCGGCGTCCGTTCCACGATGCCGTTGAGACCCCGCGGGACGCCAAGGGTTCGTGATCATCACCACGGTCGGCTCCCCATCGCCAGCCAATTGGGTCGGGCCCCTCAACCCACGGGATCAAGATACAGTGCGTAGAGGCTGGCATCTTCCGGCCGGATGCCGCCGAAGTCGACGCGCAGCCTGATCCGCCCCTCCGGGGACGGGATCGCATCAAGGCCGTCTGCCCAGGTCACCGGTTTGGCCAAACCGGCTGCGACGGGCCGGCAGTCGGCGGCAGCGAAGCCGGGCAACGGGCACATCCGCTCGTCCAGCACCGAACAGCGCACCTGCCAGTATTCGCCCGGGCCGTCCACATTGAGGGATAGACGGGCGGGACGGCCTTCGAGATCGATGGGCGCCGATATCACGTGCGAGTCGCCCCGCGACGCCATGCGTTGATCCAGGTAGGGCTTGAAAGAGCCAAGCCGATCGCGCGGCCAGCTCGCGACGCGGATGCCGTCGCTGGCCTGTTCCGGCCACGGCGCGTACCAGAACAGGGTTTCCTCGCCGATGTTCTCGAAGCTCTGCCCCTGAATCAGCGACGGATAGTTGTCGCTGGTGCGGGTATCCGGCAGGACTTCCCATCCGTCCTCGGCCGCAGACACAATCGGATAATCGGGAATCGGCTCCCGGTAGTGGAGACCGTCGTTCGTCACGGCCAATCCCAGGTGCATGACCACCAGCCGCCGATCATTGGACGGATGGCCGTTCCACATGCCGTAGAAGCCAAGCATCACATTAGCTCCGGTTCCACAACGCCGCACCCAGGTGAATCTGCTTGCCGGCCGTGCCCTGCCACTCGTGGAACAGCCGGTCCCCGCCGGACCGCTGCATGCCCAGCACGGAGGCGGAACTCCAGTCCTCGAAGTTGTAGGACGTGTAGGTCACCAGATTGCGCAGCCGACGCGCATGGTTGCCGCCCTGTCCGGTCAGGAAATAGCAGTCGTTGAACCGCATGCCGCCGGCCATTTCCAGCCAGTAGCCCACGGGATTGTTCGGGTGCGGCTTCCAGGAAATGCCGTCCGCACTGAAGGCCGCCGCAAACCGCCAGTTGTAGATGCGGGTCTGGTAGACCATCTTGAAGCGGCGGGTCGGATCGGGGTCGTCGGGATCATGGAACACCACGCAGGACTGGACATGCACGTTGCCCTGGTGCAGGTCCACCAAGTTGTTGCGGCGGCTGCCCTTGTACTCCACCAGCCCCAAGTCCGGTTTGTGCCAAGTGCGTCCATCCTGGCTGGTAGCCAGACACACACGGCTGAACCAGCCTTGATCATGGTCCTGCAGGTACCACATGCACAACTGGTTCCCCACCCGGTGCCCGAGCCATAGTAGATGGCGCGCAGCGAGTCCGGATCGCCCGGGGCGCCTGGCTCCAACACTCTGGGAGTGGTTCCGCAGGGCGCCGTATGTCCGTGCAGCTTGAGTTCCACACCGTTCTGGTAGGGGAGGCTGTGGTCGTCGAACGGGAACAGTACCAGGCAGCCATGATCAATGTGGGGTCCGCCGTTTTCGATGCGCATCTGGAAAATCTCCTGGAGCCGCTGCGACCCTTCCCGGGCACCGCGACACCCCGTTGCCGGACTGCGGGCCGGAGCCACCATGGCTGTTCTGTACGGGAACCAAGGACTTGGCAAGAAGAAAGCCCGGGACACCTGGAGGGAAGGCGAACCCGGGCTTTCGGCCACGGCCCGTGATTACGGGGTGGCGGTGGTAGCGCATACGGGATTCGAACCCGTATCACCGCCTTGAGAGGGCGGTATCCTGAACCATTAGACGAATGCGCCCCAAAGCCGAGTAGGAATTGTTGGCTCAGGCATGTGGCCGGATTCTAGGCCCCGTCCGGGCAGATTGTCAAGTGTCAGACCGCCAACCAACCTTCGTTCCGGGCAGCCCGCAGCACGGTTGGGGCACGCTAAATCCTTGAGCGAAACCAACCGGGTCCGCAACCGCCTATGCGTCCTTCTTCCTGGCCTCCGTCCCGGCTTGGGGAGATTGGGATTGGACTGCGATCCGACGGCCTGTCTGCGTGCTACAATCGATGGTTGCGCTAGGGAGCCGCTCTGCTTGACCCCCTTCCTTGCATTCGGCGCAGGTCGGAATTCGATAGTCACTGCCAACGTGGTTGGATTTTTGCATGCTGGCCACACCTGAGGCGATCACACAAACCCTCGACCGGGTTTTGCCGCGCGTCAACGTGCCGGCCCGTTACACGGGCGGCGAGTTGAACAGCGTGGTCAAGGATTGGTCCGATCGCGGCCTGCGCGACCGGGTTGCACTGGCCTTCCCCGACATTTACGAGTTGGGAGGCAGCAACCTCGGCCTGATGATCCTGTATGACCTCATCAACAAGCACCCCCACATGCTGGCGGAACGGGTCTATTGCCCGTGGCCCGACTTTGAGCAGGTGATGCGGGACGAAGGCATTCCGTTGTTCAGCCTTGAAACCCGCCATCCGCTGCACGACTTCGACATCCTGGGGTTCAGCCTCCCGTACGAACAGCTGTACACCAATGTCCTGACCATGCTCGATCTGGCCGGACTGCCCCTGCGGGCGGCGGACAGGGAACCCGACCATCCGGTCGTCCTGGCCGGAGGCTCGGGTTGCTACAACCCCGAACCCATGAGTCCCTTCTTCGACGCCATGGTGATTGGGGAAGGCGAAGAGGTGATGATCGAGGTCATCGAGGCGCATCGTGCGTGGCGACAGCGGCGCGAGGCCAACTCGGCTCTGGACCGACTTTCCCTGTGGCAAATGCTGGCCGCCGTTCCGGGCGTTTACGTGCCCGCGCTGTACGAAGCCACCTACCATGGCGACGGTACCCTGGCAGCCACCAAGCCCTGCGATCCGGCGGCGCCGGCCGTTGTCATGAAACGGGTCGTCAAGGTGTTGCCGCCGCCCGTCACACGGTTCATCGTGCCGTTCGTGGACACCGTCCACAACCGGGCTGCAATCGAGATCATGAGGGGTTGCACGCGAGGCTGCCGCTTTTGCCAGGCAGGGATGATTTTCAGACCGGTCAGGGAACGGCCTGTTGAGGAAGTGCTGGCCGCCGTCGACGAAATCTGCGAACACACCGGCTTCGAGGAGGTCAGTTTCCTCAGCCTCAGCAGCAGCGACTACACCTATGTCGAGGATCTGGTCCGGCGCGTCGTGGAGAAACACGGACATCGGAAACTCTCCATCGGCCTGCCCAGCCTGCGCATCGAGTCCTTCAGTGTGGGGCTGATGGAACTTCTCGAAAAGGGCCGACGCCGACCTGGATTCACCTTTGCGCCCGAAGCCGCCACGGATCGGCTCCGCGACGTCATCAACAAACCGATCGCGTCCGAGGATCTGCTGGCCACGGCCACCGAGGTCTACAGCCGCGGCTGGACCACGATCAAGATGTACTTCATGATCGGGCATCCAACCCAGACCGACGAGGATGTGCAGGCCATCGCCGACCTCGCCAAGGCGGTGCTGGCCCGGGGCCGCGAGGCCATTGGCGGCAAGGCCCGGGTGCGGCTCGGTGTCAGCACGCTGGTGCCCAAGCCGCATACACCGTTCCAGTGGGTACCGCTGGAACGGGAGGACCGCATCCGACGGCATGTGGACATCCTGAAGGCCAACCTGCGCGATCGCCACATCCACTTCACATGGAACGACTTCCGCGAAACCATGCACGAAACCTTCCTGACCCGCGGTGATCGGCGCACGGCCGATGTCGTGGAACAGGCTTGGCGGCTGGGCTGCAAACTGGACGCCTGGAACGAGTGGTTCCAATTCGACCTCTGGCAGCAGGCCTTCGAGGACTGCGGCCTCGACATGGCGTGGTACACGCACCGGGAACGTCCGATTGCCGAAACATTGCCTTGGGACCACATCTCGGCCGGCGTGGATCGCGAGTTCATGGAGATGGAGTACGTGCATGCCTTCCAGGGAGGCGTGGTCGACGACTGCCGCGAACACTGTTTCAGCTGCGGGATCCTGGGATACTTCAAGGAAGAGCGCCGGTCCACCCCGGACGCAGCCTGGGCCTGCCCGCCCTTGGGCAAGGACAAGACACGCCAGCCGGTGGACATTGTTCCGATCCCGATGTACTTCAATGATGAAATGTCGCCGGAACTGACAGGCCAGTTCGGCGAACGGGTGCCCCAACGCCGACACGGAACGGTCAGCCAGCACATCGAACCGGGAGATCCGGTGGATGCCTGACCAGGAGACGGGCAACCAGCACGAACCGCAGCGCCTGCGGGTGGTGTACAGCCGCGGCGAAGCCCTGCGGTTCATCTCCCACAAGGACGAATTCCGCATGTGGGAACGCGCCCTTCGGCGTACCATGCTGCCCGTGGCCTATAAGCAGGGGTTCAATCCGCAGCCGCACATTCAGTTTGCGGCCCCGCTGGCGGTCGGCTGTTGCGGCCGGGCCGAGCACATGGATTTCCGGCTGTCCGAACGGATGCCGGTGGTCCAGGTCGAAGGCCGCCTGAGGGCCAAGCTCCCTCCCGGAGTGTCAATTCGTTCGATGCAGGAAATCCCGGTCAGGAGTCGGCCCTTGCAGGGGCTGCTCACCGGAGCCGACTACCACATCCGCGTCATCGCCCCGGAAACTGCCACCGGCCCGCAGGTGGTGCACGAGTTCCTGGCCCGCGGCACCGTGTGGCGGAAACGGGAGCGCAAGGGCCATCCGTATCGGTACAACCTGAGGCCCCTGGTCCACCGCCTGGCGTGGGTGGGATTCGATGCCGCGGGACCGTGCCATAACCTGCTGCTCCGCGTTCAGATGGTGGAAGGCGCCACAGGACGACCCGATGAAGTGGTTGACGAACTGGGCCTGTCCGAACACGCGCTGGTGCTCGAAAGGACCCGGCTTTACTTCGCGAACGAACCGGATACCGACGTCGCCTTTCCGTCGGACTCCCTGGCCTCGCAGGCGGATGTCCGGGATCCGCACGAACCCCCGCGCCCGCCCCCCCGCCAACGACGACGCGGCCGTCGCCGCAAGCCGAAAGGAGATGTTCAAGCACAACAGCAGGTTCAGTCGTTCAGCGACAAGGCTGCCGACGAGTTTCGCTGATCGCCACCACCGGTCGAACCCTTGCCCCAGTCAATCCGCCACCGCTTCGCACCCGTTCCCGTCGTCGATCCACCACCCTTTTCCAACATGCCCGACTCCCCCGCCATCACACCCGAGGATCTGGACAAGTACTGCCCGGTACGCAAGCTGTCCTCCAAGGTGTACATCAACATCAACTACAGCACCTGCACCACCGGCTGCATCGTAACGCGTGAAGGCGCAGTCCTGATTGACACGCCGCTTATTCCGCAGCAGGCCAAACACTGGCGCAGCCAGATCGAGGAGTTCTCCAAGAACATCCCCATTTCCTACATCCTGCTGACGGACCACCACCGCGGCCACGCGCTCGGTTGCCAGTATTTCATGCCTGCTTTGGTAATCGGCCATGAACGGGCCCACAAGGAGATGCAGGGATTCTCGGAGAACTTCAAGGAACGGGTGAGGAACAGTTTCCGGAAGATGCCCGAGATCCAGGCCGAGATGGAGGAGATCACAGTGCATCCTCCCCAGATTACCTTTACCCAGCGGGCCGGCTTCTTCATTGGCGGCACCAGCATCGAGTGCATTTTCGTTGGCGGCCACACACCGGCCACCTCCATCATCTGGCTGGAGAAGGAGCGGATTTGCTTCGTCGGCGACACAATTTGGACCGACCAGCATCCCTACATGGCACAGGCCAATTCCGAGGAGTGGCTGGAGGCACTCAAACTGATTCGGTCGCTGGACCCCGAGGTCATCGTGCCCGGCCACGGCGAACCCCTGCAGGGCCTGGAACGCATCCGGCTCATGGAGGACTACATCCAAAGCCTGCGGCAACAGGTTGCGGAGTGCCTGGCGGCCGGCAAGGACAAGAATGAAACCAAGAAGGAGCTGGTCAAGGACCTGATGGACCGATTCACCGTGCCCAATACACGTAGATCGAAAATCGAAAGCCAAATCGGTTCCGGCATCAACCGCGTCTACCGCGAGCTTCAGCGCGCGGCCCAGGTGCAAGCCTGATCGCAAACCCGAATCGGACGGGATACCGCCATGGCACAGCCCAACCCCAACACCGAGTCCCTCAGCGATGCAGCCAAGCTCAGGGATCAGCTCAACGAATTGGAGAAGCTGCTGGTTAAGGTCAATTCGCACACGGTGGAGCGGACCCTGCAGCTGCTGGACTCCTCTTGGCTGCTCAAGGAAGACCTCCGCGCGCGAGGCGTCGATCTTAAGGCCGAGGACGGGCAGTGGGCCGGATTCGAGTTCCGGCTGAGTGAAATTGCCGGCGAAATCGTGAAGGCGGCCAACACCCACGGCGGTATGGACCAGCTCCGCCAGTCGCTGGCGCAAACCAACGGGTTCTGGTGGACCCTGGACGAAGTGCATGCCGCGCAAACCCGACGCACCCTGTTTCGGTGGCTTCGACTCGTCGGCGGCATCGCGGTGCTGGGCATCGCGGTTTGGATTCTGGTCACCTATGTCTTTCCGCCCGACCCCAACGCCGTGCTTATCACCGATATTGGCTACGACATCGAAAAGGCGGTCGACATCCGTGATTGGGACACCGCCCGGACCGTGGCCCAGGCCGGCCTTGAGTCGTCGAACAATGCCACGGAAGTCCTGCTCTGGGCCGCTGTGATTGAGGAACGTCGGGACAACCCTGAACAAGCTGCTGACTACGTGGCCGAGGCCCTGTCGGATTCGAACATCCCCTCGCACAACATCTGGGTGACTCTCGGGACCAATCGTCTGCGGGCCGGGGACATGGACGGTGCGGAATGCGCGGCGCTCTCCGCTCTGGCAACGGATCCCGACAACGCACAGGCCCATTTCCTGATCGCCAGCGTAGCCGAGGCCATGGGCGACGCGCAACGGGCAGTGGACTACTTCAACAAGACGTACGACTTGGCTGCCGACGGCCAACCGCAACTACAGGTCATTGCCAGAGTCCGGCTTGGATACCTGATGCAGTCGCCCGGCAGCTTCGACGCGCAGGAGACGGAGGAACGCGAACTCGACTGTGGTTGACCCGCCCTCGAGCAGCAACAAGCCGACCGACTGACCGCATCAAAGTTCGTGCAGACGGATTAAACGGCATCGATGGAGATGTGCAGCGGCCAGCCTCGTCCAATCCTCGGACCATGCATCTCGTCCACGTGCGCCACGGACGCGGCCGGTTGAGGTTGGTTTCGTATAGTTCGACGTGCCAGTCAACGAACGAACGGTTCACTTAAACGCCGGGAGCCACGGAACCGCTGCGCAGGCACATGACCGACTGTGTGTGCCTGGGTTTAATCGTTGCGGATTCACCAACGTTGGGGCGCGGCCAACCCGCTGGAACAGGCCCATTGAGTTCATGGTATGGGGGTACTTTCCATGACAGCAAATGTGGTTGCGGGAGGGGGCAACCAAGCCCGTTCCGGCTCTTGAGCTGTCGGCCGTAGCCGCCACCGTATTCAGGATGCCTGATCCTCCCTGCCCGACAACCGCAACCGGCACTCGTCAAGCACCGCCCTGCCGGCTCCTGGATGCCTCAAGGCTGCACCCTGCGCTTCTTGTCCGCTGGACTCAGTTGACGGATTTGGGGGACCCCTCTCGGTACAGATCGCTCAACAAGGTTTCCCAAGAGCAGGCTTCATTCAGCGGCGCCGTCGATCACCATGACCAGCGCCGGCAGCACAAAGAGCAATGAACACGCCCGACAAGACCAGCCCTCCCAAATTGCTGACAACGAACGGCACGATGAACTACAGGTCGTCGCCACGTTCATAAAGCAAGGGCGACAGGCCCACCATGGTCGTTACGGTCTTGAGGAACACTGCCTGAACCCGAGTTGCAAGGGCGTGCAAACCGGCCCCCAACAACCGGCCCGAACCGAACTCAACTGGTGTCGGGTTGCCAGCGATTGGGTTCCTGCGAACCAACCCGGTCCACCGGGATATCGGCCCGCCACGTTGAGTCGGCGATGATCTTGGCCGGGTCGCAACGGTCGGCGTAGCGCCGGGCGACCTCAATCACCTCTTCCAAGAGGCCTTCACTGAGCGTCACCGGGGCCAGTCCCAGGTCCAGGAACTGGCGGTTCTCCACCCTGAGGTCGTTCTCAAGTGCCTCATTGCGCGGGTTCGTGTAGTACCTGACCTCCGCACCGGTCAGTTTCCCTACCAGCCGGGCGAGATCCCTAACTCTGTGGGTTTCGGTCACCTGATTGAAAATCTTGACCCGTTCGCCGCGTTCGGGCGGATTGTCGATCGCCAGGTTCACACACCGTGCGGTATCGCGGATGTGGATGAAGGCGCGGGTCTGGCCGCCGGTGCCGTAGACCGTGATGGGATGTCCGACCACGCTCTGCATCAGGAAGCGGTTGAGGACCGTTCCATAGTCCCCCTCGTAGTCGAACCGGTTGATGAGGCGTTCGTCGGCCAGGGTGTCGGCGGTGTTCGTGCCCCAGACAATGCCCTGGTGGAGATCGGTAATGCGCACCTGATCGTTCTTGTTGTAATAGAAGAACATCAGCGCATCCAGCGTCTTGGTCATGTGATAGACGCTGCCGGGATTGGGGGGATAGATGATTTCCATCTCGTGGCGAACCCCTTCCGCCTCCACTTGTACGGGCAGGTAGCCCTCGGGGATTTTGAGTCCGGCCGTGCCGTAGCCGTAGACACCCATGGTTCCCAGGTGGACCACGTGTATGTCCAACCCGGTCTCGACAATGCCGCACAGGAGATTGTGCGTAGCGTTGATGTTATTGTCGATCGTGTAGCGCTTGTGACGCGGCGACTTCATCGAATAGGGCGCCGCCCGCTGTTCACCGAAGTGCACGACGGCCTGCGGCTGCAGATCGCGCAGGAGTGCCACCAGGCTTGCATAGTCCTCTGCGATATCGATGTCGACGTGGCAGAGATCCTTCCCCGTGACCTCCCGCCAGGCAGCCAGACGTGTGTCGATTGGGGAGATCGGCGTCAGCGACTTCGTGCCCAGTTCCACATCGGTCTTTCGCCTGACCAAGTTGTCTACAATCGTGACGTTGAATCCCTGGCGGGACAGCAGCAGGCTGGTGGGCCATCCGCAGAAACCATCTCCGCCGAGTACCACAACATTGTTTGCTCGACTCGCACTCATGAATCCCTTACTTGCTGCGTACTCGGTTCCGGGAAGGGGGCTGCGAGGCGGAAAGGGCAGTCTCATCATCCGGGCAGGTTGGCTCATGCCCTGCGCCGCGCGGGTCCGGCAAGGCGGTCCGGACACTCCCCGCAGGACAGGCTAAACCTCGTTGAGGCAGTCGGCATGGTAGCACACAGAAGTCCATCCGAATCCAAGCCGGACCAACCGCATCGCTTGCGGATCGGGCTCTTTACCGAAACATTCCTGCCCAAGATCGACGGGGTGGTCAACATCCTGCAGCTGCTCCTCCGATACCTGGCTTCCGAGGGACACGAAGCCATCCTGTTTGCGCCTTCCGGCGGTCCCAGCGAGTTCGCCGGCTTTCGGGTTGTACCGGTCAACGGCATCACCGCCCCGTACTACACGGAACTGAAGTTCAACTTTCCCCGATCGGATTCGTTCCGGACGTTGCGCCAGTTCCAGCCCGACTTGGTGCATGTCCTGCACCCGTTCGTGCTGGGACCGTTCGGCATGCGCATGGCGCGCCGGCTGGGGATCCCGGTGTTGGCCTCCTATCACACGGACATCGCGCGGTATGCGGCTTTTTACGGCCAAGGCTTCCTGACCGGGTTCCTGAGGCGATACGCAACCTACCTGCACAACCAAGCCACCCTGACGGTCTGCCCCTCCAGCGTCCTGCGCGACGACCTAAGGCGACAGGGCATCAGCAGAGTCCGCTGGTGGCGACGCGGCATCGACACCGACCTGTTCAGCGCCGGCCCTGTCGATCCGAAGATGCGCGAGGAACTGACACAGGGACATCCCGACGACTTCCTGGTCCTCAACGTGGGTCGCCACGCGCCCGAAAAAGGCCTGTTCGGACTGCGCGACCGGCTGTTTCCGATGAAGGGCCTGCGCCTGGCACTCGTCGGCGACGGTCCCAGCCATGCCGAACTCAGGGCCTGGTACGCGGGAACCCCCACTGCCTTCACCGGCTACCGTTACGGCCAGGACCTGGTTGAGGCCTATCGCGCCGCGGACCTGTTTGTCTTTCCGTCCACAACCGAAACGTTTGGCCTTGTGGCCCTGGAAGCGATGGCCTGCCGCCTGCCCGTGATTGCCGCCCGCAGGGGTGGCATCACGGACACGGTTGCGCACAACCGCAACGGATTGCTGTTCGACCCGGAGAACCCGGGCGAAATACGCGAACAGGTCAAACAGATGAAGGACAACCGATCCCTCCTGCAATCCTTTGCCGAAGCCGGCTGGCAACACGCCTTGCGCCAGGACTGGCGCAGCACAATGGATCAACTGGTGGGCTTCTACCGGATGGCATTGAGACAGCACCAGATCTTCGGATGATCGCTGCGCGCGGCCCGATTCGGGGCCTGCGGCGCCATCCTGAATTAGAATCGGACCGAATCGGATGCCTGTTGGAGGCGCCGGCCGACACCATTTGCGGAGACATGTTATGAAACTGGGCATCCTGACAGGCGGCGGCGACGTTCCCGGTCTGAATCCGTGCATCAAGTCCATCGTGACCCGGATGACGGAAGCGGGACACGAAGTGGTCGGGTTCCGCCGCGGATGGGCCGGCCCCCTGGAGATCAATCCCGACGACCCGGAGTCGGTCGCCCACCACACCTACAGCCTTGACGCGGAGGCCGTCCGCACAATCGATCGCACCGGTGGCACATTCCTGCACTCCAGCCGGACCAATCCGGGCAAGGTCAAGGCCGGCGCGATCCCGGAACACCTGTCGGCGGGCGATGCCACGGACAACGGCGGGGGCACCTACGACTTCACCTCCACGGTGATCAAGAACCTGGACGCACTGGGCGTGGAAACCCTGGTCCCGATCGGGGGCGATGACACCCTGGGCTACGGCGGGCGCTTGCACGCGGAAGGAGTCCAGATTGTGGCTTGTCCCAAGACCATGGACAACGATGTCTATGGCACCGACTACTGCATGGGCTTCAGCACCGCGGTCACGCGCAGCGCCGAGTTCATCACCAACCTGCGCACCAGCGCCGGCTCCCACGAACGCGTCGCTGTGATCGAACTCTTCGGCCGCAACTCGGGCGAGACGGCCCTGCTCAGCAGCTATGTGGCGGATGCCGACCGCGCCCTAATCTGCGAGGTACCCTTCAACCCGGACCGACTCATGGCACTCGTCACCGAGGACTGGAACCGCAACCCCAGCAACTACGCCATGGTGGTGATCAGCGAAGGCGCCACGGTGGAGGGCGGCGAGATTATCGAGTCGGGCCAGGCCGATGCCTTCGGCCACCGCAAGCTGGGCGGCATTGGAGAGGTGGTGGGAGCCATGATCGAGGAACACACGGGGTTCGGGATCATCAACCAGAAGCTGGCCTACCTGATGCGCACGGGGGCACCGGATGCCTTGGACCTGCTGGTTTCGCGCACCTACGGCCACATGGCGGCGGATCTGTTGCTCCAGGGTCAAAGCGGAAGAATGGTGGCCCTCCGCGACGGCCGGTTCACCCACATCGACATGGGCGAAGTGACCAAGGGTACGCGGTGCGTCGATGTGAACCGGCTCTACAACGTGGAGACCTACAGGCCGGAGATGAAGAATCCGTTCGGTCTGCCCATGTTCCTGTATTAGATTGCCGCCGTTGGCATCGACATTGGAACCCCGGAATCAAGAACCGCTCCCGATCGGGAGCGGTTCTCTTCACACTGTGCGCCGGAATGGCTCATAGAGCTGCTTCGCGCATGCCTGCCCAATGGGTGCGGGTATTCGGATTCGGCTGAACACGCCGCCCCAGAGCGATCAGGACGGAACCCAGCCAGACCCGGAAGGGCGAGACTGTTGACCGCACCGCCTCCTGGGTGGGCTCTCGATACACGAACACTCCCTTGCTCATCATTCCCAGCGCCAAGGTTGTTATCAATTCGGACATGTGACTTCCCCTTTGTGCCTCAATCGTCAAGGGAAGTGTCTGTCCTGGGCGTGCAGGAACTGTGTCAGGCCTGTGCCAGATCTGTGTCAGAATCGTCTGCACAACCCGGAGATGTCCGGGTTCGGAGCGCGGCCGGCCGTCCCCTTCATGCAGGCACCGGATTCTCGGTCTCGGCGCTGGTGTACAATCCCGCCGCCAGCCTCCTTAGCTCAGCTGGATAGAGCAGCTGCCTTCTAAGCAGCGGGTCGTGGGTTCGAGTCCTACAGGAGGTGCCTAACCGGTTGAAGCGTCAGGTCCAAGACCGCAAACCCGTCGGCGTTGCCGACGGGTTTGCCGTTTGTTCCGGGATCAGCCGACGCGCACCCGCTCGTCCGAGGCCGCGCCGATGGGTTCGAGCGCTTCCCGCTCGTTGATGGCAACCGGACGCGTGGAGCCCTTCTGCGAGTAGGGGTAGGCCGGTCCCGCCACGGGGGCCGCCCACTGCACCGCGTTGGCCAACACCCGATGGATTTCCGGTTGGGTGTAGATCGGGAAGGTCTCGTGTCCGGGGCGGAAGTAGAAGATCTTGCCGTTCCCGCGGTGGAAGCAGCAACCGCTGCGGAACACGTTGCCGCCCTCAAACCAGCTGACAAACACCAGTTCGTCCGGCTGCGGGATGTCGAATAGTTCCCCGTACATCTCGCACTGGGGAATTTCGAAGTAGGGCGGCAAACCCCGGGCAATTGGATGGCCGGGCCGCACAACCCAGATCCGCTCCCGCTCGCTGGCCTCGCGCCAGCGCAAACTGCACGAGGTACCCATCAGCTTGCGGAAGATCTTCGAGAAATGCCCGGAGTGGAGCACGATCAACCCCATCCCTTCAAGTACCCGCTTCTGCACCTTGTCGACAATGCCGTCGTCGACCTCGTGGTGGGCCATGTGACCCCACCAAAGCATGACGTCCGTGGACTCCAGGACCTCGTCCGTCAGCCCGTGTTCCGGCTCGTCCAACGTCGCCGTGCCCACATTGGTGATGCCGTGATCGGCCAAGCCATTCTTGATGGCGGCGTGCATCCCGTCGGGATAGAGGGCCGCAATCTCCGCGTGCACTCTTTCGTGACGGTATTCGTTCCAAATGGTTACTCTCATTGTGACCGGCCTCCATGGAGCCGTGATCGAAGGAAAAATGGGTGTGGAAACATCAACAAGGGACCACCTGGCCATTTCGGGCGGCTGATTCCTTGATGGCATCCCATAGTCTCAGCATCCGCAAGCCAACTTCGGGAGGCGACGGATTCTCGATGCGGCCGGCCCGCACGTCCAGGAACCGATGCCAAGCCGTCCGCATGGCCGGCAGCTCCACGCGCCGGAAGTCCTCGTCGCCGTCCTCCTGAACTTCCACCCAGCGTCCCCACATGCACGCCTTGAGGTGCGCCTTCTCGGCGAAGATGTGGATTGTGGAACTGCAACTCTTGACTGCATTGCCGCACCCGTGGATGGTCACGAAGGTCCCGGACTGCAAACGCCCCATAGCCGCCGCCATGATGTCAACGGCCATGTCGTCGTTGTTGAGCCAGGCAGCCACCTCCACGAAGTCCTCGCCGGCCAGATCGGCAATCGTGTTCATCAGGTGGGCACCGGTGTCGAACATGAACCCGCCGCCGGATACGTGTGGATCAAGGCGCCAGCGGCCATCCGCCAACCCTTTCCAGCTCTGCCACACGGTGCCACTGATGGCCAGCACGCGGCCGTAGGGCCCGTCGTGCAACTGTTCGGAAGCCCACCGGATTTGCGGCGACAGGCTGCCCTGGAAAGCCACGGTCACCAATTTGCCGGTTTCATCCCGCTTGGCAATGACGCGTTCGGCTTCCTCCTTGCTCACCACCATGGGCTTTTCGACCAGGACGTCCAACCCCGCGTCGAGACTGGCCACGACGTGGTCGTGGTGCATGGCATGGGGGGTGACGATGAAGACGGCATCCAGATCAGCTGCATGCCCTTCCAGCATCGCATCCAGATCCGGCACGTTCTCGGGGACCGCGACCCCGGCTGCTTCAAACAGCTCACAGGTCAACTCGTAATTCTCGGCCATGGGTTCGCACACGACGCTGATATGTGTGCCCCGGGGATCTTCCAGAATGGAACGGAGATGGTTGCGGGCCATGCCTCCGCATCCGATGATGGCCGTGCGCGTAACCGCTTCCTGGACAACAGAAGTAGACGCCATGTGTTGAGGAACCTGGTGTTGGGGGAATCCGGACCGCCGCGAATGTGCCCGGACATGCGGCCTCAAAGGCGATGGAGGCCTCCCAATTGTACTTTGAGCCTTCGGGCAGTGCACGATTCAAGTGCCCGCATTCCAGCATGTTCCCGGCGGCGGCCGCCGTGTCCGCCACACGACATCAAATCCTATGGAAACACTCTCTATGGCTTCGGACACCACTTCCCGGGGCGGAACCCTAATCCTTGCCTCGGCGAGTCCTCGGCGACAGGCGTTTCTCAGGGCATTGGAACTTCCGGTCCGCCTCCACCCGGCGGATGTGGACGAATCGCCCCTGCCCAACGAAACCCCGGATTGCATGGCCCTGCGGCTGGCGTCCCTGAAGGCGGAAACGGCCCGGACGAACCTGCCAAGCAATCCGTTGGCCGAGCCGGCCCTGTTGCTGGGCCTGGACACCACCGTGGTGCATGCGGACGACATTCTGGGGAAGCCGAAAGACGCCCTTGAGGCGAAATCGTTCCTGCGCCGGCTGCGTACCGGACCGCACGAAGTTTGCACAGGCTACTGCCTGCTCAACTTCCACACCGGGAGACGGCGGACGGGGGTGCACGTGTCCCGACTGACCCTGCGCAACTACACGGACGCGGACATCGACCGGTACGTCCGGACCGGCGATCCGTTCGACAAAGCCGGAGGATATGCCCTACAAGACCGGGACTTCAATCCCGTGGCGCGCCTAGACGGCTGCGCAGCCAGTGTGATGGGCATGCCCGTGCACGATCTACTGCACCTGTTGCGGGACGAGGCAGGTTGGCCCGTTTCAAGGGACTTCGGTGCCGTCTGTGTCAGACTCACCGGGCGCGCCTGTTGCCAAACGCCTTGATTCGTCGTGACCCCTCATCCACTGCTCGCCAAGCTGAACACCGCCCAGCGCGAAGCGGTCTCGCTACCCATCGGACCGGCCCAGATCATGGCCGGTCCGGGCTCGGGCAAGACCCGGGTCCTGACCCATCGGATTGCCTGGCTGGTTCAGGAACTGGACGTCGCTCGCAACCGCATCCTGGCCGTAACCTTCACCAACAAGGCTGCCGGCGAGATGCGGCAGCGTGCCCTCGAATTGCTCGAGTCCCAGGACCAGGACGAGCTCGGCTTCGGGTGGCGCCGTCCCATGGCCATCGGCACGTTCCACTCCATCTGCGCCCGCATCCTGCGCGTGGAATACGAACATACGCCGTACGAGCGCAACTGGATCATCGTCGATGCCGACGACCAGAAATCGGTCATCAAGGAAATCCTCGCCTCCCGAGCGGCCTCGGACAACGAATTTGCCGTGCTGGCCGACATCAGCCGAGCCAAGGACCGGAGCCTGACCGCATCGGAGTTCGCGGCCCAAGCCTCCTCGGTCCTCGACGTCCGCCTTGCCCCGATCTATGCAGACTACGAAAAGGCCCTGAGGGCCAACAACGCCCTGGACTTCGACGATCTCCTGCTGCACGCGCTGCGGCTGTTCCGCGGCAACCGGGATGTGCTGGACCGGTACCGCGCCCGTTGGTCCCACGTTCTGGTCGACGAATTCCAGGACACCAACGGGATCCAGTACGAACTGGTGAAGCTGCTGGCCGCCTATCCGGATTCGTTGCAGAGCCTGTTCGTGGTGGGCGACGAGGACCAGTCGATTTACGCGTTCCGCGGTGCCAATCGCCGCAACATGGCCCGGCTGCGACGAGACTTTCCATCGCTCCGAACTGTCGTGCTGGAGGAAAACTACCGCAGCACGCAGCAAATCCTGGACGTGGCCAACAGCCTGATCCAGCACAATCGCGGACGCACCCACAAGGAACTGTTCACAGGCAATCCCGACGGCCAGCAGGTGGTGCTCGTGGACGCCGCTGGTGGCGACTCGGAAGCCGACTGGATCGCCCGCAGCACCGCCAGCCTGCTGCGCGACGGAGCGTTCGGACATGAGGACATCGCGGTGATGTACCGCACGCATGCGCTCAGCCGGGCCCTGGAGGAAGCTTTCCTGAACCATCGCATCGCCTATCGCCTGATTGGCGCCGTGCGGTTCTACGACCGGGCCGAGATCAAGGACGCCCTGGCGTTCCTGCGTTTTTTGGTCAACCCGCTGGATGCCCTGGCGCTGGCGCGCATCATCAACAAGCCGGCGCGCGGAATTGGGGCGAAAACCCTGGCGCGACTGATCGAGTGCCGGAACCGGTGGGGACTCTCCATCTCCGACGCCCTGACGGTAGCCTGCCGCGGGCCCGAAGCAGTGGCGCACATGGCTCCGGATGTCTGGGAACGGCACCCGTCGCCGTTCACGGGGCGTGCTCTGCGCAGCCTGCAGGAATTCGAGAGTCTGACTGCCGAGTGGCGGGAACGGCTGTACACCGAGGACCTCACCATCGATGCCGGCCTTTTTCTGGCCGATGTCCTCGAATCGTCCGGGTACCGCGCGCGGCTGGTGGCATCCGGCGAGCAAGACGAACACCGTCTCGAAAACCTGGACGAACTGGTGGGCCTGGCCTCGGAATTCGAACCGGAGAGCGATGCGGAGGAGCTGGCCCTCAATCCGGTGGAGCTGTTTCTGGAGCACGTCAGCCTGATTTCCGCGGCGGACGAACGGGACGGCGACGAGCCGAAGATCACGCTCATGACCCTGCACAACGCCAAGGGGCTTGAATATCCGGTTGTCTACATCCCGGGTGTGGACGAGGATCTGTTGCCTCACTTCCGCGCCCGCGATTCCGGTGACCGGGAAGACATCGAAGAGGAACGACGGCTCCTCTATGTCGGAATTACCCGGGCCGAACGGCTGCTGTTCCTAACCCGGGCCGACCAGCGCTTTGTCAGTGGACGCACCATGCGCTACCGGGAAAGCCGGTTCCTGAACGAGATCGACCCCGGCCTCCTCATCCGCGAAACGTGGCCCCAGTGGCGCGCAGTGGGACAGGGCTCGTCCCTGGGCGGGCGACAGGCTGACGCCTACAGGCTTCGCCCGTCACGCCATGACTGGTCGTTGGTCGAGGCCAATGCGGAACCGACCCCGGCCGCGCCGGCTGTGTCGCAGTTCAAGGCGGGCATGAACGTGCGGCATCGGATCTTCGGCACGGGCAAGGTGATTGGCTCCAAACTGCTCGCCGACGGGGATGAGGAAGTAACGATCGCGTTCCGCCGGCACGGCCTCAAGACAGTGCTGAATTCGATCGCCGGTCTCGAGCCGGCCTGAGTCGCCCCATTCCCGACCGTGGACGAACTAAACGCCCCGGCACCAACCCAGCCCGCCGACCGCGAAGTGCCCTGGTCGGCCAACACCAAGCTGCTGGCCTCCCTCCTGTTCCTGGCTGCCGTGGCCTGGATGTTCTGGCGCTTCTCCAACCTGATCCAGCCACTGGTTCTGGCCGTAATCCTGGCCTACCTCCTGCATCCGGCGATCACCGCAATCTCCCGCCACACTTTCCTGAACCGGGCCGCGGCCGCCGTACTGGTCTTGGCCGGCCTGCTGGTGGTGGGCTTCACGACCGCGTTCTGGCTCATTGCAGAGTCGATCCAGCAGTTCAATCTGCTGTACAACGCCCTGCCTTCCATCCTGGAACGGCTGCAAACAGCCCTTCAATCATGGGCCGCGCAGGCCGCCGGGACTGTCGAATCCCTTATGCAGCGTCCGGGCTTTGGCTTCGTGGAACAGTTCTCCCTCCAATGGTTGGAACCGATTTCACCGGACGGTTCGCAACTGGAGTGGAATCTGGGGGCCATCGGCGACCAGGCCCTGCAGTGGCTGAACCCGCTGCTGCAGCAGAGCCTGGTCACAGCCTCGGGGTTCGCCAAGGGCACGTTCAACGTCCTGGCTGTCACGCTGCTGGTCCTGATCCTGTCGCTGTACATCATCATCGACATACCGAAGGTCGGCAGCTACATCGATAGCCTGGCGCCGGTACGGAGCATCCAGCAGGACCTGCAAGCGCTTTGGCGGCGGTTCAGCGAGATTTGGAAAGCCTACCTGCGGGGCCAGATCCTGATTTCGCTCCTGTTGTTTGCGGTCTACACGGTCCTGCTTCCCCTGCTCCGCGTCAGCAATGCCTTCGGCTTGGCACTCGCCGCCGGAGCCCTGGAATTCCTGCCGGTCATCGGGCCGGTCGCCAGTTCGGCGTTGATCATTCTCGTGGCCCTGTTCCAGGACTCGACGGCCTTCGGCCTCACCACGGTGCAATACGGGCTGCTGGTTACCCTGTGCGTGATTGCGGTTCAGCAAATTGAAAGCAACATCATCGTGCCGCGCATCATCGGCAATTCGCTGCGTCTGCATCCCGTCGTGGTGCTGCTCAGCGTGTTGATGGGCACGTCGCTGGCCGGGGTTCTGGGTGCGGTGCTCGCCGCACCGGTCATGGCCTCGGCCAAGCTGGTTGTGACCTATGCCTGGTACCGGGTCCTGGATCAGCCCCTGACATTCCTGGAAGAAGCCGAGCCAGAAGACCCGAAGCCGCAAAGGCGATGGTTTGGCGGACCCGCCCCCCGGCGCGCAGAGAGGGACGACGCCGAGGACGCGGACATCCAGGACGAGGATGCAACGGTATCCGAGCCCCGGGTTGCCGGCGAAGAAACGACGTGAGTTCCATCCAGCGGCTTGACCATCCATTGTGCTTTGTCCCCCATATGCGGGATGCAGTGTGGGGCGGACACAGACTCGCTGAACGACTGCCGTGGGTTCCGGCCGGTTCGCGTCTGGCTGAGGCATGGCTTGTGTCGGGTCACCCGACAGCCGAGACACCGGTGGCACACGGCCCGTTGGCCGGTTGGCGGCTGTCCCGGTTGATCAGGGAATTTGGAATCGATCTGGTGGGCACGCGGCATGCAGATACGGTCACACATGGCCGCTTCCCAATCCTGCTGAAGTTGCTGGATGTCGACGAGTGGCTGTCCGTACAGGTACATCCGGCCCAAGGCGACGGTCGGAGCGAAACCTTCGGCAAGACTGAAATGTGGATCATCCTGGCCGCCGAGCCGGACGCCGAACTGATACTCGGTCTTAAGCCGGGCACAACGCTGGAGGACATTCAACAGGCCGGTCCTTCCCGGAACCTGACACATTGGCTGCAGCGCCATCAAGTCCATGCCGGGGACACGTTTTTCGTGCCAGCCGGACAGGTGCATGCCCTGGGACCCGGGATTACGGTCCTGGAAGTGCAGGAAACCAGCGACACCACCTGGCGCATGTACGACTGGGATCGGCCGCCCCGGCTGGAACAGCCGAGGCCGTTGCACTGGCACGAATCCCTGGCGTGTTTGGACACGGGCGCGCCCGTGTCCAATCCGGTGGTTCCCCGACCGGCAACCTGGCAGGGACTGGCCGCCAGCAGATTGATCACGTGCCCGCAGTTTGCGACGGACCTCGCAACTGTCGCAACCGGCGAGACCATGGTCGGAGAAGGGGATCCTGCTACCTGCCGGTTCGTGGTGGTTCTGGAGGGCTCGCTTGGAATCGCCGCTGCCGGCGGCTCTGCGGAGTTGGGTCCGCTGGACTGCTGCCTCCTGCCTGCCGCCCTTGAATCCTTTACAATAACCGGCCTTGAACACAGCCGAGCGGCCTGGGTCCACCTGCCCTGAGCAGCCGCATCCCACGCCGGCACGAATTCCCCAAGGAGATGACCTTGTCCAGTCTCGACAGCCAGAAGCGCGCGGACACTGCCTACCCCATCCACGAACACCTCGCGGCCCGGTGGAGTCCACGGGCCTTCCGACAAGCATCCTTGGGCCGCGAGCAAATTGGAAGCCTGTTCGAGGCTGCGCGTTGGTCCGCCTCTTCGTTCAACGCGCAGCCATGGCGGTTTGTTTACGCAGAGCGCTCGGCCGATCCTGAGGGCTTCGAGCGGATCCTGGGCACGCTGATGGACATGAATCAAGCCTGGGCACGCAACGCCAGTCTCCTGATGATCGCCTCCGCCAACACCGTGGCCCGGGGAGGGACCAACCGCAAGGCGGTGTACGACACGGGCCAGGCGGTGGCCAACCTCGTGACCCAGGCCACGGCCATGGGCCTCCATGCACACCAAATGGGCGGCTTTTCGGGCGATGCCGCACGCAAGGTCCTCGCTCTGCCCGACGAATGGGAACCAGTGGTCGCAGTCGCGATCGGGTACCGTGACGAACCGGATACTTTGGCGGAACCGATGGCGGAACGCGAAGTGTCGGCACGTGAGCGCGAGCCACTGTCCGCCATCGTCTTCACCGGCACGGCCAATTCGCCGGCCGCACTGGGGTGAACCCCGCCAAGCCCTGCGCCGGCGCGGGCGACCGATTCGGCGACCGGTACCACCATCCTGACCGAGGCCGATCCCGTCCGCCCGGGGCGGCCTTCCGGCGAGTTCGGATCTAAATCTGCCGACCCCGCGTCAAGGCGTTGCCATGGAAGCCCTGCGCGGCTTGGTCACTTCTCCACTCTTGCCGCCGCTGCTGCTGCTTGCGGGTCCGGTGGCACTGTCCTTTGCTCATCCCACGCGCAGTCGGCCGGACCGACTGCTGGCACTGGCCCTGATCCTGCTCGGCATCTCGCTCACAGCCCTGATCAGCCAGGTGTTCCAGCGCGGGCTGCCGCTGTTCGCCCTCACCTGGCAGCCGTCCCTGCAGGACAGCTTTCAGTTTGTGTGGCTGCACGTGGGCTGGAACTGGAACATCTCGCTCCTGGCGGGGATATTGGGCGCGGCCGGCCTGCTCTGCACCGCACAGCGGCTGTCCGATCCGGAAGAGATGTCCCCGGAGGACAGGTTCTTCTTTACGCGGTTCCTGGCCCTGAATCTGGCGACGTTGGCCTGCGTGTGGCTGCTGGTCAACAGTGGCAACATGCTGACCACGGTCTTTACCTGGGTCCTGCTGGACGTGATGCTGGTCTTCCGCCACACGCAGGTGATGAACCAGCACGCGGTGGTACAGGAGGAATGGTCCGTGGTGTACCACCGCGCTTTGGGCATGGGCATGCTGGGCACGCTGGTATTGTTGATTGGACTGTTTCCGGCAGGGGTCAACGGCCCCAATCAAATGCTGATTGGCTCATCCTTGCCGATTGAGACCCTTTACGCCCTGTTTATCGCCGGCGCCGTACGCGGGGGAGCCTACCCCCTGCACCTTTGGCTGCTGCCCAGCAGCCACCTGAACCTCAGCGTGTCCGAACGGATTTTCAGCCAGGTCCTGCCAGCCCTGTCGGGGCTCTGGCTGTTGGGCCTCACGCTCGAGCTGGCCCAGCGCCAGCCCGAAATCCGGACCCTGGTACTGCCTGCAATCGCACTCATGTGCCTGATCAGCGCCGTTGCCTGCCTGCACCGGGGAAGCTGTTCGCTGCGCCGCAAGTCCGTCATCGTGACATCGGTGTCACTGACTGGATTGGCCGCCATGCTGGGATTCGGCCAGGGGCCCATGGCAACCCTTTCCTCGGTGGCCGCCTGCTGCCTGTCAGGGGCGCTGTGGCTTGTGGCGCAGCGACTTCCCCCAACGCGCGTCGGCCTGGCATTGCACCTGCTGGGGATCCTGGGCCTCCTGGGGATGCCCCTGACACCGGGATTCATCGCACTGGGCCGTTGGCTTCAACCCGGCGCCCTGCCCCCGGCAAGCGTCGTGAACGCCACCTTCCTGCTGGCCGTCCTCCTGTTCAGTGCCTCGCTCTGGCGTCCATGGCTGGACGCCACCCGCAGGATGCAGGACGGAATCCCTCTGCACCGAGATCCCCAACTGGGTGCAGCATGCCTGCTGGCCGTGTCGAACCTGCTCCTTGGGATCGTCCCGGGCTGGATTTGGCTGCATGCCGGCGGCGCGGAATTGCCGTCGCTGTGGGCAAGCCTTGGGCAATTGCGTTCCCCCATGGTTCTGACCTACACGGCGGTCGCCACGGGCGGAGGCCTGTCGGTCGGCTGGATGTTGACCCGAATTCGCGAGCCGGCCTCCCGGCTGCTGCGCAAGATCACCCTGGGCCTGTCGCTGGAGTGGGTATCGGGAGGCATCCAGTTCGGTGCCGCCCGGATCAGCGTAGTGTGGTCCAACACGCTGAATGTGATCGAAGGTTCCGGCCTCGTGGGCTGGTCCGTGGCTTTGCTGGTCCTGCTGCGAGCCATTCTGCGCTGAAGGCACTCGTGAACCAATTCGACTGGACACTGCTGGCCGGAACCCTGATCCTGCTGTTCGCCAGCTGGGATCTCCGCGCCACGGGTCCGCTGTTGGCCGCGACAATCCTGCAGGTTGCGCGTATGCTGCTCCAGGTCGGGGGGAATCCAACGGAAGTGATCGTTGCCATCGGCCTGGTACCGCTGACGGCTGCGGTCGCCGTAACGCTGGGCAGTCTGCTCAGCCAGCCCGGAGGATTGAGCCGGGAACGGCCCGCGCTTCTGATGCGCTTGCTGGGCGCGATAGCTGTGGTTCTCGCCGCGCGCTGGGTGCCTATCGACGATTTCGCAGACTTCCTGCCCCGGGCCATGCAGCAACCTTGGCTGTTACGGTCGACCGTCATGCTCACCCTGAGTGGATTCCTCTTCACGGGTCTGTCCGATAGCCCAGCGGACTTCGGCCTCGGCGGGGTGCTCGTCCTGCTGACCTTAAACCTGGTGGTCTATGTGACCTACAGCCAAACCGTCCCGTTGATTTTTCTCGTCAACGGGGCCGAGCTCTTGGCGGTCCTTGTGTTTGCACTCCAAGCCACCCGCGCCCGCCCCTCACCCGTTCCGGCACCGCTTCCATGATCGGTCAGGCCGAATTCCTGCAGGGACAGGATCCGACGCCCTTTCTTCTGCTGCTGGCACTGCTGGCCGGCAGCGGTCTCTGTCGGATGCTGCGCCGGAATGCGATCGTGGGCCAGGCCAGCGGCCTGGTCCTGGCCTGCCTCATTGGGTTGCTGCTGATCGAACTGCAACAGCGAAGACGCCATCTGGGAGTGGGACAGATACCTATCTGGGACTTTCCCCGTCTGGGCATCGAATTGTCCCTCTCCAATGAGTCCCTGCCCGGTCTGCAGCTGGCGATCCTGGTGTTGGCCGGGGTCTGCCTGTTAATGCTGTTGACAGGCAGTTCGGCCGACTCCCTCCCGGGTCTGTTTCTGGCGTTCGCCGGATTCGCTTTCGTGTTGACAACCGCGGCAACTCCCTTGGCCATGCCTTTGCTGCATCCGGTCCTGTTGCTCCCGATTACGGCTTGGACACCGTTGGTGTCTTCCAGCGCCCTGCCTCGGCTGCGCCGACTGTCGCTTGTCCCGATGATCGCGCTGATATGCTTCATCCTTGCCAACTGGGTTTTGGTGGCACTGATCCCCATTGACCCCCAAAACACGGACCTGGTCCAACGTGCCCAGTTTCTTTTGTCGGCGGGCCTTTTCGTCCTGTGCATGCCGTTTCCGCTGCACCAGCTGCTGCGCGATCCCAACGAAGGCACCAACCCAATCCCAGGCGCGGCCGTTGATCTGATGTTGCAGTTTTGCATCCTGACCGTGCTGCACGGCACGCTGCTCAGGCATCCCATTCTGCAGAGCTACGAACCCCTATTCGCGTGGTTGGGCTGGGCGGGTATCCTGACTGTGGTCTGGGGCGGCCTGTCCGCCTTGGGCACTCAGGATCCTCGGCGCATTTGGTTCTACGCCTCAATGTTGAACTGGGGCATGATCCTGCTGGTGGTGACGCTGCCCGTGGGACGCGTCTGGGGCACAATCCTGGGATTGTTCCTTGTCCGCATCGTCTGCACCATGTGCTGCCTGGCCGGTCTGACCCAACTGGACATCAGCCGCATCCGCGGAAACTTTCAGTGGGCCGGTTTGGGCCACAGCCTGCCTTGGAACATGGCCCTGTTTCTGTTCGGCACGCTGGGACTGGTTGGATTCCCCCTGACCAGTGGCTTCGGCCACTTCTGGGTCACATGGCAGTTCATCGCCACCATCGACTGGCGGGTTGCGCTCGTGCTGGCACTGGGCACGGCCTTGGCCGCAGTGGGCCTGATCCGGGTTTTGCGCATACTCCTGCGTCCCGAGTCGGAAACCGCCCATGCCCAGGAACCAATGGCGCTGCGGCTGCCCGCCGCCGGCATGCTGGGCCTGTTGGTTTGGATTTCGTTTGTGCCCCAGGCCCTGCATCCCTTTGTGCAGGCCCTGCAGCAACAATTTCCCTGAACGTCTCCGGCCGTGACCGTCCCTGAAACCCCGGCTCCCCTAACCGGTCTGCACCGGTTGGAACCGGCCGCGCGACTGGACCTGCTCCAGCAACAACGCCTGTTGGACGAACAGGATCGCGCCGTCCTGGACGCCGGTCTGTCGCTTCCCGAAGCCGACGCCATGTCGGAAAACGTAGTGGGCCGTTACGCGTTGCCCTACGGCATCGCCACCAACTTCCTGGTCGACGGCGAGGAACTGACCGTTCCGATGGCGGTGGAAGAACCGTCCGTGGTGGCGGCTGCCAGCAAGGCGGCCAAGCTGGCCCGTACCGGCGGCGGCTTCCGCACGGAAGCCACACCCAACCTGATGGGCGGTCACATTCAGTTGGTGGACGTGCCGGATATCGCCGAGGCGCAACGGTCCCTGGCGGTCGCGGAACGCGAACTCCTGGCGCACATCCCGGCCCGCGGATCGTTGTTGGCGCGCGGCGGAGGTCCCCGGAGTTTGACCACGCGCCACATTCCGCACTCGGAAGCGGGTCCCGTTCTGTTGGTGGAACTGACCATGGACGTGGCCGACGCCATGGGCGCGAACATCGTCAACACGGCCCTGGAGGCGCTGGCTCCCCTTGTGGCGGAACTCACCGGCGGCGAAGTCGTCATGAGCATCCTGAGCAACCTGTGTGTTCAGCGCCTGGCAACCGCCGAGGTTCTGTACACTTGGAACGCGCTGGCGGACAGTCGGACGGAGGGCGGGCATCTCCAAAGGCGCATTGTCCAGGCGGACGCGCTGGCACAGGCGGATCCCCACCGCGCCGCAACCCACAACAAGGGCATCCTCAACGGTGTGGAGGCGGTGGCCATGGCCACCGGCAACGATTGCCGCGCGGTGGCGGCTGCAGCCCACGCCTGGGCCGCACGGAAAGGTCGCTATCGGGGTCTCACCCGCTGGACGGTTGTGCCGGGTGCCGACGCGCTGCCCCAAGACAGTCTCGTCCGCGCCCGGGGTGTGGATTCGGCAGGTCCCCTGCTGCACGGTCGCCTCACCTTGCCGCTGGCCCTGGGCGTGGCCGGACACAGCACCAGGGCCCATCCCCTGGTGCCCGTTTCCCTGAAGCTGTTGGGCAACCCCGACTCGCGCCGGTTGGCCCGCATCGCCGCGGCGGTCGGGCTGGCGCAGAACCTTGCGGCCTTGCTGGCGCTGGTCGGCACCGGCATCCAAGCCGGGCACATGCGACTGCACGCGCGGCAGGTGGCGTTGGCAGCCGGGGTACCGGCCGGGCAGGTGGCCCAAGTTGCAGCCGAGATGGTGGCATCGCGCCGGATGTCCACGGAAGCGGCATTAAGCTTCCACTCCTCGCTTTCGGCATGATCCCGTGCAATCATGGAAATCCTCCACCACCCACAGCACCACACGAACCGGAATGCGGTCGGGCGCCCCGTTGGCATCATGGGCCACGGCGCCTACATTCCGCGGTATCGTTTGCCCGCCCGCGAAATCGCCCGGGTTTGGTCCGATCCGGACACGGTACCGGTCGGACAGGAAAAGTCGGTGCCCGGGCAGGACGAAGACACCGCAACCATGTGCATGGAAGCCTCCGCCAACGCCCTGAGTCGGGCTGGGGTGCCGCCCTCCGCGATCGAAGCTGTGTGGATCGGCAGCGAGAGCCATCCGTATGCCGTCAAACCCACGGGGACCATCGTGGCCGAAGCCATTGGCGCCACTCCCCTGACACTGGCAGCAGACCTGGAATTCGCCTGCAAGGCCGGCACCGAAGCCCTGCAGGCCGGCATGGGTTTTGTCGGCAGCGGACGCGGCACGTATGCGTTGGTGGCGGGCATGGACACGGCCCAGAGCCGCCCTGGCGACGCGCTTGAGTACACCGCCGCCGCTGGTGGCGCGGTCCTGATCCTGGGCCCCGCGGCGGAGGCGCCGGTCACCATCAATCACGCGCTGTCCTGGGTCACCGACACCCCTGATTTCTGGCGGCGCCCAAACCAGCCCTACCCCATGCATGCCGGCCGGTTCACCGGCGAGCCAGGCTATTTCCAGCATGTCCTGGCCGCCGGCCGCAAACTCATGGAGGATGTGGGCTCCCGGCCTTCCGACTACCGCCATGTAGTGGTCCACCAACCCAACCTGAAGTTTGCGACGCGGGTGCTGACCGACATGGGCTTCCGGCCCGACCAGTGGCGACGGGGCCTGCTCGTGGGCAAAATCGGCAATACCTACGCCGGTTCCACCCTGCTCGGCCTCAGCGCCATCCTGGACCACGCCCACGCGGGCGACCGCATTCTGGCCGTGAGTTACGGGAGTGGGGGTGGGTCCGATGCCATCGACATGACCGTCACCCGCGATCCGGCTCCCTGGCGGAGACGGGCCCCGGAGACGGCGGACTACCTGGCGCGAAGGGTGGTGATCGACTACGCCATGTATGCCCGCATGCGCGACAAGATCCAGACCTGACGACGCAGATCGTTCCGGTTCCCTGCCCAGGTCCCCATCCCATGGTCCCGTTCCTGGAAACCCTGCAGGCCGGCCCCATGTTGGCCGACGGCGGCATGGGCACGCTCTTGCTGGCCCATGGGGCGCGCGTGGACCAGAACCTGGAAGAACTTTGTCTTTCCGAGCCGGATCGCGTCCGGGAACTCCAACTGGCGTACGCCAGGGCCGGTGCCGACATCCTGTTAACCCATACCTTCGGCGCGCAGTCGCTGCGGTTGGCAGAACACGGGCTGGACGACCAGGTGGTTGCCATCAACCGGGCTGCGGCCCGCATCGCGCGCGACGTGCGCGAAAGTAGCGGCCGGGACCTCTTCATCGCCGGCGACATCGGTCCCTTGGGCCGCTTTCTGGCACCCCGCGGTCCCATTTCCGCAGAGCAGGCCCGAGTTGCATTCCGCGAACAGGCGGCGGCGCTTCTGGAGGGTGGAGTCGACCTCTTCTGCGTCGAGACCATGACCGATGTGGCGGAACTACGACAGGCCGTCCTGGCCATTCGGGAACTGTCGGATCTGCCCGTGCTGGCCTGTCTGACATTTAGTGCGGACGGCGAAACTCTCTTTGGCCTTGACGCCGCCGCCGCCGCCGAGGCGCTGATCGACCTGCCGATTGACGTGCTGGGCGCGAACTGTGCGGTGGGTCCGACCGCTCTGCTCGATGTCCTGGCAACCCTGCGGGCTGCCCGGCCGGGCATTTGGCTGTCCGCGATGCCCAACGCCGGCCTGCCCACGCGCGTGGATGGGCACTTCCAGTACGAGGCGGGTCCGGAATACTTCGCCGCCATGGTGCCGGAGTTTCTCGCCCGCGGCGCCAGGATTGTGGGCGGTTGCTGCGGAACCACGCCCGCACACATCAGGGCCATGCGGGAGGCATTGGACAACGTCGACTCCGACCGCGAAGGAGATCCGGAGCACCGTGAGGCGGAACCGTCCGTCGAGTGGGGGGTCCGGGTATCCGAAACCGGCGGACCCAACGCATCGGACCCGGTTTCGGCATCCGGACTGCTGGCCAAGATCCGGGCCGGTGAATTTGTGGTCAGCGTGGAAGTGGATCCGCCGCGGGGCATGAACCCGGAACGCCAGTTGGCCGGCGCCCGGCTGGCCAAGGAACGGGGAGCTGATGCCATCAATGTGGCAGACAGCCCCATGGCACGGGTACGGATGGGAGCCCTGGCCCTTTCAACACTTATCGAAAATCGCGTAGGGATTGAGACCATCCTGCACTTCACGACCCGGGATCGGTCGCTGATGGGCCTGCAGGCCGACCTGCTGGGCGCCCACGCGCTGGGCCTGCGCAACATTCTCGCCCTGACCGGCGATCCCCCCAGTCTGGGGGAGAGCCAAAACAGTTCCCCGGTCTACGATACGGACAGCGTGGGCCTGGTGCAGATCCTGCAGCAGTTCAACAGGGGCCAGGACCTCCAGGGCAAGGAGATGGGTCAGCACAGCAGTTTCGCCATCGCCGTAGCCTGCGACCCGACCCGACCCGACCTGGAACTGGAGGCGGAACGACTGACCCGCAAACTCCAGCATGGCGCCGACTTCATCATGACCCAGCCCATCTATGATCCCATGGTCTGGATTCGCTTCGCGGACCTGTACGCCGCCCGGTACGGACCCATTCCGGCACCGGTTCTGATCGGCATTCTGCCCCTGCAAAGCTTTCGCCATGCCAGTTTCCTGCATCATGAAGTGCCGGGCATCACCTTGACACCGACTGCGCTGAACACCATGAAGGAAGCCGCTAAGCAGGGCCGCCAAGCCGGCGTGGCAATGGCCCAGGACCTGTTGTTGGACCTGATCGATGCGCCCCATGTCCAAGGGGTGTACCTGATGCCGAGTTTCGGACGCTACGAAACGGCCTGTCGCGTCCTGGACGTACTCGATCGCACTCCGGCAAGGGAAGCAGCGTGAACCCGCCCCATGCGGCCGCGGAAGTTTGGGAGGGCCGGGCAACGCCTCTGTCCCAGGCGCAGATGGTCGCGGGCCTCCAGGCAATCGTGTCCCCGGAGCGCGTCCTGCACACGGCGGCCCAGCGCACACCGTTCGAATCCGACGGCCTGACCGCATTCCGGGAGCGCCCGGGAGCCGTGGTGCTGGTTGATTCCACGGACGAGGTGGTGGCGGCCGTGCGCTGGTGCCACGAGACCGGTACGCCGTGCATGGCCCGCGGTTCGGGCACCAGCCTGTCCGGCGGCGCAGTACCCATCCCCGGCGGGGTTGTACTCGCACTGAACCGGCTGAACCGCATCCTGGACATTCGCCCGGCCGACCGCATTTGCCGCGTGGAGCCAGGCGTCATTAACCTTGATGTTTCCAAGGCCGTGGCGGCCCACGGCCTCTATTACGCGCCGGATCCGTCCAGCCAGCCGATCTGCACCATCGGGGGCAACGTGGCCTTCAACTCCGGCGGCGCGCACTGCCTCAAGTACGGCATGACGAGCAACCACGTCCTGGGCATGCAGGTTGTGCTGCCGGACGGCACCGTGGAGGAGTTGGGCCGGGACAGCCTCGAAGGCGTCGGACCGGATCTGCCGGGTCTGTTCGTGGGTTCCGAAGGCCGGTTCGGCATCGCGCTTGAGGTCACCCTGCGCCTGTTGCCGCTGGTTCCCTCCTACCGCACGGTGCTGGCGGCCTACCAGTCGCTGGGTGCAGCCGGCGAGGCGGTCGCTGCCATCGTCGCCAGCGGTCTGCTACCCGGCGCCATCGAAATCATGGACAGCCTGTCCATCGAGGCCGCCGAAGTCAGTGTGCAGCCGGGCTATCCCAAGGCCGCCGCCATCCTGATTGTCGAGTTGGAGGGCGAACCCGTCCAGGTCGAGGCGGAGATGGTGCAACTGGAGGCCATACTCCGGAAGTCGGGCTCCCATGAAATTAGGCCGGCGCGCACGGAAGCCGAGCGACAGCTGATTTGGAAGGGGCGCAAGAGCGCCTTTTCGGCCGTGGGCCGGCTCAGCCCCGACTTCATCGTGCAGGACGGTGTTGTTCCCCGCACGCGGTTGGGCGAAGCCCTCGAGTTCATTGACCGCCTGAGCACACGCTACGGGATCCGGGTGGCCAATGTGTTCCATGCCGGCGACGGCAACCTGCACCCGTTGATTCTGTACGACGGCCGCCAGCCGGGCGCCCTGCACCGCGCCGAGGAACTGGCGGGGGAAATCCTGACCATGTGCATCGACATGGGCGGATCCATCACCGGCGAACACGGCGTCGGCCGCGAGAAACTGGCCTACCTGCCGCACATGTACACGGGTGCCGATCTGGCCTTGCTTCACGATCTGCGCAAGGCCGTGGATCCGGGCATCCTGGCCAACCGGGGCAAGATGCTGACCGACGACCTGCCCTCGGGGCACTCCGACTCCGACTCGGTGGAACCACCGGAACAGTGGCCCGACAACATCCGGGCCCAGGTACACGCGCTTCAGGAGAGCATCCGCAACCACGACCGCGTGGCGGTGCGGGGAGCCGGCAGCAAGGCTGTCCATGCGCCGGACGGCCACACCGAAATCCTGGATGCCGGTTCGCTGACCGGAGTCCTCGAGTACAACCCTGCGGAGTTCACGATTACGGTCTTTGCCGGCTCAAGGGTTGCGGATATCCAAGACCTGCTGGCCGCGGAAGGACAGTATCTGCCCTTCGACCCGCCCCGGGAGGACAACGCCACGCTGGGCGGCACCATTGCCTGCGCCTTGGGCGGCGAGGGTCGCTGGCGATACGGAGGAGTGCGGGACTTCATTCTCGGCCTGCGTTTCCTGGATGGACGGGGCAGGTTGCTGTACTCCGGCAGCCGGGTGGTCAAGAACGCGGCCGGATTCGATCTGCCGAAACTGATGACCGGCAGTCTGGGCTCCCTGGCCTTGATTGTGGAAGCGACGTTCAAGGTCTTTCCCTGTCCGGAGGCTTCCGGAACCGTCTCGGTGTCAGGCCCGTTGTCCGACCTGCTGGACACGATGGCCGCGCTGTCGTGCGGCCGCCACGAAATCGCCAGTTTGGTCTTGGAGACAGCCGTTACCGAACCGGTTCTGCACATCCGCCAAACCGGTCGCACCGACCAGTTGCCGGCGCGCCTGGAGGATCTCCAACATACCCTGGGCGGATCGGGCATCCTCCTGATGGAAGACCAGGCCCTGTGGTCCGGCATATCGGAATGGTCCCGGGACAGGTCCGAAACAGTGATTCGGGTGCCGATTTGTCCTTCCCGCATCCAGGAACTGGCCCAGGAGTTGGCTCCTCTGAACATGGGGATGCGCTGGGGCAGTGGCGGCCATCTGCTGTGGCTGTCCGGCGACTGGCAGGACCGTATCGAGCAGCAGTTCGCACAGTTGGGGCTGACGGGGGTCGTGCTGCGCGGACCGCGTGCCCCCCGCCTGGTTGGTTCCTGGCGGGAGCCCCGCCTCCTAAGCCGCGTCCGTTCCGTGTTGGATCCGGAAGGCAAACTGGTTGGCGGCCTGCCCAACCGCGGGGATTGATGTCATGCACCATTCCATTAACCTGACCGAACTGCCGGCGGCCGGACCCGAGATGGCGGAGGCCGTCTCCAACTGTGTGCATTGCGGCTTCTGCCTGCCGGTGTGCCCGACCTACTCGGTACTGGGAGAGGAAATGGACTCACCCCGGGGACGCATTTTCCTGATGAAGGAGGTGCTGGAAGGGAGTCTTGACCAAGGGTCGGTTCAACCCTACGTTGATCGGTGTCTCGGTTGCATGGCCTGCGTCACGGCCTGTCCGTCCGGTGTGGAGTACGGTGAACTTCTGTTTCCCTACAGGGCCGAGGATCACAGCCAGGAGGGATCCAACCGCTGGCAACGACTACGACGAAGATTGGCCCTGAGCGTGCTTCCGTTCCCGCAACGACTGCACCTGGCCTTGCGCCTGGGACGTTGGACCCGGTTCGCCCACCGACTGGCCCCGGCCGGCCTGCAACCCCTGACGCGCATGATCCCGGAGCGGTTGCCTCCCAGAGTCCCCCAACCCGTTGTCGCGTCGCCGCCGGGCAAGCCGGTGGCGCGGGTGGCCCTTCTGCCCGGGTGTGCCCAAAGCGTCCTGGCCCCTCACATCCAGGCCGACACCGTGCGCCTCCTGACGGCCAACGGCGTGGAGGTTGTCCGGCCGCGAGCGGACGTTTGCTGCGGTTCCCTCGACCTGCATGCCGGAGAGGCCGATGCGGCTCGGGCCCATGCCCGGCATCTGCTAGGCGCCCTGCCAACCGACGTGGATGCCGTCATCACCAATGCCGCCGGCTGCGGTTCCGGCATTCACGAGTATCCCCTGCTGTTCAAGGGGACCAGCGACGAGGAGGCCATGTCCGACCTTGCCCGTCGGTCAGTGGACATCTGCAGCTTCCTGGCCCGGTTGCCCTCGCTGACGCCCATGCGGCTGCCCCGGTCGCTGCGGGTGGCCTACCACGACGCCTGTCATCTGCAGCACGCCCTCAAGGTTGTATCGGAACCGCGGATGCTGTTGGGTCAGGTGGAAAACCTCGAACTGGTTGAAATTGGCGGCGATGGTTTCTGTTGCGGTTCCGCCGGTATCTACAATATCGATCATCCGGAGACGGCCGACCGGCTTGGAGCTGCCAAGGCTGCGGCGGTGGCGGACACCGGTGCCGCGTGCCTGGCCACGGGCAATATCGGATGCCTCAACCAGCTGCAGCTCCATTTGGCCGACCGCGGCCTAGACATCCCCGTCCGCCATACCGTCTCCGTGCTGGCGGATGCCCTCCCTCCTTCCAACGGACCCGCATGACCCATGGACTCACTTACGATCACCTTCACCGGCAAGTCCCAGCTGGAGCTCAGGAGCCTGCCGGTCGACGAACCCGGTCCGGGCGAAGTTCTCGTCGCGACACAGTCCAGCCTGATCAGCACCGGTACCGAGCTCATCTGCTACCTGCGCAATTTTGAAGAGGACACCCACTGGAACATGTGGGTTCGGTACCCGTTCTTCCCCGGCTACAGCAACGCCGGCATCGTGGTGGCACGCGGCCAGGGTACCGACCGGTTCGCAGAGGGCCAGCTGGTGGCCTACCGCGCCGGTCATCGCCAATATGCAGTCGTTCCCGAGAGTACCCTGCTGGCGGTGCCACCCGGGGTGACCGCGCGGGAAGCCAGCTGGATTGCCCTAGCCAAGATCGTGCAGAACGGCGTGCGCCGGGCCGAACATGTTATGGGCGACGACGTGGCCGTAGTGGGCCAAGGCATTTTGGGCCAACTGGTCGTGCAGTACGCGCGGTTGATGGGAGCCCGCAACATCATCGCCATCGACTTGGCGGCACAGCGGTTGGAATACTCCGCCGAAATCTCCGGCGCGACCCACACGCTCCAAATGCCCGTGGACGAGGCGCTACCCGAGGTTGCCAGTCTTACAAGCAACGCCATGCCGGACGTGGTCTATGACGTTACCGGTTTCCCGGCCGTCTTTGCCTCGGCCCTCAAGCTGCCGCGCAAGTTTGGGACGCTGGTGCTGTTGGGGGACACGGGCACCCCTTCCGGACAGCAGCTGTCGTCGGATGTCATCATCAAAGGCCTCAAGATCGTGGGAGCACACGACTCCCATCCACCGAACGAGCCTTCGGACTGGAACCACTGGACCAACCACAAGATTTCCGAGCTCTTCTTCACCTACCTGGCTCGCGGGCAGATGAACGTCAAGGACCTGATCACCCACACCTACAAGCCCCGGCAGGCCCGGGAGGCCTACGACATGCTGGCCCGGGACCGCACCAGTGCCCTGGGCGTCGTCTTCGATTGGACATAGGTCCCAGGCATGAACAAGGAGTGGTTGGCCTCATTCGGCCTGGCCCTGTTGATTGCCTCGGCCGGGGCGTCCGGCAACGCTTTCTTCGCCTGGTGCCAGCGCAAGGCGATGGCAGACACCTCGCCGCTCGTGTTTGTGGCGATGGTGGCTGCAACCTACCTGTTTGGCGCTGTTGTGACGGTCGCCATCCTGGCACGCGTCAACCCGGGCCAAGTCACGGTAGCCGGCTGGCCATGGGCCGTGGGCGGCGGACTTGGCCTCTACATCACGGTGTTGTGCTTCTACTTTCTGTACACGCGTTTCGGCACTGCCTATTACGCGCTGTATGCCGTTCTGGCCATTCTGACCACCACGCTCTATGTCGGCCAAGTAGTGTTGAGGGAACCGATTAACAGGTTCCATCTCGTCTCGATTGCCCTTGCGATCGGCGCCGTCATCAGCTTTTCGCTGGCGTCCAATCGCTCAATATAGCGACTTCAGCCACATGGACCATGCGGCGGGATGCACGTCGACGCTGACGCTACACATTGACAGACTGATCCGGAACGCCCGTGCCGTGGCCTCCCGCCTGACTCAGGGAACCCGGCTTATGGCAGTGGTCAAGGCCAATGCCTACGGACACGGCCTTGAAGCGACCGCCAGAACTCTTGAGCCCCTGGACGAAGTGGCCGCGCTGGCGGTGTCGGCGTTTCAGGAAGCCGCCGTTCTTCGAAAACACGGGGTACGGAAGGCGATTTTGATTCTAGGTCCGACCGCCTGCAACCACTATCCGCGCGCGGCGGCCGCGGAACTGTCACTGACGATTCACCAGCCCCGGCAGATCGATGAACTGGCTTGGTACGCGCACAAGGCAACCGCGGGAACCCTATCGGTTCACCTGAAAGTCGACACCGGCATGCACCGGTTGGGGTTTGCCCCAAACGAGATACCTGGATTGCTGAAGGGCCTGGCCAGCCTGCAGCCATCGGTCAGGGTTTCGGGACTGTACAGCCACTTCCACTCCGCCGATGTCGCGGACCTGGCTTCGGCCAAGGGGCAGCTGGACCGCTTCAGGAGTCTGGTGGCAGACCTTGAACGGCGGAACCTGCGACCGTCCCTGTGTCACATCGCCAACACCGCCGCGACCCTGCGCATGCCCGATGCGCACATGGACATGGTACGTGCAGGCGGCGCTCTCTTCGGATTGAACCCCAGTCACAAACACTGCCCTTTGCCCGAACCGTTTCTGCCGGCCCTGTCCTGGCACACGGCAGTGGTACAGGTACATGAAGTGCCTGCCGGTGCAGCTCTGGGTTACGGCCACTGCTGGCAGGCACCGCGACCCAGTCGGATTGCCGTGTTGCCGGTGGGATACGCGGATGGTTTGCCCCGCAACGGACCCAGAGAAGTGCTAATCCGCGGTCAGACTGCCCCGCTGGTGGGCACCAGAAGCATGAACATGGCGTTCGCCGACACCACCGACATCGGGAATCCTCCGGTCCATCCGGGAGAACGGGCAACCCTGATGGGAACCGAGGGTGGAAATACTCTCTACTGCGACCGAATCGCAGACTTGGAGGAAACCATTGAATACGAGGTGACGGCGCGCATTCCTGCGAGCCACAGAATCCTGCGCGCTTGCGCCGGCGAATCACTCCCGTCCGGTTCCGGGCCCGGTCCGGCAATTCAATTCAGGTTGGCGAAGGACGGGGCGAGCCGTCAATCAGCCGATTGAACAGCCTGAAGCTGCCGGGCCAGCCGGGACTTGGTTCGATCGGCGAGATTCGAGTGAACTGCGTGTGCTCGTGCAGCCCGATCCAAGGCGCTGGACGCAGCCTGCACACCTTCTGCCGCTGCGTCGGCGTCTCCGGCCGCGAGCAGAGTCCGTGCCTTGCTGACGGCATTGCGGGCCTTGGCCCGATAGAAGCGGTTGGCTGAGCGGCGCTTCGGATTCTGGCGGGCTCGCTTGGCTGCAGACTGGATGTTGGGCATGTAGAAAATCGAGGGATTGGACCGAACGCAAACTGAACGACCTATCCGAGGTCGAACCGCCATTGTAGGACCTACCGCCTACCGGGTCAACAACACACCCCCTTTATCCGGGGACGCCGGTACCAAGGATCCGCCGGAACACGTGGCGGCCGGGTCATCGAGACGAGCAGCTCCCCGACATAGGCAATCGCCCTCTACGCGTGCTCCACCCGCAAGCGCCGGCGCTGACTGGTGTACAGGTCGTGGTAGTGCCCGTGCAGGTCCATCAACTCCTCATGGGAACCGCGTTCCACGATGCGCCCGTCCAAAACGAAGAGGACAATGTCCGCGTTGCGGATGGTGTTGAGGCGATGGGCTATCACGAAGGCCGTCCGATGCTGAATCAGGTCGAGCAATGCACTCTGCAGCTGGAACTCGGTACGGGTGTCTACACTGCTCGTGGCCTCGTCCAAGATCAGAACCCGCGGCTGGGCCAGAACAGCCCGCGCGATGGCGATCAGCTGACGTTGCCCTTCCGAGAAATTATGGCCCCGTTCCGACACCCTCGAGTCGTATCCGGACGGCAGTCTGCGGATGAACCAGTCCGCGTTGGCCACGCGAGCAGCCTCCACGATCTCCGCGTCCGCTGCATCGGGATTGCCAAAGCGAATGTTGTCCTTGACCGTGCCCGAAAACAGATAGGTGTCCTGCAGGACAACTCCGAGCTGCCTGCGCCAGTCGGCTTGTTTGATGTCGCGCAAATCCATGCCGTCCACGCGAATGGCACCCTCGGTGACATCGAGAAACCGACTCAGCAGACTGACAATCGTGGTCTTGCCGGCTCCCGTGGGTCCCACAAGCGCCACTGTCTGGCCAGGTTCCACCTGCAGGTTTATGTCATGCAAAACAGGTGTGCCGGGGTCGTAGGCGAAGTGAACATGATCGAACTCGACGGCTCCTTCGACCCTGGGCAGCGGAATGGCGTCGGGCCGATCCGTGACGGACGGCACCGTGTCCAACACCTCGAAAATCCTCTCTGCACCGGCAATCGAGGACTGCAGCTGGTTGTACAGCATGGCCAGACTGCGCAGAGGCCGGAAGAAGTTCCGGATGTAGATGATGAATGTGGCCATGATGCCCACCTGCACATGGCCGTTGATAGCCAGCCATCCACCGAACAGTGCCAGTGCCCCCAGCGTGATCACACTCATCGTGGAGAACATGGGTCCCAGGATGGCCAGGATGACTTCGGCGTGGGTCGCGACATCGCGATACGCTTGGCTGGCCTCCGCAAATTCCTCCTGCGCAGCCTCCTCGCGGTTGAAGGCCTTGATTTCGCGGAAGTTGGTCACCGACTCCTCAATCGTGGCGTTCATGATGCCCAGTCTGCGCTGCACCCGGCGAAAGGCGCGCCGACTCCGGACCGTGACCTGGCCCGTGATGTACAGCATGGTCGGCAACAGGAGCAGGGCTCCCAAGCCCAGCTGCCAGTTCAGGACGATCATGAACACCAGGCTGCCCAACAGCAGCAGGACATTGGAGACAAACTCGATCAACCCGTTGGACAGGGTTTGGTTGATGGTCTCCGTGTCGTTGCCGACGCGGCTCATCAAATCGCCGGTGCGTCGCTGGTTGTGATCCGCGAGCGACAGGCGCTGAATGTGTTCGAAGATTAGACTGCGCAGCACGCTGATGAACCGCTGCGCAATCTCCACCATGAGCAAACTCTGGGCCATGGTGGTCAGGAAAGCAGTCCCGTACACCGCCAACAGGACCGACACGGTGCGCGCCAGGCCGTCGAGATCGCCCTGTGCGATGAACCGATCGATGGCCCGGCCGAGCAAAATGGGGCCAAGCAGCCCCAGGGCCGTGCTGACCAGGACGCAACCGGCCACCAAGCCAATCCGGCCCTTGAACCTGCGCATGTAGCCGAACAGGCGTCTCAGGGTGGTGCCCGGATCGCGCGCCGATTCCCCCGTTGGCCGGCCGCCGCCGCCCATCCCGCCGATGCGAGGACCTCCGGTGGGGGAGGATTGAGCTGGACGGGCAACGCCTACGGACATGGCTTCAACCCAGCTGCGAGTCGTACAGTTCCCGGTAGATGGGACTGGCGATCAGGAGTTCCGCGTGGGCACCGTCGGCCACCACGCGACCTTCGTCAAGGATGAGGATGCGATCGGCATCGATGATGCTGGTCACGCGATGGGCGACGATGATGGTGGTCCGGCCCCGGGCGGCATCGCGAAAGGCCTCCTGGATTTCGGCTTCAGTCTCCAGGTCCACGGACGACGTCGCATCGTCCAGCAACAGTATGCGTGGGTCCACGGCCAGGGCCCGGGCAATGGCCAGCCGCTGCTTTTGGCCACCGGACAGGTTGGCTCCGGCCTCCTCCACTACATGGGCCATGCCGTCGTCCCTGGCCTCGATGAACGCGTCGGCCTGAGCCATGCGGGCCGCCTGCAACACATCCTCCGCGGGCAGATCAGGGTTGCCAAAGGCAATGTTGTCGCGGATGGAGCGATTGAACAAGGCCGGATGCTGGGCCACCAGGCCCACGGCCCGGCGCAGGGATTTGAGATCCCAGTCCCTGACATCGATTCCGTCGATCAGAATAGAGCCGGCCTGGACATCGTAGAACCGCGGGATCAGATACATCAGGGTCGACTTTCCGGAACCGGTGGCCCCGATCAGGCCAATGGTCTGGCCGGCCTCGATCGTGAAGTCAAGCCCGGACAGAACCTTCTCGCCGGCGCGCCGTCCGTGACCCGACGCGTAAACTCCGTTGGCCGTCCCGTTGGGCGCAGCCGGGCCGGACCGCGTGTAGGCGAAATCGACATTGCGGAACTCCAGGCGACCGGTGAGGTCGCGGGTGGGAGGCAAAGCCGGCGGCTTGACAACCGGCTCCGTGTCGAGTATCTCCCAAATACGCACCGAGGACGCCGTTGCCCTGGAAAACATGGCCAGCATGCCGCTCAGGAGCAGCAGGGGCGTTAAGCCGACCATGAGATAACTGTTGAACTCCACCAGCTGTCCAAGTGAAACATCCTCTGCAATCACGGCACTCCCACCGAACCAGGCAAGGCCGACCAGTCCCAGGTTGGTGAACAGGGCGATCAGAGGCATGGAAACGGCAATCAGGCGGCCCACTTTGATGTTCTGGTCCACCAGCGACTCGTTGGCGTCGGAGAACCGGGCAATTTGAGCCTGTTCCTGGACGAACGCCCGCACTTCGGACATGCCGGACAGGTTTTCCTGCACCACCACGTTAAGGGCCGCCAGGCGGGCCTGCACGATGGCATAGAGCGGCGTGGCCTTGACGAACACCCACCGCAGGACCACACCTGTAAGCAGCAGCATGACCCATGCAATCAGGGACAGTCGCACATCGGACAACACCAACATGATCATGCTGCCGACCACCATCAGCGCGGCGCGCAGGGCCAGGGAAATGCCCACGCTGGAGAACATGCGCACGACATCCACATCCGAGGTCAGGCGCGTGATCAACTGACCGGTCTTAAGCTGATCCACATCGGGATGGGACAGCTGCATGACCTTGGCGAACAGTTCGTTGCGAATGTCGAAGGCCAAGGCCTGTGAAAGCCGCGCCCGGAAGACCCCTTGTCCGAAGGTGGCGACCGCACCCACGACCGCGGCCAGGAACATGACCAAGGCTCCCTCCCACACCGCCTGGAAGTCCGACTGGAGGATGCCGTCGTCGATGACAACCCGCATGAAGCGCGGAACGGTCAGCTCCATCATGACCGGCAGAATGGTGGTCACGATGGTTCCTGCGATCAGCCACTTGTAGGGCGAAAGGAACCGGCCGGTCCTGACCAGTGATCGCATGCTCGAATTCAGTCCAACCGTGTGAGTCCCAACCCGTGCCCAACTACAATGTCCCGCCGCGGCGGTTCCGCGACACCATCACACCGGCCGCCGGGTCCGCGGTCCAGTCCATATGGAACATTGCCACCCGTAGTGGCACACTTCCGGGCAGGTAAAGTTTTCGCAGCCACAGGGGCAGCGATTCTACATCTTTTTCATCTTTTTCGTTCTTCGCCAATTCAGGAAACGCGACCCCAAAACACTTCGGCCGGTGCCGGTCCGGGATCGCACCGTCGAACCGATCTTCAACACCGTGTTGGTCCGGACCCCTGTGAAACAATGACACAGGTGTCCCCAACCAGATCCCCTACCCTATGAACCGGGTACTGCGGCACCATCCGTTGGCTGCTTGCCCGGAAACGACTGCAGAACATCCCGACTGGCAGCCTGCACCCTGGGCAACAGCGCCCAGACAACTCCCAAACTGAACAGGCTTCCGCTGAGGGTCCGCCACAGCCAGTTGCTCTCGCGCCAGCCGAACGCCTGGGTCAAGCCGTCTGTCGCCATGGGCACACACAGCAAGGCTCCAATCCAAAACGCAAGGGGTGGCCATCGACGCCCGGTCAGGCCAAACACCAGGCCATACAGGAAAAACGATCCGTAGGTTGCCAGGTCGCGCTGGCACAGGCCGGTCTTCCAGCCGACCGCGGCCGATCCCAGCCAATAGCGGTTGTCGGCCCAAGCCTCCGGCAAGGTTTCCCCGCGCCCGAGGATCAGGTAGCTGGCACCGGGTTCCTGGTGACAGACCAAGAAATACAGGCCGTGCAACGCGGCACCAAGTCGAATCCAGCCCAGATGCATGGCCACCGGCGCCAGCAAGGCCAGACCGGTGTACAGGCCGCTCAGCACCAGATAAAGGGCGAGCCAGTGGCGCAGACTGAATCGGAACAGCGACGACAGTCGGGGTGTCCAAACATCGGAAGTCATGCGGCGGCCTTCGGTTTCCGTATCGGCTTGGAACTTGCAGTCACACCCCGCAACCCGTCCCCGTCAGCGACCGAGTGAGGCGTCCGTCAACTGGACCAGCTTGGCCCGGTCCAGCACTCCTTGCCAAGTCGCGGTGAGGTTGCCCTGCGGGTCCACAAACACCGTGGTCGGCAACCCGCGGGCACCGAACAGGTCCGAGACTTCACCGTCCGGGTCAAGCACAATCGGCAACTCCAACCCCACCTCTGCCGCAAAATCCACAATCTTCGATTCCGCCTCCCGGACATTGACAGCCAAAATCAGCAGATCCTCCGGCAATTCCGCCTGCCGCTCCACCAGCAGCGGGATTTCATGGCGGCAGGGACCACACCAGGAAGCCCAGAAATTGATGGCCAGGGCCCTTCCGGACAGAGCCTCGCTGGACATGGAGGCACCGTCCGGCGCGAACAGCGAGAACACCGGAACCGGTTGCCCCTCGACTGGATCCCACAACCCCAGTCGACCCGGCACGCTTCCGGTCAGGAGCGAATCACCGGGGACAAACGGGGGAGTCAGCAGAATCCCAATCTCCGGCGGCACCCGTCCCGGGTCCTGGAATGCAGCGTCGGGGCCCGGCGCTCCCCGACAACCTGCGACGAGCAACAGGACCAACAGGCCCACGGCCAGGCGCACAGCCATCAGCGCAACGACGTTCCGCTGAGGTATCCGATGTAGGCGGGAATCAGCGGCAGGACGCAGGGACTGAAAAACCCAATGACCCCCGCCAGAAAGGCCAACGGAGCGCTGGCTACCAGGCTGGCATCCAGATTGATGGTCAGACCCAGTGCCTCGGTGAACCATTCCTCCCATTGCAGTGTGACCACGTTGAGAACCCCGAAGGAGGCTGTCAACCGTACCAACTGGTCCTGCCACAACAGATACGCCACGGCCACCAGAAATACCCCACTCACATAGCTGATGATCCCGGTGTGCCGGTTGAGACGGCGCAGCCAACCCGCCACCGTGCCGAAGGCAGCCCCGGTGACCAGAAACGGAATGCCGAGGCCAAGGCTGAAGATCGCCAGGAGAGAGGCACCCGTCACCACCGTGGCACTGTCACCGGCCAGGAACAGGATGCTGGCAAGAATGGGTCCCACACACGGCACCCAACCCGCACTGAAGCTCACACCCATCAGAATGCTGCTCAGATAGCCCCAGCCTTGGCGCACCTCGTGCATCTGGGCCACCCGACGTTCCGTATAGAACAGGCCGTTGGCCCAGTCGAGGCCCCGCACCAGCAGGGCGGCCGCGGGATTGGCGGCAAGATCCATGTGCGCGCGCAGGCCGGTGGCCAGGCGGTTGACCAGGCCTGTGATGACCAAGGCAAAGAACACCAGCAGCACGGCACCAATCTTCTGCACGACGGGCAGCAGGTAGTTCAGGTTGCGCCCCATGAGCCCGGCCGCGGATCCCAGCAGCGTGAAGATCAGACCGAACCCGACAACAAACGCCAGGGAATGCAGAAACGTGTGGGACCAGCGTATTTGGACAGCCGGTGGGGTCATGGTCGCCGTGTGTTGGGTCACGGGAAACGCCTCCGCGGAAATTCGTTCGGTACGGGAATCCAAGTCGGGTTCAGCTAGTCATTGTCGTTGCCGGCCGCGTCCGACCCGCGTTGAATCGACCATTCCTCAGTCGCCGGATTCCCGATCCAGCCGTTGTTGCAGTTCGTACACCAAGGTCTCGAGCTGTTTCTGCTTGTTGATGAGGAACACCATATACAGCAGGGTGATGGTCCAAACGACGGCCAGGGCCAGGAAAAGATACTGCATGCGTGAGGGGTTCCGAAGCGGATGCCGCGACATGCAGGCCCTGCCGGGTCCCAAGGCCGCAGCCGGTTGGTCAGGCCAAACGGGCCTGCAGAATCTGTATGGTTCGATCCAGGCGCAGCATGCGCCAGCGCAGGAACACGAGGCACAGAGCCAACAGCACGAACGCCAACATGGACCACTGGAGGGCCAAAGTCATGGTGGGCCCCAGGAAGGGACCGAAATCGCCCTCGCCGGTCGGATTGTCGTCTAGGAAGATCATCGGATGGATGCTGCGAAACCATACGGCGGAATAGTAGGTCAGCGGCACCATGGCATAGGCCAGGAGGGCGTACACGGCGGCGAATGTTGCCCGCGTGCGCGGGTTCTCGAGGCCGTTCCGCAGAATCAGGTAGGCGACATATACCAGAACGAGCACCAGCATGGAGGTTAGGCGCGGGTCCCATGTCCACCAAGTGTTCCAGGTGGGCTTGGCCCAGATGCTGCCGGTGGCCAGCAGGCAGAGCGAGGCCACCAAGCCAACCTCGACACCGGCCGCGGCCATCAGGTCCCAGCCGGAACGTTTGCGCAGGAGCCATCCAAGACTACAGACGAAGGACAGCGCCAGACCGGTCACGGCGGCCACAACCGTCCCCATGTGGGTATAGAAAATCCGCTGCGCAACCTGTTCGACGCCGACGAGATTGGCGGCCGGACGCGCATTGATGAGCCCGAACCACTGGGCCGCAATCAAACTGAGGAACGCCGCAAGCGTCACCAACTCGTGGACCCGGTGCCAACGCAGCGTTATTTGGGGAGATCCGTTCACCGCCAGTCCTGCCAAACAAGGTTGGCAAGCAGTATACCGACCGCGACCGCCACAAGATCAAAGAGGATCACCATCAAAATCCACGCCCCGTAGGTTTGCCCGGACGCCCCCTGCGTCAGCGCGTTGCAAGCGCCGGTTCCGGCCAGCAACAACGGGATGGCCAATGGCAGCACGATCACGGCCACCAAACCCTGCCCCTGGCGCATGCCGGACATCATGGCGGCCACCGTCGTGCCTACAGCCGCAAAGCCGATGCATCCCAGGAACAGCACGCCCAGGATGCCGGGCTTCCACAACTCCGCGTCGAACAGGACGATCACGCCTATCAACGCCAGCCCCCCCGCGACCGCCAACAGCAGGCTCCAGACCCAAAGCCGACCCAGGAAGATCGCCGTCCGCGATACCGGCGCCGCCAGGAGAAATCCGGTCATGGATCGTGCGTCGGCCGAACCGAACTGCCGTTCCAGGCCGGCCGAGCCGGCCAGCATCAGGGCTGCCCACAACACACCGGACACCCGAGTGCCGTCGGCGGCCCCCGCGGCTTCGAACACGAATCCCAGCACCAGAACGGTCAACACACCCAAGCTGGCCATGGCCGATAGAATCGGCAGGCCCCGCAACTCCGTCCGCATCTCAATGCGCACTATGGCCGCCACTTGAAAGCACAGGGCTGCCAACGACCCGCGTTGCCGAATCCGAACGTCCGGCGTCGATTCCCGGTTGGGTACGGAGCCCTCGCGGACGGCACCGCCTGGGTTAACCGGACGAACGGCAGCCATGCGCTTCCACGAGCCGGGCCTCCTTAAGGACCAGGATCCGGTCGGCCCAGCCTGACGGTGGCCGATGGCCGGCAAAGAGAATACCCTGTGACCCGGCCCGACGCTCGCCCAGCAGGGACGCGAGGAAGTCCAGGCCTTCGGCGTCCAGGTGGCTGTCGGGTTCATCCAGCAGGACAATCCGGGGATCCGGCAGCCAGGCGCGGCACAGTGCCAACCGCTGGCGCCAACCCCTGCTCAGGTCCCGCGTGCGCGTGCGCTGCATGGCGGCGAGGTCGGCTCGTTCCAGCAGTTCGTCGATGCGCAAGGCGGGAGAAACCATATCAAAGCAGACTGCCGCAAACTCGAGGTGTTCGCGCACGGTCAACCGCCCGTCCAGGTAGGGATCATGGCCCAGATAGCCAACTGCCCCTGTCCGGGCCAGCACAGCGGGCGGCACTTCCCTCCCGGACACCAGCAAGGTGCCGGCATCGCTGGGGGTCAACCCGGCCAGGATCCGCAGCAGGGTGGTCTTGCCCGAGCCGTTGGCCCCCTGTACATGAACGCATTCGCCGGCGCGCAACTCAAAGCGGACCTCACTGAACACGGTCCGATATCCGTACGCCTTGGAGAGTCCCTGCACGGACAGGAGCAGAGAAGAGGCACTCGGGTGGTGGTCTGGCACGGGAGTTCCACCAGGCCGCCCTCAAGCGGCTGCCATGTAAATCTCCTCGGGGCCCTCCTCATAGCGGGATGGGCACTTGAGTAGCAGACTGTCCGCCACGAAACGCCCGTCCGCGTTCAGGGAACCGTCAACGATGGCCGACGTGCCGGGCCTGAAATTATCCGGACGCGGGCCGTGGTAGACAACAGGCAACACGGTACCGCCCTCAACCTCGTAGAGTTGGAAGTCCAACCGGGTCGCGGTGGCATTCCACTGTTCGCTGCCCGGCACGACCAAACCGTTAAGGCGTACCCTTTGACCAGCCAGGGTATCCTGCCGTGCCGCGAACTCCTCCACCGTCAGGTAGTACATGGAGGTCTGAACCGTGGCCCGCACGATCAGGAAGATGACCAGTGCAATGGCCGCCAGACCGACCAGCGTCAATTGCACCCGCGGACTCAGGCGCACACCGGACCGGGCCTCGAGCAACCGGTCCCGACTGGAAATCACGCGTGCCATGTTCAGGTTCGATTCGAAGATTGGATCTGCTCGTCCGGCATCGGTTCCATGTCCCCTGCATCCTGCGGGGTTGCCGACAGAACGGCGAGGGCGCTGTCGGCCAGGTTCGCCGGCACCAGGATTCTGCAGATGGCCATGTCGCCAACGGTAACAGGATAGGCGTCCCGCGCCGAATCCCGCTGAATCATCACCGGAAACCCGTGGGTTTCGAGGACGCCTTTCAGGACCTCGGCTTCCAGGGGGTGGCTGGTTTCCAGAACGCAGACCGGTTCATTGCCGCGTGGCGCAGCGAAGGACTTCAGCCCCTGCCGCAGACGGTCAAGCCAGCCCCATGCAACGCGTGTCATAACGGAGTTGCCCAAGTAATTTAGACCACAAACGTGGCATGTTCGCCGACATACGGGTTCTGGACCCGTTCCTCGCCGATCGTGGTCTCCGGCCCGTGTCCCGGCAATACGACGAAGTCATCCTCCAGAGTCAACAGTTGATCGGTGATCGACGCCAACAAGGTGGGACCGTCGGCACCGGGGAGGTCGAAGCGTCCGATGCCCCTGTGGAAGAGGGTGTCCCCCACAACGGCCAGCCGATGCTCCTCTTCCACGAACGCAACATGGCCGGGCGCGTGGCCGGGGACAAACCGAACCTGCAACCGCATGGTTCCGAACTCCAGGGCCTGGCCCTCCTTCAGGTAGTGGTCCGGATGCCGGACCGGCGGCACGCGGGCGCCCAGCCAAGCCTCGACGTGGGCCGGAACCTCTTGCAGCGTGGGCAGGTCCAGTTCGTGCAGCCAAAATGGAACTCCCGTGGCGTCCACGATGTTGTTGACGGCCAACACGTGGTCAAAGTGAGCATGCGTGTTGACAATGGCCTGCAGTTCGAGGCCATCCTCCTCCACCTGCTGGAGGATTGACCGGGCCGAATCGCCCGGATCAATCAGGACCGCGGCCCGTGTCTCCTCGCATCCAAGCAGGTAGCAGTTTTCCTCGAGCAGGCCGACCGTGATTTTCTTGATGATCAATGTGGTGAGTCCCGTTTATGTCCCCAACAACCCTAACCTACGACGGATCGGACCGGCCCTGCGCGTCGCGCCTGGAGCCGAACCAGTGGTGCAGGTCATACCAAGCCGGCGCCGGCTTGCCATTATGATCCATCAACCGGAACCAGGCTTGCGGATCACCCCTTTCCTCCCAATCCGGCTGGGCCCGTTTGAAGTACCAGACGTTGGCCAGCGTAAGCCACGGCCATTCGTCCTCGATGCGTCGAAACGCCTGAATCAGGAATCGGCCCTGGTCGTCCGGAGTGACCCGGCCGAAGGGTGCCGGTCGGCCCAGGGGCACGGTGTTCCAGTTCATTTCGCTGATCCACATCGGTGTGGCCCCGTCACCGTTGCGCACCATGAGATCCCGCACATACCGGGCGCGGCCGAGGTTCAACACCAGCGGATGCATTCGCCGATCCAGGGGGCCGGACCAAAGGCCGTACCCCTGGACCGCCAGAACATCGAACCACTCCGCGGCTCCCACATCGTACAGGCGCTGCAGGTAGATCAGATCGTTCAGGTTGCCACCCGGCTCCGTATCACCGGCATAGGCGGTCGTGGCCGCCATCGCCGCCAGCACAATGACCGCATCGGAATCCACCGATCGGATGGCGCTGGCCGCGGCGGCCAGCAGTTCGGTGTAGGCCTCCGGGGAAACGGGCTGCTCTCCCCACTCCGGATAGATGTTCGGTTCATTCCAAATCTGATAGTACCGAACGCGTCCCTTGTACCGGTCGGCCACGGCCTTGGCAAAGGCCGCGAAGTCCGCAGGATCGTCGGGCGGAGCCTGCACACCGACTTCATCCCCCCCGGCACGGGTCCAGGCCGGCGGATTGTCGAGACGGAAGACCACTTCGAGGCCGTGGGCCTCGGCCTGGCGCACGATGGTGTCGTACTTGTACCAGGCGGAGCGCGGCGGATGGTTGCGTCGGTCCTCATAGTCACCGCGATCGTGGATCTCCACATCCTGCCAAGGCATGGGCTGTCGGATCCAGGTGAATCCAGTTTCGGCCACCATCCGGGTCACGCGTGCGCGACGGGCCTCGCCAACCTCGTGTTGCAGGAATGTATTGACTCCCCAGGGAAACCCCTCGGGGGCGGACATGGACGCGACCGGTGCCCGGTCGTCGGTGCGCACCCTGGGTCGCACCGCCTGCCGCGCCAGGTCGGTCATGCCCTTAATCTGTGGCAACAGTTCGGTTTCCCCGGTCCGGGATTCCATCCAGCTACCGACCGGAGGCAGCGCAGCGATCGCCATGGCGGCGGCACCGGCGGCAAACACCAGTGTCCATAATACGGCCAACTGGCCCCAGACATCGCGGCGATCGAAGTCCATGGACAGTCAACGCCGGAACCGGAACCCAATCGGACCCGACCGGACAGTGCTACGGCGAACAGTCAACCTTTCTCGTCAACTCCGTTCCGGCGTAGGTGCCGGCCACCCATGCCTGACCGGATGCCACGTCGGGATGCTGGATGCGGAACCAGTCGCCGTTGGGGTTCTCTTCGAGAAACGGCAATTCTTCGTTGGAAGCAAGCTGGGCAACCTCGGGATTGGCAACCCCCGGTCCCGAGCGCACCTTGACTCCGTACTGGACCACAACGAGCACACAGGTTTCCGGAGCCGGCACGGGCGTGGGTTCCGGGTCGGTGGGTTGTGGATCCGAGCCCGGCGACACCGAGGAGGGTTGTTCCCCCCGGGAACCGATCTCGGAGTCGACCCAGACGACTTCCTTGGTGGGGCCAGCCTGGACATAGAGCGGATCCGGAGTTCTGGTAGGCGGTGGAGGTTCCACCGTTGCCTGGGTGCAGGACGCCAACCCAAGCATGGCAGCCACAAGCAGCAGGGATGGGAGTAGGGAATGGGATCGCACGGGGAAACCGCCTAGTTGCGGGGTTCTGCGATTATACAACCGGAATCGACGGGCGGACCGGAGCATCCCACCGTCGGAGTCGCCCGTGCAGCCACCACCGGGCACTGTTTCACTTTCGTTGAAA
>JAAXGZ010000005.1 GCA_012271135.1 Caldilineales bacterium | reverse complement strand
CGCGGCCCCTCCACGCAGGACTCGCCATTGCCACCCCTGTCCCGGCATCCGCAACCCCGGTCAGGCCCACCGGGGCCCCCGTCCATGCCTATCTCCAAAACTGTTCATACCATTGATCAATAAGATACCCTTTCTATCTCTGCTTTTGTTGACCCTGCCAATTTGTTAGATGTCAGCTGTGCGTTAGCCTGCCGAAAGGCGGCATGCATAATAGCCAGCCGCACTTGGTCCGGGTGAAGCTGCGGTGCGGAGCATAGCCGGGTGCTTGACCTGGCCGCAGTGGCGCTCAATGCCGTTCGGTTCCCGAAAGCAGCCCGTGGAACTACTGGCCTACCGTCAGCACAGCAGTCGGTTCAGCACCCGTGCAAGCTCCCGCCACCGCTTTGGGACCAACCATCGGCTTATCCCGTTTCAAACTAGGCGCTGTCCTGGGGCACGAAACCCAACGCTTGGCGTGAAGGTTCCAGATCAACCCAGCGATGCCGATTGTCCGAAATCCCGTAGCAGATATGGAAACAGGGTGACGCGGTCGCCTGCAAGGCCAGTTCAATGATGTTGATCACGTCCCTTTGGCTGCACCAAAGGGAATCGGTCCAGGCAAACAGGCTGCGGTCTTCCTTGTTGACGGCCCCTATGCGCAGGCACACGGTGGCAATGTCGTGGGCATCATGGTAGGTTCGGCAAATGCCTTCCCCCCAGACCTTGCTGGCTGAATAGGGTTCGGTGGGACGGGGCGGATCCGCAGGTGTGATGAGGGGAATATCCTCCGGCACGGCCTCAAAGCGCTGTTCCCGGATGGCGTTGTAGGGTTCCTGGAAGTAGAAGTAGCCCATCGTGGCCATGACGGAACTGGCATATACGAGACGCTTGACCCCCGCCTCCCGACAGGCTTCCAGCACGTTGTAGGTTCCGACCACATTGCTGTGCAGCACGTCCTCAAACGCGGCTGCCGGATCCGGTACCGCCCCGATGTGCAGTACGGCGTCCATGCCGGCAATGGCTTGCTGCATGGCGTCGGCATCCCCCAGATCGGCCTGCACGAAGTGCGTGTCCGGCAGCGGTACCAGAGCATCGGCATCGGCGCGGGTGGAGCTGGCGGAGCGTCGGCTGCTGCCGTACACGTCATAGCGGGCCGGCTGTCTGTTGAGGTGGTTGTAGACAAGATTGCCGATAAGGCCATAGACGCCTGTAATGTGGACCTTCAGGGCATTATTTGACATAAGATCTCCGATCTGCATGAGGAAAACGGGTGGGTTCCGCTGGGTACTCGCCCAATGGTATGGGATGTGCACGGCTGTCGGCCATACGGATTGTCGTCGGTATGCCCTGCGACGCAGCGCACCTGCTCCTGTCCCTGCGGGTAACAGGCTTGGACAAGGTGTATCCGGAACTGTCAAGGCGCATGTCAGGCACGAGCGCGGCACTGTTGCAATGTGTGTGGGCATCGGTGCCCATCTACGGTATGGCTTGACCATTGACGTCGATATGGCTAGCATGGATGACATGAAGACGACACTTGACATCCAGGACGAATTGCTACTGCGGGCGAAGCGGCACGCATAGCGAACCGGACGTACCTTGCGCGCGGTGGTCGAAGAGGGCCTTCGCCAGGTGCTTTCCGCCACGGCTCCCAGCCCACGCTACCATCTGCCCGACCATAGCGTGGGCGATGCGGGCGCGAGGGACCCCTTGGAGGCGTATTCTTGGCAGGATCTTCGGGGGGAGATATACGGGGAGTCCAAGCTGCGGTGATGGCCGTCGACACGAATCTCCTCGTGTACGCCCACCGGCGCGAATCGAGACATCACGTTGCTGCCGCGTCGCTCATGCGCGCGTTGGCGGAAGGCAACGGCATTTGGGCGATTCCATGGCCTTGCTGCTACGAATTCCTCAGTAGTTGTAACCAACCCTCGTATCTGGAAGGATAGTGCCACCAGCCCAGAGCAATCGTGGCGTCAACTCGTTGCTTGGACCTGTTCCTCAAACCTTGTGGGTTCTGGGTACTTCGCTCTCGGTTGATGGGGACGGCGTTGCAAGCCCCCGCAACTCGAGTCCGGGGCGGGCAGTCCCCACCGCGGTCCTAGTTCGTTCCGCGAGCAGGGCGCGCACGTCCCTGTAGGGCATGTACAACGCAATCCCGTCGTCGTACAGCCTCGCCGGAATGTTACAGGCGGCCTTGGTGTCCGCGTCCGGCACAAACCCGTCGGAACAGTAAAACCGGTCCCCGCGACGCCGGCCCTGCAACAGCCCCGTGCGGGAGTCGATTTGCGATGTGCAGGCCGGATTGACCAAGGCCAACGCAGAACCTCTGCGTTGGGATATCGAAGTGAGGGTATCCGCCATGACGCCCTTGACCCACCCGTTCAGACGGCGGGTCGTGTCCCGGTGGCGGTACGGAGCCGACGGCATGAGGGCGGACAGGTCCTCGCAGGCGATCGTGTCCCTCTTGTCCACGACGGCCTGGACGGCCTGGCAGAGATGGTTGCGCACCTGCTGGTGGTGCCGAGTCCGCCGCCGGGGTCCCACTTTTAGTTGCCCAGGTTGTTCTTCCGGATGTTGTGGGCTTTGCGGGTTAAGCCCTGGGCCAGGTGCTTCTGCTCGACCGCCCGTAGCTGGTTGCGCCTTTGCCCCTTGACCTTGCGGTGGTCGCCCTCGGCGGACAACAGGTTGCCCAACCCTTCGCCGTGCCGCTCCCCTTCGTTGTCCGTGTAAGCCTCGGTGTAGCCCTTGTCCACGCCCACGGTGGCAGCCCCGCAGGGAGCGTGCTGCATACTTCCTCCTCGGCCATGGCGTAGTGGATCGCCACCTGCCCGTCGGGTTGCAGGAGGATGCGGAAGGTGCCGGAGGGCAGGTGCGTGCCCTTGAGCGGAATGGCGATGCGTTGGCCGCGGTCTATGGACTGCAGGTAGACCCCAGGCCCGTCCGTGCCAGACCTGCGCGGTGTAGGAACCCGCGTCGGCCACGATCTGGTTGGTGGCACGGGAGCGGCCGCCGCGCCAGACCTGGCGCATCCGCTGGTGCAGGAAGGGATCCTCAGTCCAGCGGTTCCGCTTCAGCAGCGAGTAGAGCCGCTGGCGCTCGGCATTGTCACCCCGGGTGCGGTGCCGCACGGCGCGCTTGACCGGCACCTTGGCTGCCTCCCGCGCCGCCGCGATGTCGCCCAGGGTATCCGCCGGAGTCGCCTTGCCCAGGCGCGCCGGGAGACCGTGCCAGGCGTAGCCCTCGTCCGTCCAGATATCGCGGATGAGGGGGATTGAAGGGCCGTGGACACCCCGCGGCACCGTCGCCAGGCATCCATCCGAACCTGTCCGCACCGCGCGGCCAAGTCGGACAAGCGCTCGTACTTGGACCGGTTCAGCTCCTGGCTGTGCAGGCTGCGCGTGACCTTGTGCGACATCATCCAGGGCTTCCCGACCGCTTTAGGGACGGCCGTGCAGGGGAGACGCGAGGCACACGTGCGCCGAACTGGGAAAGGCGGTGGCTCCTGTCCATGACCCGTAGGATGCCACAGGCATCGGCAGGAAACAGGTGGCGTATGCATGCTCCTCTCCCTCCATGCGGTTGATTGGTGAGACCGAGGAATTTCTGGAGATGCTGGTGAGCTTCGTGAGACGATCCCGAGTCATGGGGGGTGTCGTCCATGATGCCAGAATAGCCGCCCTATGTGTCGCCCATGGAGCTGAAGCGCTCCTGACTCGGGACCGCGACTTCTCGCTGTTCCCGGAACTCAAGACGCGCGATCCAATCGCCGGGTGACACCCGATGGCTGGCATAGAAGTCGTAGGGAGACGGAATGGACCAGGACGGACTTTGCGTGCCGCGTGCCGGCAGCAACCACGTCCCCGGCGCGTTGGGGTCCATGCCCGCAGCCGGGGACTGGGCGGTGTTGTCGCCGGAGGTGGCGCGGCTTGGCGTCTGTTGCCACGCTCCCGAATTGTGCGGTGAAACCGATCCGTGCCTCGTCCTGAGGCTGTCGTCCTTCAATCTCCGGCGCGCACGCGCAGGAAGATGCTGTCACCTCGGACTTCGATGGGGTAGGTCTGCAGACGGCCGCAGGCGGGTGAGCGGACCGCGTTGCCGCTGACGATGTCGAAGCGTCCGTTGTGGAGCGGGCACTCGATGACTCCGTCGAAAACAATGCCGTTGGTCAGGTCGGCGTATTCGTGGGTGCAGAGGCCGTCGGTGGCGTGATAGGCATCCCCTTCCAGGCGGCATACGGCGAAGACCCTGCCTCCGTGGTCCACGCGCAGGACATCGTTTTCATCGAGTTCGCCGACGGAACAGACCTCGATCCATTCACTGTCCACTGAGGCTGCGGCTATGGATTCCACTCCTGTCGACCTGTCCTTCTCCTTGGGGATCGGACGCATGATTTGGTAGCCGGGATCTTCCGTGGCCTGCTTGATCAGTGCCGGAATCATTTCCTTGTACACTGCCCACAGATTGGGGTAGGCGGGCGGCATCTGGTCCTTCACGGCCTCGTGGAACCGCCCCAACGCGTGGTAGGGAACCATCGGCACGGAGTGGTGCTCGATGTGGTAGTTCATGTTCATGTAGAGGTAGCGGTAGACCGGATTGACCAACACAGTGCGTGTGTTCTCCCGGTGGTCGTACGTGTCTTCTCCGAGACCTGCGTGCTGTGTCAGGCCGAGCAGTTGATGCAGCCATCCTCCGTAGAACCGCGGCAGGAGGATGAACATCATGGGCAGGAAGCTCCAGATGGCGATGGACCAAATGGCGAAGGCGGCCACAATTGCCACGTAGACCCGGCTCGACCAGTACATCCTGCTCCGTTCCGCCTCCGGCACAAAGTGCCGCACGTCCGGCCCGGGCCGGCCACAGGCGTTGCGCACCACGCGCCAGACTTCGGGCGGACCGCTCCGCAGATAGAGGAAGTCCATGACGATCTTCAGCAGATCGGCGGGCCGCTGCACTTGGATCTCGGGATCGAGGCCTACGAAGTAGGTGTCCGTATGGTGACGGGAGTGGCTCCAGCGCCACATGTAGGCCTCCCGCAGCGTCAGGAACGAACTGATGTGGTAGAAGAGCTCGTTTAGCCACTGGGTCCGGAAAGGCGTTGCGTGTCCGCATTCATGCCATCGGGCATCCGACGACGAATAGATTGTTCCGTAGACCAGGAACGCGGGAATGGCCCACCACGTTCCCCAAGTGGTTACTGCCCATGCGGCGCTGGCGGCAAGCAGCACGAACCAGAGGCCGAAATGCGCCAGGGCAGGGCCGTCGGTGCGTTCCATGAAGGCGCGCATCTCCTGGCGCGGCAGCGTGGGCTTCCACCAAACACCGTCCATCCGCGACTCGATATCGAAATCGTCCAAGGGAACGGCTCGCTCGGCGGCTCCCGTGAGCGAATAGTCCCTTGGCATTGCCTGTACGCTCATGACCTGTTCCCGAACTGATCTTCTTGGCTGTTCCGACCGCCGGGCCCGCAAGGGTTGGCGGTTGAATGCGCGCGTCCCGCACCTCGCAGGGACGCGCTCGGCGAGGTGTGAATCCCGCAGGCCTTGCCAACCATCTTAACCGACCAAGCAATGTGTCCTCCGAACGATGCAGTTGCCTTCGGCCGGCACGGAGTATGGTCGGTTCTGGCCAGGCCGGTCACCTTGCAGCCCGACATGCGCCGCACGGTTCGGACGGACCTCCAAACTCTCGGTGGAGGGCTTCCGGACCCCTTCTATATGCTTCCCGCATCGGACCAAAGTACATTCGAAACAGGCTCTGAACGTGAACAGCGTGTAGCAAACGGTCCCGGCCCTCGACAACGATCCTAAACGACCCCGCAAAGCACGCGTCGAACCAGCCCTCGGCCGGGCGGGATCGCAAACTTGCCTTGGGCGGGGGCTGGAATGCAGCCGGCTGGCACCTGCCGTGCCATAAACCGACAACAATGGCCGCGCACCAACGGAGGTCCGACTGCGCGTCGCCTTGGTCGCGAGTGGAGTCATCACGCAGATCCAAGTCCGACAGCCGTGCACCATCGTCCGGTGCCGCCTGAAACGTGTCCAACGTCCAATTGCCAGCGAACCAGACATAACCCGGATGCTGCGCCAGCAGGGATGCCTGGCGGGTCGTGGGGGCCAGTGCGATCCGGTGGCCCTTGTGCCGGGCCGGCGGCGTGTCGGGTTTGCTGGACTTGGGGATGGCGGTCACGGGAGCCTCGGTTCCATCGTCCGCCGGAGGCCTTGGTTCCCACGCCGGGGTTTTGTCCATGGCCGCACACCGGCAATCATCAGGTCATTACGGCAACCGGCAGAAAACCGCAGAGATCAGCGAACTGTTATGGGCCTGGTGGCGGTGGGCAGGTGTCGTTGTCGGATGCCTGGGTATCGTCGTTATCGAATGCCGCATCGCCCGGTAGCAGGGACTGCCATTGAGAGGGCTCCCGTTGTACTTGGAACATTCGATCCACTGCATCCGGAGGCGCACCTTTCTCGCGCCAGGCAGCTTCTATACGATTCAAACCTTGCGCGGGCAAGATGGCAGACATATGCCTGTGCAACAGTCCGATGGCGTCCTCAGTGTCCCGCCGAAGTTCCACCTCAACAGGCGAAAAGTAATCCAACGCAACGGATTCCCAACCGGCCAAGGGGCCTTCCCCTACCCACTCGACGTATCCCACCTCATGCGGGGTCTTGCCCAAGAAATCCAAGATCAGACCCGCCAAGCGTCCGCATTGGTCCTGCACTGCATCAACAAGATATTCTGCGGAATCCGTCGGCCAGGGAATGTCCTCGCCACTGTACGCACTCTTCACCCGGAAAGTGGTCAGTTCCTCCATTTGTTCCTTCGACAGCATACCGTCCAGCCAGTCCCGATATGCTTCAGGGAAAGTGTCGATCAACTCCTGCAGGTCGTGGGTGTTCTCGGGATCGCCGCCAAGGGCGCCGTGTGCTGCCTTGAGCGTGGTCTCCAACACTCCCTGTGCATTTTGAATGGCGCTGTCCGAGTCTTCAACAGCCAATGCCTTGAGTGCTTTTACCAGGTGCCGACGAACTGATTGCAGGCGCGTTTGGACCCCGGGCCAAGGGTTGTTTTGCGTCATGTGTGGGAGCCGCTCTCCATTGGGCTTAATGCCCCAGCGTTGTACTTGCCCCACAAGATGTGGCAATGACGTTCGCAAAGCCTCAAACTCTGTTCGAGGTATGGGCACCACCTGTACGTACAGAGCCTTGTGGTACAGGTCTTCGACAATTCTCTTGGCCTGCTGGCGCAGGGCGTTTTGCTCCTGCTTGTCGGAACTATCGCCAATCACTGCCAGGTCAAGGTCGGACCAGAGGTGCCAGTTACCCCGGGCCCGGCTGCCAAACAGCACCACTTCCTGCGTTTCAGGGAGCTGGTGCTGGAGTTCCCGGGCCACTGCTAGAGCCAAGGGATCCGGGTGTCCCCGTCCCCGGTCCAGTGAGGTTGCCTGCTTCGTACCCATGCCTGGAATCTGGTTGGTCATCCTGCCGACAACGCCCATTCTATCAACTGCCCATGTGGGAATGTGGAAGCGGGGATAGGATGTGCTGCTGGGACAGCCAACCCGCGCGAGCGACTTTGATGTCTGCAACCCCGTGCCAGACGGAGTCGGCAAACCCGCGAGGGTGCCGGAACCACTCCGCACCACTACCCCTCGCCGCCGTCCAGCCGATCACAAGACTCACAAGTGAGTTCTGAGGGCCTGCCGCCATTTGACCGGCATACGTCTGCCCAGTTTGATTCGTTGCGCGCCCAGAAACATCCCCAGCTCCTGCATGGTCCGGACGAGGCCCTCGGCGAGGTGCAGGTCGCGCTCCCGCCCCTCTTCGAGATAGAGTGCCTTGAAGTGCAGTTCGTGCCGCTTCCGGTCCATTTCGGTGTCCACCCGCCCGAGCACCGAGTCGCCTGACAGGATCGGAAGGACGTAGTACCCGTAGCGACGTCTGGCTACCGGCACGTAAATTTCGATTGTGAAGTCGAAGCCGAACAGGGGCAGGTTGCGCCTGCGGTCGCAAATCAGGTTGTCGAACGGGGACAGCAGCACGGTGCGGCCCTCCCAGTTCGAGTCGACCTCCAGGCGCTGCAGCATCTCGGCATCCTCGGCATGGACCATCCACGAGCCGGGCCCGGCTCTGTTGTCCGAGTCCACCAGTTCGACGGGCAGGATGGTTCCATCCGCTGCCAGGGATGCCAGGACCGACTCCAGGTCGGGATAGGCGTGGCGCATGAAGTGGTGCTTGATGTCCCGGGCTGTACCGATGCCCAGTGCCTTCAGGGCGAATGGCACGGCTCGACGGCAGCACTCATCCGGGGTCATGGGTGTGCGATCGGCCCACGATGGCAGGAACTCGTCGGTCAGGTGCCAGACCTTGCGGTTGCCGGAACGCTGCGCCACCATCAATTCGCCCCGGAAGAACAGGTGGTCCAGCATGCGCGGTACGCTGCGGCCGCTGGTCCAGCCGGTGGAGTGCCAGGGTACATGCGGTATCTCGATGGTGATGTCCTGCGCGGCAAGGGGGCCGCGCATCCGGAACTCCTCCCTGACTTGTGCCAACAGGGCTCCGTTTTGCTTTATCCATTGGGCCGTGCGACTGCCGTCCGTCTCGCTGGTCGCGGCAAAGGCCTGCATCCGGTGGAGGAACAACGGGTAGTCGTCCATCAGACAGATGGAAGCGCAGTGGGCCCAGTTTTCGAAGAAGAGCCTGTCGGTGTAGAGCAGTTCATTGAGCAGGCCCGGAGCGAAGTTGCCCAGGCGACTCCACAGGACCAGAAGCTCGGTTCGTTCCACCGCGCGGATCGGATCAATCTGGATGCAGCGGAGAGCCTCCAGAACCTTGCGAATGGCCCGTTTGTCTGCCTCGGACCGAAGCAGCGCGTGGCTGTTGAGCAGTTGTTTGCGGATGGCGAGGCGCCTCGCCGCCTTGAGCGAGGCCTTCAGTGGAGAAGGCATGCCGATGTCATTCCGTAGGGCGAACCGAGTCGAGCGCTTCCAGGACCGTATCCACTTCGCCCTCGGTGTTGTAGTGGGCAAAGCCAATACGGAGTACGCCCCCGGACTGTTCCACACCCAAGGCTTCGGCGACGGCCAAGGCGTAGAAGTTGCCGTCCCAGGCAAAGATATTGCGTTCGGCCAGGTGGACCGCCAGTTGCTTGGGAGTGGTCCCTTCCCGGCGCAGGGCGAAAGTGGGTACCCGGTCGGTGGCCGAGGCAAGGCCGTAGAGTCTGTAGCCGGCCAGGTTGCGGAGACCCTCCAGGAACCGGTTCATTAGGTTCCGCTCGTGCTCCCGGATCAGTCCGAGCGCGGCCACGATCATGTCGCGCCGGGATGCGGAGATGAGAAGTTCGGGATCGCCGGCCGCCAACGACGAGATGTACTGGATGCAGGCGCAGAAGCCGGCCAGCGCCTCGAAGTTCGAAGTGCCGATTTCGAACTTGCCGGGCAGCGACCCGTCGTGCGCCCTTACCTGATAGGCCGGCAGCCGATTGAGATGGCGTTGCTTCCCGTAGAGGACCCCCAGGTGGGGGCCGAAGTGCTTGTAGGCACTGGTCACCAGGAAGTCGCAGTCCAGCGCGCGCACGTCCAACAATCCATGGGGTGCGTAGTGCACCGCGTCCACATACACCATGGCGCCTGCGGCACGGGCCCACGCCACGATTTGGGACACGGGGTTGATGGAACCGGAGAAGTTGCTGGCCAGTCCCACCGCAATGAGACGCGTGCGCCGACCAATCAGCGATCGCAACTGCGTCAAATTCAGCGTACATGTTTCCCGGTCGACCCGCGCCCAGTGGACGACCAGGTTGCGCTCCTCGGCCATCTGGAGCCAAGGCGCGATATTGGCCTCGTGATCGAGTTCCGAAACGATGATTTCGTCCCCATGGCTCAGGGTCCGGCCCACGCTGCGGCTGATCAGGTAGGTCAGGTTGGTCATGTTGGCGCCGAACACCACTTCCTGCGGTGTGCAGTGCATGAAATCGGCAGCCAGCCGATGGGCTTCCGCCACGACTTCGTCCGTGGCGATGCTGGTTGCGAACCGGCCACCCGTGTTGGCCATGAAGCGACCCAGGTATTCCTGCATGGCCATGACCACGGATTCAGGCATCTGTGATCCGCCCGGACTGTCGCAGAACACCGCGGGCGCGCCGTTGTAGCGCTCCTGGAGCGAGGGGAACTGGCTACGGACATGGTTCAGTGGCAGAGGCACGGCTGGGTTGTTTCCTTGGTTTGGCGGAACTGGGCGGTCCGGCCACTACAAGCGGCCATCGTTGGTTGCAGACGACCATACCGCGGGCGGCGTGGCCGACAGTGTCGGTTTTCGGACCTCTCCATTGTGTCAGCAAACCTGTCGGTATGGGAACTTGAGACGGCACAACGGGTTCAAAAGGCACGGCATGTGGCTTGCAGGCGGTGGTATAGCTACCCAATGAGCAGCATGCAGCGGATCCGGATTCCAGGCTGCACTTTGGGATATAGGGCCTGACTGTCGGTTGGCAAACCGGATTCCGGCATTGTGGAGACCTCATGTCGGGAGTTCCGGCTCCGACGCGTAGTCCACCCGTATCCGACTCGTTGCGCCGGTCCGGTGGATGTGGTTGCATGGTACCGTCGGCCTCGGCTGGACCAAGGGGCAGCGATAATGGTGACGAGGTGCTCTGTGGGTCCAAAGGGGAAGTCCCCCGCGGGTTGGCCAATTGAACCGCGGAGCAGCGATTCAGGATCTGTCGACATTGATGAGCGAGGTGCTCCATGGCGAAACGAGTGTATGCATTTGGCATGGACGGCCTCATTCTGCCCATGGTCAGGTACTTCGCCCAGGAGGGTTCCCTGCCTGCATTTGCCCGTCTCATGGCGGAAGGCACCCACAACCAGACCTTCTGCTCCTTTCCGGTCTGGACGCCCACCAACTGGGCCACACTGTCCACCGGAGCGCACACCGGAACCCATCAGGTGTCCACATGGGAAACCACCTTGTCTTCAGGTGAGGACATTGACAGTTTCGACGGGCGCAGCAATCGGGCCGACCGCATATGGAACGCGCTGGAACGGGCCGGTCTGAAGGGTACGGCCCTGCACTACCCGGGGGCCTTCCCTTCGGGTGCCGCGACCAGCACGATTCTGGACGGACTGGGCCATCCGGGCCATGCCCACACCGAGTTTGAGGTGGCAGCCTGCCAAGCCTACGAGACCGGAGCCGGCAGCGACGACTTCATGATCGGCCATGACGGTGCCCCGGTGGCCGGCTCAAGAAGCATCCAGGGCATCTCCGGGCTGACCATGGCGGTCGACTGGCGCAATCTGCCGGCGAGTCACAAACCGCCGCTTGAAACGGAAGTCGAGATTGTGTCCAGGTTCGGCAACACCGCACAGCGCTACTCTGTGTTGGTGACCGCGTCCACCGAGGAGTACGACCGGGTTCATCTGGCGCGCGGGAAGGACGGAAGCCGCATCCTGGCCTCGTCGGGAGTCCGAGAATGGACGGACTGGCTGGTGGACAGCTTCGCGATCCCGGACGGCCATGTCGAAGCCGCCTTGCGGTTCAAGGTCATGGAACTGGACCCCGGGGGCAACCACCTCAAGCTCTACCGCAGCCAGGTCACCCACGTGCACGGCTACAGCTACGGGGATACGGAACTGGAGGATCTGCTGCGGGTGCGGTTCGGCCCGTACCAGGAGCATGCCTCGATGATTCCCTACACCTCGGGCATGACCGACTTTGCCACGGCCCTGGAGGAGTGCGAGTATCAGGGCAATTGGTTTGCGGAAGTGGGCCATTACATGTTGACGGAGAGGGACAGCACCTACTTCACCTGCCACTGGCACCTGTATGACTACCTGAACCACATTCACCTGGCGGATGTCGATCCGGTCTGTCCCGGCTTCGATCCGGCCCGCAAGGAGGAGCACATGGAGATGTTCAGGCAGGCGTATCGGATCGGGGATGGGATCATCGCCAAGATGCAGGAGACCCAGGCGGAGCTGGCCGGAGACGACGTATACGTCGGTGTGCTGGCCGACCACGGGGCCTATCCGGACGTGCGCGTGGTCAACGTACGCAAGTTCCTCTGCGACTCGGGTTTCCTTGTGTTGCGGGACGGTGAAGCGGCGGTGGCGGAGGATCAGGATCGGTTGGCGAGCGACCAGATCGACTGGACACGCACCAAGGCATACCTGCGTCGGCGCGGTTTTGACATCACAATCAACGCAGAGCGGGGCTCCGATCGGTTCAACGACATCGAGAGGGAATTGCTGACGGCCCTCCGCACTTGGGTGGACGAGGAGACTGGACAAGCGGTGATGGCCATGGCCCTACCCCGGCGGGATGCCTACATCCTAGGCCAGTGGGGCGACCAGTGCGGCGACGTGGTCTTCGTGTACGAACACGACTACGTCAGCGGCTACTATCCCCAATGGAAGGGCATTGTCGGCGGCGGCAACGCGGGGGCACCCTTGGAGTTCGGTGCCCACCACGGCGGTTTTCTGCCCACGGACAATGGTTTTTCGTCAACCTTCGGGTCGTTCCTGATCGCGGGTCCCGGGCTCAAGCAGGACTATGAACGCGACACCAATCAGCTGGGATACATCCATGCGGCGGACGTGGTTCCCACGCTGTGCCGCATCATGGGAATAGAACCGCCACAGCAGTCCCAGGGCACGGTTGTCCGCGACCTGTGGGAAGGTTTCAACATGTCTATCAGCGACGAAAGTTAACCTGGCATGGGGTTTCCCTGGTTTGAGGCGGGTTGTAGTCCGCTCCGGCTCAGGATGCGCCTCCGATCAACAATCCGACCCGTCGCAAGTTCACATCAAGCAACCAGTCGCCCGCACCGGGCCGAGGAATTCCATGAATCCGAAACTCTCCTGCTGGTCCTCCCTTGGCGACTCCGATCTTGTGCGCCAGGTCCTTGAAACGCCTCTCTGCGATACCCATGAGCACCTGCAGCGCCATACCGATTTCACACCGGAGAAGGTGGATATCCTGGGGGCACTCTTGGAGAACTACGTGATCGCGGACTTGGTCGTGGCCGGTGCCAGCCAGAAGGCTGTCGACGACATGTTCAATCCGGAGGCGGGGTCCGTCGCGGAACGCTTCCGCGCTGTGGAGGAGGCATGGGGCCATTGCCGGCACACCGGCTACGGTGAGGCGGTGCGGTTGGCCGCCGAGCACTTCTACGGATTGGAGGAGTTGACTCCGGAAACCCTGACGGATGCTCAAGGCACTCATGCCGAGCTGATGCGAACCCGAACCCGCTTGCAAATCCTGCAGGAGGACGCGCATCTGGATCACGTCCAGATTGACGACTTCACGATGGAAATCGTGCCCGACGAGGAGGATTCGGACTTCTACCTCTACGACATTTCGCTGTGGGATCTGGTGGTCGGCAAACCGGACAGGGAGGCTCTGGGACGGCTCACGGGCGAGGAGGTTACGGATCTGCGGTCGGCCGAGGCCGCAGTTGCAAAGCTATTCGAACGTTTTGGGGCGGAGGCAGTGGCTTGCAAAACGCAGCACGCCTACGTTCGCACGCTCGCTTGGCAGAAGAGGGATGGAGATGACGCGGCCCGTCTATTGGACCGGTACCTGAAAACACCCAAGGAGCTGACCCCCGAGGAACACAATCTGCTGGGCGACTGGTTCCTGGATGTGTGTAGCAGCCTGGCTTCCGAGCATTCGCTTCCAATCAAGATCCATACCGGTTACTACGCCGGCCACAGCCGCATGCCACTGAACTTCATCTCCTGCGAGCACCTGTGCGGGCTGCTGGCGGCTCATCCGAACACGGACTTTGTGCTCATGCACAACTCCTATCCGTATTCGATGGAGTTGGCAGCCCTGGCTAAGCACTATCCGAATGCCTATGTAGACATGTGTTGGGCCTGGAGCATCAATCCGTTGGATGCGTCGAACTTCCTGCGCCACGCCATCCACTCGGTTCCGGCCAACAAGGTGTTCGTGTTCGGGGCTGACACGTCCTGGCCGATTGCGTCCTATGCCTATGCCATGCAGGCAAGGTACTGGCTAACCCACACCCTCCAGCAGGAAGTCAACGAGGGACACCTGTCGGAACGGGAGGCGATGGCCTACGCGGAACGGGTGATGTACTGCAACCAGCATGACTGCTTTGCAAGACTAAAGAACTAAAGAGTCAAGAGGCGACCTGTTGAGGTGGACTGCGCAGGCAGTCTGGGAACGGATGCCGACCACCGCGGCCACCGAACGGGCAGACCTGAGCCTTTGATGGCGCTCGGCTGCACCACCCCATCGTGGCCCGAGGGCCAAACCGGTGACTTCGGGTTGATACCACCAATGGCACCCTATGGTGGCATTATTCCGATCTCGTTGATGCAGCAGCCTTGGACGCACAAAAGACGGCTCTGCAACGGTCTTGTCACAACAACCAATCAGGCCTCCTGTCGTGGACTTCAGTCTCAGCCTGCCCATCCCGAACGCCAACGCGCCCTGTCAGGTGCCCACTTCGTCCACGTCGGAGGACAGGGTCTTCGCGTCCCCGGCGGTTCCCACGAGTCCACGGTGCTGATGGATCCGGATGCCCCCCACGTAATTCCGCCGGAGGGTGTGTAATGCAAACTATGCGTCTCGGGGACGGCAGGGCGGTTGTCGCGCCCGACGGTTCGCAGATTCGCGAACTGGTGGCCGTCGCTCAGGGCAGCATGGTGCATTGCACGCTGCCGCGGGATGCCGTCTCCATGGCGGTCGTCCACACCACGGTCGACGAGGCGTGGTACTGCCTGGCCGGAACGGGTCAGGTCTGGCGCCGGCGCGAGGGGACGGAGTCGGTACTTGACGTAGAGGCAGGCACCGCCCTGACTATCGATTGTGGAACGCACTTCCAGTTCCGCAATACGGGCGACGAAGACCTCTGCTTCGTCATCATCACCATGCCACCATGGCCCGGAGCCGAAGAAGCGCGTCGTGTGGAGGACTACTGGGCGGTACCCCGGTCGCACGTTGCCTGAGTACCCGGACGCGGTGCACCTTAACGCCCGCGCAAAAGGTGCCGGCCTTGTCCACCTGGATGCCGCGCGGCCGGTTCATCTTGCACCGTTTAGGCTCGTCCTCCTCGCCCATTGCTACCTGATCTGGAAGCGGCACCATGTCTGGATGGACCAGTACTGCCGCCCTGCCGACACATGCCCACGGCGTTGTTAAGTCTCTTGTAGCTTCTTGGCTTGGCCCCATTTTCACCATTCTGCCGGTCATCATTGAGACGGTCCTGCAAGCGGATCCGGAACCTGTCCGCGAACCGGTCGGAATCCTGAACCTTGCACGTCCGACACTGTCCGTGGCCTGAGATTCATGGTCATCGGCCGAGGTCGCGCACGGCGGTCGTGACGATCTGCCATAATGCACCACTGCCTTATGCCTGTACGGTGCCGTCGTTGAACTGCAAGGTTCGGCATCTTCGATCCTCTGGGGCGGTTCTTTCAAAGTTACGGGAGATGCAATGAACACCAAGAGAATGTCAAGGCGCGGCTTCCTGCGCGGATTGGCTGGCGTTGGCGCCACATCGGTGTTGATGGCCTGTGTGCCGGCGACGCCGGCCGCTCCATCGAGTGATGCCGCCGGGATGGCACCGGCCGATGAAGCGGTCGTCGAGATCGTGATGTTCGACCGCAATGTGGTTCAGGATTTGGAATACCGCAAGGAATTGGCTGAGCGATTCAATGCGGAACAGGAAGGCATACAGGTCACCGTGGATGTCATCCCGCAGGGTTACGACCAAACCATCATGGCCCGCATCGCGGGCGGGACCGCAGGCGACGCTTTCCGACATGCCTCCCACTTCGGAATGAGCAAATACACCACCCGCGGACTGTTGCAGGAACTGGACGAGTTCGTGGCCTTGGACGACTACGACCTGTCCGTCTTCATCGAAGGGCCGCTCAGTTCCAACCGGGTGAACGGCAAGCTCTTCGCTCTGCCCGTGAACGGCCATGCTGGTCACGCCGGCCTCTACTTTGCGCCCGAAATTTTCGCGGACGCGGGCGTGGATCTGCCTACGGAGGACTGGACCTATGACGACCTGCGAGACGCCGCGGCCCAGTTGACCCGAGACACGGACGACGACGGCAAGTCGGACAGCTGGGGCATTTGGTTTGGTGCCTGGTACCAGGCCAATCTCACGCTGATTTCCGCCCATGACGGATGGCCTCTGAACGAAGACGGTTCCCAAGCCACCTGGGCCGAACCCGGCGCGGTTGCCGGCATGCAGTGGATTCAGGACATGTATCACGAGGTTGAAGCATTGCCGGTGATGGCTGATTCCGCGGCCAAGCAGCAGCTTTGGTCGTCCGGCAAACTGGCGACGGCCCTTTCGGGTGTGTGGGAAGGGGCCTATCTGGGGGACATCACGCCGGAAGGCCTGACCTTCAGCCTGGTGCCCGGCCCCAAGGGCCCTACCGGCAAGCGCGGCGGATTTGCCGGATGCAACAATTTCCCCATTTGGAGCTCCAGCGAACACCCCTACGAAACCTTCCAGTGGATCAAGTATCTGTCGAGCCAGGAAGTGGGCGTCGAGGGCATCGGCCGCATTGGTGAACCCGGATTGCGGTATGACGTGTTTGAGGATCCGAGTGTGGCCAACGATCCCTTGATCATTCCGCATTTTCAGGTTCTCAAGGATGTCAAGCCTTTCCCGGCTCCCCATAACGGACGTGATTCGGAAGTGATCCAGGCTACGGCGCCATTGCTCGAGGGCATCTATCTCAACGAGCTCGGTGCCCAGGAGGGGTGTGAACGATTGCAGGAGGCAATCCAGGAAATCCTGGACATGCCGGCCGTCGAAGCTGCCTGAGCGCCATTCCATTGGTTCGCCACACCGGTTGAGGGTTGCTGCCGCCGCAAGGTGCGCAGCGACCCTCGGTCCCTGCTCGGGTGCTTGATGATTGCCCGCTATCGTTCGCGCAGCCGTGTTGCACGCGTCGAGGAATTGTGGGGATTTTTGCTCATTTCCCCTTGGGTTGTCGGGTTTCTGCTGTTCACGGCAGGTCCGATGCTGGTGTCCCTGTACTTCAGCTTTACCGAATATGCCTTTCCCTTGAAGCCGGCCTGGATCGGGTTGGCCAATTACGTCAGGGCATTTGCCAGGGACGAGCTCTTCGGCCTGTCGCTCTGGAACACGTTGTATTACGTGGGGTTGGCGGTTCCCTTGGGGGTATGCCTGTCGCTGATGCTGGCCCTGCTGTTGGATCGCAGAATCCCGGGGCGCGCCGTATGGCGGACCATCTATTACCTGCCCTCCATCGTGCCGGTGGTGTCGGCCACCTTCCTGTTTCTATACATATTCCAACCCGACTACGGTTTGATCAACGGGTGGCTCTGGAAGCTGTTTGAAGTCGAAGGCCCGGGCTGGTTCAATTCCCGCATCTGGGTCAAGCCCACCTTCATCCTGCTGGCCCTGTGGAGTGCCGGTGGTCCCACCATGATCATCCTGCTGGCGGGCCTGCAGAATGTGCCGGGCGAAATGTACGATGCCGCCAAGGTGGATGGCGCGGGTCGGGGGCGTCGCTTTCGCCACATTACCCTGCCGCTGCTCAGCCCCACCCTGTTTTTTGTGTTGATCACGGGATTGATCGCAGCCTTCAAGATCTTCGGGGCTGTGTATGTTTCCACGCAGGGGGGACCCTTCTACGGCAGCTACTTCTATGTGCTGCACCTGTTTACCCAGGCCTTCAGCCACTGGCAGCTGGGATATGCATCGGCCCTGGCCTGGATTCTGTTCGTCATCGTGCTGGTGTTCACCCTGATCCAATTCAGGCTCAGCGGCGGCTGGGTGCACTACGAGGGTGAAACGGACAATCGGGCCTCATGACAGCCGGTGACGCCGCGACTGCCAGAGGCGTACGCGGTCCCATTCAGACATGGGACGTCTTCACCAACATCCTGACGGTGGTGTTGGCCTTTGTGTTTGGCTTTCCCTTGTTCTGGGCGGTGTCCAGTGCCCTCAAGCTGCCCATCGAGCTGAATGTCATTCCACCCCTGTGGTTTCCCCCTGCTCCTCGGTGGCGCAACTTCATCGAGGTGAATGATGTTCTGCCCTTTTTCCGTTTCATGGGCAACACCGCGGTTATCACGGTTGCCTCGACGGTGGGTGGGGTGTTGACGGCATCGCTGGTTGCCTACGGCTTCTCCCACTTTCGATTCCGGGGCCGACAGGCCATTTTCATCCTCATGTTGTCCACCATGATGCTGCCCATGGAAGTGACACTGATCCCCACCTACCTGATCTTCAATGAACTGCGGATGGTGGATACCTTCTGGCCTCTGTTCCTGCCCGACTGGTTTGGGGGTGGTCCGTTTGCGATTTTCCTGTTTCGACAGTTCTTCCTGAGCATTCCGCGCGATTTGAGTGATGCCGCCAAGATAGACGGGTGCCATGTCATGCGTTTCTATCGGAGCATTCTTGTGCCACTGTCGGTGCCGGTGATGATCACCCTGTCCATTCTGTTCTTTCAGGGGTCCTGGAACGAACTGATGCGGCCACTCATCTATCTCACGAGCATGACCAACTACACGGTATCGGTGGGGTTGATGTTTCTGCGTACCCAGATCCTGGCAAACGTGGCCCAGCGCGGCGAACCCACCGAACATCTGCTGATGGCAGGATCCGTCATTTCCATGCTGCCGTCGCTGATTCTGTTCTTTGTGCTGCAACGATATTTCATCCGCGGCGTGATCATGTCGGGCATCAAAGGTTGAGGTTCGCCGTAAGAAGTGGGTTCCGGCCGGACCAGTTCCGTCAGTCGTGTGGATAGCCAAACACCGGTCCGGAGACAGTGATCGGGCTCGTGCCCGCCAGGGTGGGTGGCCAAGGCAAACGCAAAGTCGCGCTCAGAGCAGGCCGGGCCACGCTTTGGAGTCCGCCACCTACTCGCAGAGGCCGGAGCCGCCCAGCACGGTGCTGGTGCACTGCTCAGTGTGGCCGCGGTTGTGCTCTAGGGGGTGGCGGCCTCCGTCTCCGGCCGGAAGGAGCCCCGCTCGGCGTCGTCGAAGGCCGCTTTCATTTCCCTGTGGAGGGTGGGCTGGTTGTGCTTGACGGCCAGCACGTAGTCGGTGCTGGCGTCCCGCAGTTCTGCAGGGTCGTCTCGGGGTCCAGCCGGCGGATCAAGTCGCAGGTAGGTGTCCCGGGACGGGTGGTCCTGCCCAGAGGCAGCCACAGCCGGAACCAGATCCGGTGGTCGTGTGTGTAGGCGGCCACGCAGCTATGCTGTTGGCACCTCTCGCCAAGGCCACCAGCTGTGTAGCCAGGAGCACGGGCAGGGCAGGGCTCACGCCGCGCGGGTCGCGCGGATCGGGCAGCAGGGGCCGGGGAGCCGGGACAGTCCCCGGAAACGGACGCAGTGTACATAGAGCCGGACCACCAGTTGCCGGAAGGCCTGCGGACGCTGCTGGGAGGTCACGTCGGACGGCAGGGGCGAAGCGCCGCCAAGCGCAGGCTCCGCAACGGGGACAGGCAGTAGGCGAACCGGGCAGGACCCGTTGGCGTTCAGGGTCGGCTGGGCCTAGTAGTGCAACGAAACTTTGAGAGGTAGGATCGCGGTGTACGGATTCCCTCAGTCCCCGCCCTGCCATGACCCCGGCCGCCGCCTCCGTGTCCCTGCCCAACGTCTCCGTGAACCGCGCCGACATCGCCTCGGTACGCGGGCGGCTGCGCGCCTGGCGCAGGAACAGCTGCTGCGTGCCCACGACATTGAGGTCGGCCCCCGCAGCTCGCGGCGACCGAAGAAGGGCGCGTGGCGCGCATGGTAGGCCCGCAGCCGCCGACGCACCGACGCGACGTCGGCGCAGCTCATGGACACGGGCGCGGCGGCAAGGGACATGGCGAGGCAGGCAACAAGCGAATCCGTACACCGCCAGCCTACCTCTTAAAGGTTCGTGGCACTACTAGGATGAAGTCCACGGCGAGGGTCCTCCTTGGTCGTAGTCACAAACACCATTGTAGGAACCCTCGCCGTTTGCGCGCTTGGAACCCACATCAACGAGATGGAAACAGTGCCGTCCCGTCTTGATGCTACAGCAGCGATCAACCCAATGTGGTAACATCAATGCCAAACGTTAAACCGGCTCTCTTGTCCCGCGTCAGATTGCCACGATTATGAAAGAGTACCTGAAGCAGTTTGAAATCAAGGGGTTCAAATCCATAAGGGATCAAACCATCAATCTGCAACCTGACCTAAACGTGCTGATTGGTGCAAACGCCTCAGGCAAGTCGAACTTCATTGAGGCTTTTGTGTTCGTCCGACATGTTGTTGACCAACAATTGAAACGATATGCTGTCGAACACGGCGGTGCTGCCCAGTTGATGCACTATGGAAGTTCGACTACCCAGTCATTGAGCCTATCAATGACATTTCAGGAACAACAGAGAGACAGAGTTCGATCTTATAATATTCACTTCATCTCTACAGCAGACGATCGTCTTGCCATTGGCAAGGAGACTGTTTCTTACCATAAGCAGGATAGATTCAAACACCCGTACACACGCACCATTACTCAAAACAGATTTGAATCTCGCTTGCGGGACGTCCAAGCACTTGCTTCAACAGGCATGTTGAAACACATTGATGCATACAAGGTATTTCACTTCCACAACACAACCAGTAAAGCACCTCCTCGTCTGACTCAGAATCTGCATGAAACGGCCGAATTGCACGAAGATGGTGGCAATATTGCAGCGTGGTTGTACGGATTGGCAAAAAGTACTCCAGGCACACTCACTTTGATCGAGAGATTGGTGCAACAGGTGGCACCGACGTTCGAAGTGTTTCATCTCAGGCCCAACATGGTAGCCGAAGACCATATCAGACTCAGATGGCGAGAGCGGTTCAGTGCAAATCCGATGGATGTTTCGTCCATGTCTGACGGGACGCTACGGTTCATTTGCCTTGCTGCACTGCTGTTGCAACCCAACCCTCCGCCTGTCATCATCATCGATGAACCGGAACTTGGTCTTCACCCCCATGCGATTCGGATATTAGCTGAAATGCTGAAGTCAGTGGCGACGAAGTCGCAAGTTATTGTATCAACACAGTCGGTTACATTGGTCAATCAGATGTCGCCTGAAGCTGTGTGGTGCATCGATAGACAGGATGGTGCTTCAGTGTTTCGACACTTGGATGATGATCGATTCAAAGTCTGGTTGGAAGATTATGCACAGGAAGACTATGCGCTAGGCGACCTGTGGGAGGCCAACCTAGTGTGGGAAGATGGGGAGAATTCCACTGTAATTGGGGTTCCATGATGAGAGTTGTCAACATGCTTGTGGAGGGGCAGACAGAGTATCAATTTGTTGGACAGGTTCTCAGGCCGTATTTGGCGGGTTTTGAAGTTTTCGTCATACCTGCAATTGTCAAAACTAAGCATACTCATTGGGGAACTTGGGAGAAGGGTGGGTCCCTTCGGTATCCCATTTTTAAGAAAAAACTTATGGATTTACTCAGAAACAAGTCGCGTACCACTACGATGATGTTCGACTTGTACGGTTTGTCCAGTGACTTTCCTAATCGTGATGTTTCCACTGGTTCATTGTCCCGTACGGCAGCCGTGGACATTCAGAATGGCATCCATGACGATTTGGGCAATCCAGTCAATTTTATTCCATTTGTTGTACGACATGAATTTGAAGCATTTATATTTGCCTCAGATGTCGAGTTGCCCCGTATTATCAGTGCTAGCGCAAGTCAAAGATTGCGTTTTGAAAAGCTTTGTAGGCAATTTGTCTGTCCTGAAGACATTGATAACAGCCCGACATCGGCACCTTCTAGGAGAATTGTGGAAATTTTTCCAAATTATAACAAGGTTGTCCATGGTGTTGCAACAGTTAAAGGTATTGGTATTGAAATTATAATGAAGCAATGTCCGCACTTTCATGCCTGGGTGCAACAGATTGTCGTTGCTGCTTTGTAGAAACTAGAAATTTATCTTGCGACTTCTGTCTTATGCTTGCAGTCTGGTTTGGTAGCCGGTCTGGTCAAATTGTTGAAATTAAGGTTCCGAATCGAAACAAGGTTGGTCTGTGAGATATGGTTGTGGTTTGAACGTGTCGATTGCACAACCCAAAGACAGGGGCAGTCGGAGTCCGTAGGTGGTCATTTGGTTGCTTCCCTGTGTCTACATAGCTTAGAAATTCTTGAGAAAGGTACACTATCACAGATTTGCCAGCAGATCCTGCACCGTGTGAACCGGTACCTTGCATGTCCGGTTTTGGCAGATCCAGGCCGCGGGCTGATCATCCGGCATGGTCTTGCCTGCCAACAGCGGCAGATCGGATCCATGGTCCGGCTTCACCTCCACCACGATCCGGTTTGGGTGGTACATGCGTCGTGCCTGGTTTGCCAAGCCCGACTTGACAGGATCGGTGGGATCGCCGGTGATGACGATTTCCTGCGGAGTCGCCTGCCAGGCCTGTAGGGCGGCAAGCATGCGGCCGGCAGCCGTCGGGTAGCCCGACAGCAAACTTCCGGCCAACTGGAATACCCGTTGGGCGGATGCTCGGTACTTGGGTTCGTCGGTGACCCAGACCAGTCGGATCAACAATTCGGCTGCCATGCTGTTTCCGCTGGGGATGGCGTTGTCCTGGATATCCTTGCGACGCATGACCAGTGCCTCGTGGCTGTGACCCGTCTGGAAAAATCCTCCGGGATCATCTTGGTCCTCGAACTCCGCGAGCATCATTTCCGTGATCGTACGGCAGCGTGTCAGCCACTCCATGTTCCCTTCGGCCTCGAACAGGGCCAGTAGCGCCCGTCCGTAGGCGGCGTAGTCCTCAAGGTACCCGCGCAAGTGCGCCTTGTCGTCTTTCCAGGTGCGGAGCAGTGTGCCTTCCGGGCTCCGCATGTGGTTCCAGACAAAGTCCGCGGCCTCGCGGGCCGCCCGCAGCATGTCGGGATTGTCCAGCACCGATCCGCATTCGGCCAGGGCGTGGATCATCAGGCCGTTCCACTCGCAGAGGATTTTGTCGTCCGTGTCGGGATGTACCCGTTGTTCCCGAACCTCGAAGAGGGTCTGCATGGCCTGATCCAGGACGGACTGCATCTTGCGCGGCTGCAGGCGCAGTCGCCGGCATGCCTCCTCGGGCGCCACGGGACGGTGGAGGATGTTGTGGCCCTCGAAATTGCCGTTCTCCGTAACACCAAATACAGTGGTGACAACGCGTGCCGCCTCCTCGGACAGCGCTTCCTCGATTTCCTCCAGTGACCACACGAAGAACTTGCCCTCCTCGCCTTCGCTGTCCGCGTCCTGGGCACTGAAGAAGCCGCCGCTTGGATGGGTCATCTCCCGCCGCAGCCATTCAAAGGTTTCGTTGATCACGCGCAGGTAGTCGCTGTGGCCGGTCAGCTGCCAGGCGTGTAGGCAGGTGCGCATCAACTGGGCGTTGTCATACAGCATCTTTTCGAAGTGGGGCACCAGCCACACCGCATCCACGCTGTAGCGGTGGAAGCCGCCTCCCAACTGGTCGTAGATGCCTCCGTTCAGCATCCGGGTCAGGGTGTGTTCGGCCATGTGTCGGTCGGCAAGGTTCTGCTGTTCCCAGCTGTAGGCAAGCAGGAAGTCCAGGGTCATCGGCTGGGGAAACTTGGGAGCGCCCCCGAATCCTCCCGCTTGGCTGTCGAATGTATTGCGCAGTTGACGGACAGCCTTGTCCAGAATTGCGGCAGGCATATCCGCATCGCCTGATGTCCGGTCCTGCGAGGATTGCATGAGCGCGACCAGTTTCCGGCCATGTTCGGTCAGATCGTTGCGGCGCTTGCCGTAGGCATCGGATACGGCCTGGAGGACCTGTCGGAAGCTGGGCATTCCCTGATGGGGAATAGGTGGGAAATAGGTACCGCCGTGAAAGGGGGTGCCGTCCGGCAGCAGGAACACGCTCATCGGCCAGCCGCCGTGCCGGGTCATCAGCTGAACCGCCTCCATGTAGATGGCGTCCAGGTCCGGCCGTTCCTCCCTGTCGACCTTGATGTTGATGAAGCCGGCGTTCATCACCGCCGCCGTCTCCTCGTCCTCGAAGCTCTCCCGTTCCATGACATGGCACCAGTGGCACGCGCTGTAGCCGATGCTCAGGAAGATCGGCCGGTCATTGGCCTTGGCGGTGGCCAGCGCCTCCTCGCCCCAGGGATACCAATCCACCGGGTTGTGGGCGTGTTGCCTCAAATAGGGCGACGTTTCGTGGATTAGGCGGTTGGTGTGGATCACGATGCGGTTGTTTCCGACGGAACTGGTGGTTTGGAAAGGTTGCAGGCCGACAGGTTGCGACATGTTGGAGTGCCGTCGGGCGCGATCGGCCTTCCTCCGTACAGAATGCCTGACCCGGTCAACCGCTTGCGATAGGCCCTGCCGTTGTGAAACCAGCAAGGGTTGATGCCCTCGAATCCCCGGGCTTGAGGATACAGGTCCGATCGGGCTAATCCAGCGCCTCGCAGTAACGGCCGTCGCCGTCTCCGTCGTGGCTGGCAGGCTTCTCCCTGCCGGCATAAAACGCCTCGTACTGGGCCCGGGTGTCGAAGTCGTTGCAGTACCGGCCTTGCCTGCGAAGGGGCGGGAAGTTGGACTGCGGCGCGTCGGCCGAAGAGGCCGGTGTGGCCTGGACCGGCGGGACTGGTTGGACCGCGGGCACGTAGGGTTGTCCGGTGCAGGTGTCCAGCATGGACGACAAGGCGGACTTCTCGGCCTGGGTCACCAGCAGGCTGTATTTGTGCTTGACTTCGACCCAGTCCTGGGCATACCGACACCACGAAGCCTGCACCGGGGGCTTCCACTCGTCGGGCGCACCGGCGCCCTTGGCTCGGTTGACTCCGCTCTCCGTGGCCTGCAGCGCCGATGCAAGGGACAGGTCGTTGGCGTAGGCCCGTTTCTGGTTTCTGCTCCAGGCATGGCCGCCGGAGATGTGGGCGTTGTAGAGCGGCACGTGGTGATCGATGTCCACCTGGCTGGCCTGGGTGAACGTCCGCCCACCCCAGGGACCTGCCCAGAGGCCCGTGTCGACGGTGCAGCCGTTGGCACGGTAGGTGACGGCTTGCCGGCTCTCCGCAATCAGGACCTCGGCCCGGGCGTTCTCGCAGTCGCGGTCGTCATCGACCCAATGGTCCCACTCGTCCCTGTCGTAGGTGTCGTGGTGGGAACGGTTCCCGACCGGAAGTTGCGCAAGCATGTTTCTGTGGGTGTCTTCGGTGACAGATGGCACTGCCGCAGTCTGGGGAGCAGGGGTGCTGGTGGGCGGAACCGGTGTCGGCGGCAGGGCGACTACCGGCAGGCCCGGCGGGATGTGGTCTACCAGCTGTGACCAAATCCAGACTCCCGAGTCCAGTTGCAGCCAGGTTCCGTCTTCGTTTTGGGCAACTGGCTGGACCTGTGCACCGGCCGGAAGCTGTCCGGCGCGGGGGAAGTCCGTGCCGGGTCCGCGACGCAGGTTGGACGTGGTGTTGGTGACCGGAGCCGCAGGGGTGTCCGTTGGTTCCGGTGGCACATCAGAGGTCGGGGTGGAGGTTGGTTCCGATTCGGAGTCCGCCGACAGTGTGGGAGGCATCGGGGTTGGTCCCGGCGGTTGGTTGCGATTGCCGTTGCATCCTGCCAACGTCAAGCCGAGCACGATGAGCAAGGTCAGGGGGAGGCCTGCGTATCGTGTTTGGGTGCGGATCCCGAGAAACATCAGTCGTTCTTTGCCTGGAGATGGAGGCGGGATAGAAGGGTGCGCCCGCATTTGGCCAAACCGTGATCGCGCGTGCGGTTGGTCTTGTGCAGATCGCATGATGCCCCTTGGGCTGGATGCACAGCCCCCTTCGGCGGATGCTGCCACCATGCCTCAAAAAGTCTGGGGCCGGAGTTCGGACCCGGCCGGGCCGCGCGCGGTGGTTCGAATTTTAGAACCATGTGCCGGCTTGGCCTATACTGTGAGTATGAACGCCAAGCACTATTGGTACGGCAATTCAACCCTCAGGCGGCTACCATCCGGTACCGCCGCGGCAGCCGCCGAGCTGTCCGCAGGCGGGTGACTCCTTGATTTAAGCCCCCGCACTGTGGACAGCGAGGTTCCACGGTGCAGTCAGCAGCGAACGAAGCACTGTGGGACCAGGCCACGGTGCTTTTTTTGGCTCCGATGACCACCTCCGACAAATCCCCCCATCTGGACCATGACACGGTCCGCGCTGTGGCCGATCTGGCCCGGCTGGACCTGACCGACGAGGAAGTGGTGCGGTTCGCAGGGCAGTTGGGACAGGTTCTGGCCCATGCCGAGAAGCTGCAGGCCGTGGATACGGCCGATGTGCCACCCACCCCCTATGTCCTGTCCCTGGCCAACGTGGCCCGTGAGGACGAGCCTGCACCGGGCCTGTCCCAGGAAGAGGCGTTGGCCAACGCCCCTGAGCAGGACCGAGGCTTCTTCCGCGTCAAGTCCTTCTTCGGATCGTGAGCAACACCATGGCTGCACCCGATCTGACCACCCTGACAGTCAGTGCCGCGCGGGACGGGCTTCGCTCCGGTGCCTGGACGTCGGAGGAACTGACGACGGGATATCTGGAACGCATTCGTTCCGTGGATCCGTCCGTGCACGCGTTCCTGCACGTGGCGGACGAACTGGCCTTGGCCAAGGCCATCGAGGCCGACCGTGTACGGGCCGAAGGACACGGCGAACCACCACCGCTCCTGGGCGTGCCCCTGGCTGTCAAGGACGTTCTTTCCACGCAGGAAATGGACACTACCTGCGGCAGTCGCATCCTCAAGGGCTACCGGCCGCCGTTCACCGCGACCGCCGTTGAACGGCTGCAGGCGGCCGGCAGTGTTCTGTTGGGCAAGACCAACACGGACGAATTTGCCATGGGCTCCAGCACCGAGAACAGCGGCTACAGTCCGACCCGCAACCCGTGGGATTTGACCCGGGTCCCGGGCGGCAGCAGCGGCGGCTCCGCGGCGGCCGTGGCCTGTGGCTTGGCACCGGGGGCGCTGGGCACGGACACCGGAGGCAGTGTCCGCCAGCCGGCCGCCTTCTGCGGCATCGTGGGACTGAAGCCCTCCTACGGGCGGATCAGCCGCTACGGACTGGTCGCCTTCGGTAGCAGTCTGGACCAGATTGGTCCCCTGTGCCGCAGCGTGGAGGATGCCGCGCTCCTGCTGGAAGTCATGGCCGGCCGGGACTCCAGGGACAGCACGACCGTGTCGGACCCGGTGCCCGCCTACAGCCGAAATTTGGACGGGGATGTGTCGGGCTTGAAGCTCGGCGTGCCCGAAGAGTATTTCATCGACGGCATGCAGCCGGAGGTGGAAGACCGGGTGCGGGATGCAGTGGAGCACATGGCGGGGCTGGGAGCCGAGATTGTGCCCGTGTCGCTGCCGCACACGGACATGGCCCTGCCGGTCTACTACCTGGTGGTGACGGCCGAGGCCTCCGCCAATCTTAGCCGGTACGACGGCGTGCGCTTCGGCCACAGCGCACAGGCCGGTTCGATGATGGAGAACTACCGGCAAACCCGCGCCCAGGGTTTTGGTGACGAGGTCAAGCGGCGCATCATGCTCGGGACGTATGCCCTCAGCGTTGGCTACTACGACGCCTACTACCTGAAGGCCCAGCAGGTTCGCACGCTGATCAAGCGGGACTTCGACCGGGTGTTTGAGCAGGTCGATCTGTTGATCTGCCCGGCTACTCCGACTACGGCCTTCGAGATCGGGGACCGGATTGATGATCCCCTGTCCATGTACCTGGCCGATGTGTTCACGCTGAGCGTCAACCTGGCCGGCGTATGCGGGATCTCACTGCCCTGCGGAACCGATGCGGCCTGCCTGCCTATAGGCCTGCAGCTAATCGGCCCCCATCTGGGGGAGCAGACCCTCCTCAACGCGGCCCACGCCTACGAAAACACCACGGACTGGCACGCACGCGTGCCGGATCCAATCGCCTGAATCGCAGCCGAGACAGAAGTCGGAACAAACCGGGGTCCTTCATGCAACAGCACAGTGCAACGCTCAACGGCCGCGTCGGTACGGGACGCATCAGTGCCCGGGCCGCAGCGTTGCCGGCGTCTCCCATTCGCCGCTTCTTCGAGATTGCCAACACGCTGGATGATGTCATCAGCCTCAGCATCGGCGAACCGGACTTCGTCACCCCGGAGCCCATCCTGGAGGCCGGTGTCGCCGCCCTGCGGCGCGGCAGCACGGCCTACACGGACAATTCCGGCATCCTGCAGCTGCGGGAGGCCACTCTGGCCCATCTTCGGAAGTTCTACGACTGCCCGGCATACGATGTGCGCAGGGAGATCCTGATTACGGTCGGGGTCAGTGAGGCAACCGCCTTGGCCTTCGATGCACTGTTGGATCCCGGGGACGAGGTCATCGTTCCGCAACCATGCTTTGTCAGCTTCACGGCCACCGTCGAACTGGCCGGCGGCGTGGCGGTGCCCATCGCGACCAGGGTCGAGGATCAGTTCAAAGTCACGGCCTCGCAGATCGAGGAGGCGATCACGGAGCGCACCAAGGTGCTGATGCTGAGCTATCCCAACAATCCCACTGGCGCGGTCCTGGACGAGACGGACCTGCTGGCCATTGCGGAGGTGGCCGAGCGGCACGACCTGCTGGTGATTTCCGACGAGATCTACGATCGGCTGGTCTACGGCAGCCACCGGCACGTCATGTTTGCCGGCCTGCCCGGCATGCGGGATCGCACCATCCACCTGGGCGGCTTCAGCAAGGACTACGCCATGACCGGCTGGCGCATCGGATTCGCCATGGGGCCGGCCGACATCCTGGGATCCATGCGGCGTATCCACCAGTATCTGATCATGTCGGCGCCCACCATGGCGCAGGAGGCCGCCATCGCCGCGGTCACCCTGCCCGAGGCCGAAGAACACGTTCTGCGCATGCGGGCCGAATACGACGCGCGGCGGCGGGTCATCGTGGATGGCCTCAACAGTCTGGGTCTGCCCTGCTTCGAGCCCCAGGGGGCGTTCTACTGCTTTCCCAGCATCGCCAACTCCGGCATGGACGACATGGAGTTCGCCGAACGGTTGCTGGTGGAAGAGCAGGTGGCTTTGATTCCCGGCAGTGCCTTTGGAGTGGGCGGCGAGGGCTACGTTCGCTGCTGCTACGCCGCCTCCATGGAGGACATCGAGGAGGCCCTGCGCCGCCTGCACCGGTTCATGCGCCGGCACGGCTGAACGGGCTGGCTCAGTCGTCGCTGGTCGCAGTGGACGCTTCCGCGATTTCGTCCTCCGGTCGCAGCGGTACCACTTCCAGCCGCCACAGGGGCAACGCCAGATTGAGGTTCCGGATTTCCCGGTTCAGTCTCTCTACATCCCGGTGGACCTGGTCCGTCCAGTCCTCCCGCAACTGTGCCGCATGGGGATGGGAGTGGCCCAACTGGCGGAATCGCTGCTGCCACTGTACCCGCCGGGTCTGGATTTTCGTTAGCAGGGCCGTACGGTCTTCGAGCCAGCTTGGCTGTACGTTGGCATCCTCCATGATCTTGTGGGCCATGACCATGTCGGGCGGCACGCCGGGAGGCGGGTCGAGATCCAGCTTGCGTCCCTTGCCCTTCAGGTTGCGCCAGCCGGGCGAGTTCATGGCCTCCGCCAGCTGGCGGTCGATCAGAATCTCCCGCTCGCTGGGGTACGCCGGGTGCTGCGGGCGCTTGGTTGATCCGGGAGCCTTGGGCTTGGATGATTCGGCCATGTCCGTTTGTCTGCACAGAATGTTCTGTCACCATTATGAACCTGGAAGGGGCCTACGGGCCCCGGCCGGGACCCACGCCTTGACCCTTCTGCAGTGATCCGCGTGATGTCGTGAACAATAAATTGTGGGGTGGTCGCTTTGAGGGCGGTGTGGTTCCGGCCATGGCCGCCTTCAGTGATTCAATTGCCTTCGACCGACGCCTGTGGCGGGTTGACATTCAGGGCAGCCAAGCCTATGCCGCTGCCCTGGGTGGAGCCGGCCTGCTTACTGCCGAGGAGGTGTCCGAGCTGCAGTCCGGTCTGGACCGCGTGGCGGCGGAGTGGGAGTCCGACACGTTCGAGTTGCGCCCGAGCGACGAGGACATCCATACGGCCAACGAACGGCGGTTGGGTGAGTTGGTCGGATCCGTGGCCGGCAAGCTCCACACCGGCCGTAGCCGCAACGACCAGGTGGCCACGGACCTGCGTCTCTGGCTGCGGGATGAGATCGACGCCTTGCACGGCGATCTCCGCCAACTGATCGGGGTGATGGCCGACCGCGCCGAAGAGCTTCTGGGTGTGGCCATGCCGGGCTTTACCCATCTGCAGACGGCCCAGCCCATCCGCTTTAGCCACTGGCTGCTCTCCCACGCCTGGCCCCTAGTGCGAGACTTGGAACGACTCGGTCAGGTCCGCGCCCGCGTGAACGTGCTGCCGTTGGGTAGCGGGGCTTTGGCCGGCAATCCCTTTGCCATTGACCGCGAGAAACTGGCTGCGGCCCTTGGTTTCGAGGCGGTTTCCGCCAACAGCGTCGATGCGGTCAGCACCCGGGACTTTGCGGCCGAATTCCTGTTTGCGGCTTCCCTATCCATGGTCCACCTGAGCCAGCTGGCCGAAGACATCGTCATCCACTCCTCCCAGCCCTTTGGCTTCCTCCAGCTGGCCGACGCCTACAGCACCGGCAGCAGCTTGATGCCGCAAAAGAAGAACCCGGACAGCTTCGAACTTATCCGGGGCAAGTCCGGCCGGGTTGCCGGTTCGCTGACCGGTCTGCTCATAACCCTCAAGGGCCTGCCGCGGGCCTACAACCGGGATCTGCAGGAGGACAAGGAACCCTTGTTCGATACGGTGGCCACTTGGCACGGTGCCCTGGAGATTGCGGCCGGAGCCATTGCCACCATGGAATGCCGCTCGGACCGCACGGCAGCCGTCATGGATGATTTCATGCTGGCAACCGACGTGGCCGAGCACCTGGTGCGGCGGGGCGTTCCCTTTCGCCAGGCCCATCATGTGGCCGGCGCGGCGGTCCGCCTGGCCGAAACGCGCGGGTTGGCGCTTGCCGAGTTGGAAGCCGCGGACTGGGCGTCGCTACATCCGACGTTGGCCGGTGGTATCGCCGGGCTCCTGGACTTCGAAGCCAGCCTTGAGTCGCGCGATGTGGAAGGCGGCACCAGTGAACGCGCTCAGCGGACCCAGCTGGAACGCTTGAGGCAAAGCCTGGAGAGGTTGTAAGGGTGCGGGGCCGGCGACCGCCGGTGCTGTTTCAGTTTGTTCAATCCGGGTTCGTGTGGATACTGGGCCGACCGGCTTCCTGTGCCCTGCCTTGACCGCGTATGAATCCAGGCTGGGAGGCTGCCTTGGCCCAACCCGCGTCCTTGCAGCCCTGTACACCTGTCGCAGAATCCTCCCGTTGGCCTTGACGCGGACTCGGTGGAGAGGTCATCAACAGCGATTTGTACCTGCTGTTGGGCCAAGGGGTGACGGCTTCGAGCCTGCCCCCGGGCCGATTCAGGCGGTACGGTAGAATCGGGTGCGGGAAGTACGCAGGAGGCGGATCTTGGCAACGGCCATTCGGGAACGGGAGCGGACGCAGACAACGTCCAACGGGCGCGTGGAGGAGCCGCGTCGCAAGGCCAACCCGGACATGACGCGGGCGGCGCGGGACGCGCGGATTGCCTGGCGGCGGGAGCATCTTGACGAGTGGCGTGCCGGCCTCGAACGGCTGACCTACTACGACCCGCGATACGAGTATGACATCAGCCACGAGTACGAGGTTGAATGGACGACGGATCCCGAACAGCGCGGTGGCGACGTCCACCTATTGGAATACGACGAGGACGGTGTCTTGGCTCCACTCGACGATCGCGGGAATGAAGTTCAGTACCCCCTGCGCGACACGGCCCGCGACCGGCTCGGCAACCGCGTGGAGGCCGAGCCGGACCTCTACTTTCCCGCGCACGTCGGGGCGCACGCCGGTCTGTACACCGAGCAGGGCGAACCGAGCCGGGGCGTGCGGCCGGACCTGATGGTGCTGCCGCGGGCGCGGGTGCTGCCGCCGGGCCGGCACCGGGACACACCGGATCGCGAGATCGATCTCGCCAAGGGCCATGCCGTTCCGGAACTGGTGCTGGAGATCCTGTCGAAATCCACGGCGGCGCGGGACCTGGAGACCAAGATGCGCCTGTACGAGGCCCTCGGCGTCATGGAATACGTGTTGTATGACGTCGTGGGGGGCAACCTCTACTCGGATTCGCCACCGGGGCTGCATCTGTACCGCTTGGAGGATGGTGCTTATCAAAGGGTTCCTCCCGATACGGTGCTGACGGAACCCGGCAAACCGGCGGTCCCGAGCGAGGTGTTCGGGACGCACATCCGCATGTACGTTTTTCATTCCGACCAGGATGATGCGGATGCTCCCCTGCCGCGGTTCCAGTGGTACGCCCCCGACACGGGTCGCTGGCACGACCGGGAGACCGACACCCGGGACAGGATGCGAGCGGAAGGACGAGCGGAAGGACGAGCAGAAGGACGAGTGGAAGAACGGATGAAAAATGCCGTCGACCTGCTGAACGGGCTGCTCTCCGCGGAGTTGTCCCCGAATCGGCGGGATCAAATCGCCTCGCACTGGAAAGAGAACGGCCTGCCACCGGATCTGCTCGACAGTATTCTGGCTGTGCAGCGAACCCCCAACGAGTGGCGTTCCCTGCTGTTGTCCGGCCTTGGCCGCGAGACAAGCGACGACCGCGGACCCGACCGGCCGCCACCTCTTCCGGCATAGAACCCCTCCGCAGCTGGAGAGGTTCCGGATGGTGGTGATTTGGACTGACTGTCCGGCGGAGGCCAGCGGCCGTTGGGAATGGCCGCCCCGCGGCGAGCGCGGTGTGGGGTCCGCAGGCAGTTTCCATCCGTGGATTCATGTATCCGGGGTTGTCGCAATCGGGTTGAGCCTGTCCTATGTCATAACCGCATCCGGAAATCGCGCCCCGAAACGGTCCAGACACCCTGCAACAGACGCTGCTGGTATAGAATCGAACCAGCCCCGCGAGCCGTTTCATATCCCTGCGACAGCCAGTTGAGCTGGAGTCGTGGCATGGGACGGGCGGCCCCCTGATCCGCGCCAACGGATGTCGGCATGAGCAAAACCCTACTGAAGGTCAGGGATCTCGAGACCAAGTTCTTCACCCAGGATGGCGTGGTCCACGCCGTCAACGGAATCTCCTACCATGTGGATGAAGGGGAAACCGTCGCGATTGTCGGAGAGTCCGGCTCCGGCAAAAGCGTGGGTGTGATGTCCCTGATCCGCCTGATCGCGTCACCGCCCGGAAAAATCGTCAACGGCTCCGTGGTCTTCGACGGCCAGGAGCTCATGGATCTGGCTGAGGAGGACCTGCGCCACATCCGGGGCAATCGCATTGCGATGATTTTCCAGGATCCGATGACCTCCCTGAATCCGGTGCTGACCATCGGACGGCAGATTACCGAGTCGCTGGAACTCCACATGTCCATGAACCGCAGCCAGAGCCGGGAGCGCGCCATCGAACTCTTGGAACTGGTCGGCATCCCGGCGGCTGCCAGCCGGCTGGACGACTACCCCCACCAGTTTTCCGGCGGCATGCGGCAGCGGGTCATGATTGCCATGGGCCTGAGTTGCAATCCCCAACTGCTGATTGCCGACGAACCGACCACGGCCTTGGACGTGACTATCCAGGCGCAAATCATCGATCTGGTGGATCGGCTGCGCAAGGAGCTGGGCATGGCCATCATCTGGATCACCCATGATCTGGGTGTCGTGGCCGGCATGGCTGAACGGGTGATCGTGATGTATTCCGGCTTCATCATCGAAGCGGCCACGGTGAACGACCTGTATGCCCAGCCGCACCATCCCTATACGCTGGGCCTGCTGCGTTCGATTCCGCGGCTGGACGAGGCCCACCGGGAAAGGCTGGTGCCTATTGACGGCCTGCCGCCGGATCTGTTGGACGAGCCGTCCCATTGCCCATTCGCGCCGCGCTGCGAGTTCGTCATCGAAAAGTGCTGGCAGGAAAACCCCCCGCTCGAGACGGTCGCCGACGATCACCTGTCGGCCTGCTGGCGGGACATCAGCGAGATCCGGCTTGAACTGGATGCCGGCCCGGCAGGAGGTGCTGCATGAGCGAATCCGCCAACATGAACGGCAGCGGTGAAGTCCTGCTGGAAGTCCGCGACCTCAAGATGCACTTTCCCGTCACGCGCGGGATCCTGATCCAGCGCCAGGTGGGCTCCATCCGGGCCGTGGACGGCCTGGATTTCGACCTAATCAAGGGGGAGACCCTGGGCCTGGTCGGCGAATCAGGCTGCGGCAAGTCGACCACCGGGCGCGCCATCCTGCAGCTGCACCGCCCCACCGCGGGCAGCGTGCGTTTCGAGGGCGTGGAACTGACCGAAACCTCGGGTCCGGATCTGCGTCAGATGCGGCGACGCATGCAGATGATCTTCCAGGATCCATATGCCTCGCTCAATCCCCGCATGACGGTCGGCAGCATCGTGGGCGAGCCACTGGACGTCCACCAGTTGGGCAACTCCAAGACCGATCGCCAGGAACGGGTGCGCGAACTGCTGGAAATCGTGGGCCTCAACCCCTATTTCGTCAACCGCTATCCCCATGAGTTCTCAGGCGGGCAGCGGCAGCGGATCGGCGTGGCCCGGGCCCTGGCGGTCAACCCCTCCTTCATCGTCTGCGACGAACCGATTTCGGCTCTGGATGTTTCCATCCAGGCCCAGGTCATCAATCTGCTTGAGGACCTGCAGCGGGAACTGCAGCTGACCTACTTGTTCATTGCCCACGACCTGAGCGTGGTCCGGCACATCTCGGACCGTATTGCCGTGATGTACCTCGGCAAGATTGTGGAACTCGCCGAGCGCACCGAGCTGTACGAGAACCCGCGCCACCCCTACACGGAAGCCCTGCTGTCCGCCGTGCCGGTGCCCGATCCCGTGGTCGAAGCCAAGCGTCAGCGCATCATTCTGGAGGGGGACGTGCCTAATCCGGCCTCCCCGCCCACCGGCTGCAACTTCAGTACCCGTTGTCCCAAGGCCATGGACCGTTGCTTCCAAGAGGAGCCGGAGTTCCGCGACGTGGGCGACGGCCACTACGCGGCCTGCTTCCTGAACGAGGAATAACCATCCCCGGGGTCGGTATATTTTCGGCTCCGTACAACACCGTTTCAATTGCCTGTCCCGGACAGAGGAGACATCATGAAGAGACTTGCTTGGCGCCGGCTGTTGGCCGGTGCAACCTTGGTGGTGCTTGTGTTGCCGCTGCTGGCGGCCTGCACGACCGTGGCCGTGCCTACGGAGATGGCAGCGGTGCCGGCCGGACCCGTCCAGGGCGGAACCTGGACCGAGGCCAGCAGTGCCGACGGCACCATCCTGAATCCGATTCTGGCCTCCGACGCGGCCAGTTTCGACATGATGCCGTACTTCCCGGGCCTCTTGGGCACCAATCCCAAGACCGGTGCGGTGGAGGCCACCGAGATGGCCGAAAGCTGGACTGTGTCCGAAGACTCCCTGGTCTGGACGTTCAACCTCCGGCCGGGGGTTACCTGGAGCGACGGTGAGGCCGTGGACGCCCACGACTTCAAGTTCACCTACAATGCGATTGCCAGCGAACTCGTGGAGACGCCGCGCAAGGCCAATGTGGCGGGCATCGAGAGCATCGAGGTCATCGACGACCTGACTGTCCGGGTAACGTTCACCGACCTCAAGTGCGACGGCCTTCTCGACCTGGGCCTGGGTTGGCTGCCCAGCCACCTGTATGCCGAGGACTTCTCTGACATCATGGACAGTCCGCTCAATACGGCGCCGACCGTGACGGCCGAAGCCTTCGGTTTCAAGGAATGGCAGCGAGACAACTTCATCGCCATGGAGAGCAACGACGGCTTCTGGAAAGGCGCGCCCAATATGGATGGCCAGATCATCCGCGTCATTCCGGAGGCCAGCAGCCGCTTGGCTTCTCTGGAGAAGGGCGAGATTGATGTCATGGGTCTGGAGCCGACCCAGCTGACCCGCGTCGGACTCAATCCGGACCTGAACATTTTTAAGTTCAAGGACGATGGCTACAGCTACATCGGCCTGAACCAGGCCAATCCCGCCAACCCCCTGCCGGGCCAGGATGAGGATGGCAACCTCGTCGAGCAGGATCCCCATCCGATCCTGAGCGACAAGATGGTGCGGAAGGCCATGGCGCACAGCCTGGACTACGAGGCGATCATCAACAAGGTCTATCTGGGCCAGGGCTACAAGCTGGCCAGCAACGTGCTGCCGGCCGTGGGCTGGGCCCACGATGCATCGATCGAGCCCTATGCCTACGACCTGGAAGCCGCGGCCGCCCTGCTGAATGAGGCCGGTTGGACGGACAGCGACGGCGACGGCGTGCGCGAGTGCAACGGCTGTGCTACCGCCGAGGCCGGCGTCACCCTGTCCCTGAACCTCAAGACCAACGCCGGCAACTCCACCCGCGAGGAGCTGGGCGTGCTGGTCCAGGATCAGCTCAACAGCATCGGCTTCGACATTGAATTCGAGGCCATTGAATTCGGCACGCTGGTCGGTGAACTGTTGGGCCAGACCTACGAGATGGTGATCATCGGCTGGACCGGGTTAGGCACGGATCCCAACGACGACTCCTTCTGGCACTCGAAGTTCGACACGCCGGGCAGTGGCTTCAACTTCGTCAGCTACCAGAACCCGCGAGTCGACGAACTGCTGGAGCTGGGCCTCGAGACTCCCGGCTGTGCCGCCGAGGATCGGGCTCCGTACTACTACGAGATCCAGCAGATCATCCACGACGAGATCCCCTATCTGTTCGTGACGGGCAGCATCGGCAACGTCGGCTATTCCAACCGCTGGGAAGGCATCGACCCGGGGACATGGAGCTTCTCCTGGAACATCCACGAGTGGGCCCTGACGGAATAGGTCTTGCCTGACTGTCGATATTACGTTTTGATTTGTTGAGCGCGGCTGGGCTGACTTTCTACCGGGGAGCAGCCCGGCCGTCGGTACCACGGACCCCGGTTTGCAACGGTCCGCGACATGACCCGATACATCATCCGACGCCTTCTGCAGGCCATACCCACCTTGTTGGGCATCAGCCTGCTCGGTTTCACGCTGATCAAGGTGGCGCCTGGCGACTATGTTCTCATGTCCACCTTCGACCCTTCGATCACAGCCGAGGTACGTGATGAGTTGCGGCAGCAACTGGGACATGATCAACCGATTCCCATTCAGTATGTGGAGTGGCTCACGGGCGTTTCGCTGCGGGGCGGCGATGTGGTCGACGCCATGGCGCCCATGTCCAAAAACTGCCACTCCTTCGGCAGTCTGGGCTTCACCTTCTGCGATCGCGGTGGCGGGTTGCTCCGCTGGGACCTTGGCTACAGCCTGGCCACCAAGGAGCCGGTCTGGGACATGCTGCGCAGCCGCATGCCGGCCTCGTTCGAACTGGGTGTTGTGGTCCTGGTCCTTACCTTTCTGTTTGGCGTGCCACTGGGGTTTCTCGGTGCCCTGTTCCGGGGTTCGGCCAAGGACCAAGGGATCCGGCTGTTGTCGGTAGCTGGTCAGGCTGTGCCCAACTTCTGGATGGGCCTCATCTGTATCTTTGTTTTCAGTGTGCTGCTGGGCTGGCTGCCGGTCGGCGGCCGCATGACAATTTCATTGGATATGAAGTTCAGTCTGGTGGACCGCATTCGGCACCTAATCCTGCCTTCCTTCGTGTTGTCGCTGGGCGGGGTGGCGTTCCTGACCAAGCTGGTGCGGACCCAGGTATTGGAAGTGATTGCACAGGACTACCTGCGGACCGCACGGGCCAAGGGGCTGGGATCGCTTGCCCTGTGGACGCGCCATGTGCTGCGCAATGCCATGCTGCCCTTGGCCACGGTGCTGGGCCCGGCGATTGTGGGCGTGATCAGCGGAGCTTTGGTAATCGAGACGATCTTCGCCTGGCCCGGGGTGGGACGCTTGACTTGGTTCTCCGCCCTGCAGCGGGACTACCCCATGATCATGGGAGCAGTCATGTTCTACTCCGCCCTGACAATTCTGGGCTATTTGATCTCCGATATTCTCTACGCGGCCATTGATCCGCGCATTCGACTGTAATGAATCCGGTGGCAGAGCGAGGAACCCGGTTTGACTTCCACAACGGTTGACCAGCCCTTACCTGCCGCGGTCAGCTCGACGCTGTCGTCCAGGCCACCCAAAACCTTCCTCACCGTCACGCTTGAGCGGATCCGGGCGGATGCAATGACAATGGGTCCGTTGCTGTTCATCATTCTGATCGGCCTGTTGGCGCTGTTGGCCAATCCCCTGGGCGATTTGCTGGTGGGCGTGAATCCCAACCGCACGAACCTGGACGCCGCCCTGCAGCCTCCGTTGCTTCCGTCCATGGCGCGTCGACTGGTAGGCCTGGATCACGGAGTCGCCGACTCGCTGTTGGAGGTGTCGGGTGGCGTTACCCACTGGCTGGGCACGGACAGTCTGGGTAGGGATCAACTGGTACGACTGCTGCATGGTGCCCGGGTCAGTATGCTGATTGCCTTCTGTGCGGCCGGCATTGCCTTCGCCTTGGGCACCACGATTGGCATGCTGGCAGGATTTCTGGGAGGCCGCGTGGACGACCTGATCCTGTGGCTGATCAACACGTTCAGTTCGTTGCCCACGCTGTTTGTCCTGATTCTCCTGACTGCCATCTACAAGCCCAACGCCATTCTCCTGACCCTGTTTCTGGGGTTCTTCGGCTGGATCGGTCCGGCGCGGTTCACGCGCGGGCAGGTGCTGCAGATCAAGACCCTGGACTATGCGACCGCTGCCCGGGCACTGGGTGCCTCCCGGCTGCGCATCATGTGGTACCACATCCTGCCCAACACGATCCCGCTGATCATCGTCCTCATCATGGTAGACATCGGCTCGCTGGTACTGGCGGAATCCGTACTCAGCTTCCTAGGCTTCGGGGTCCAGCCGCCGCAGGCCACCTGGGGCAGCATGCTGGCCAAATCCGGGGACTTCTATTTCCTGCTGGATCCCACCACCGGCAACCGTGTGGCCTGGCACCTGATCTTCCCACCTGGCATCCTGATTTTCCTGACGGTCCTGGCACTCTACCTGCTGGGCGACGGCCTGCGGGATGCCATTGATCCGCAACTGCGCGTTGACCGGTAGCACTGCAGGGAGTGCCTGTTGCATGTCGGCTGTCCGGTCATTCCTCTTTGCGGCCGACTGGAGACGGCTTTGCGCGCGCTGGCCGCAGGCGCGCCACAGCCATGTATCCATGGAAGTGGACGATCCGTTTCTGACGGCGTATCCCCAGAATTTACTGCGGGATGGTAGAGCCGCGGAAATCTGCTACCTGCTCTATCGCGGCCAACCCGGAACAGGGATTCTGCTCCACACCAAGAGCTACTACCCGGAACAGGCCTATCGGCTGCCTACCGGGGGACTGGCACCGAAAGAAGATCCGGTGGCGGGAGTTGTGCGGGAAGTGGCAGAGGAAACCGGCTTGGCGGTGCAGGAGGGACCGGCGGGGCTCCGCACAGGTTGCCTCACAGACTTCGCCGGTCTGTTGACCTACGGCTTCCGGCATCGGCGGCTGGAACAGGAGCTGTCCTTCGCCACCTTCGTGTTCGTAATCCAGGCATCGAGCGGCATGGAGCCGCAGGTGGTCGACGAGACCGAGCAGATCGCGGGCTGGGCATGGTGTCCTCCGGGCGACCTGCATCGGGTTGCCGCCGACCTGTGTGCCCTGAAGGAGCGGACACCCAGTTGGGCCGATTGGGGCCGCTTCCGAGCGGCGGTTCACACCGAGGCGGCTCGGTACTTCGAAGTCCGTGGCCTGTCCGACGCCGGCAATCCCGGCGCGGCCTAAGTTCGGCCGAGTTGGGGCGGCGAACCAACGGTGGCCGCCGCGAACACTACTACCAATCCACGTCGGCGTAGAACCGATCCAGGTCGTCGAAGCCATCCTCCAGGATGTGTTCCGCGGCAAAGTGTTCACACAGGGCAATCACCGAGTCGGGCTGCGCCATCCAGGTCCAGTCCCAAATCTGATCCATCTCGGTTGCGACGACTCCTTCCATGGACCGAATGTGCCGCATGGTGAACTCCGCCAGGTCTGCGCCTGGGGAGCCGAGCAACAGGAGGGAAAGGTCGTCGGCCTGGCCGTTGTAGGAATTGAGCGACCACACCACGCGCACGGGATCGTCGGCCGGCAGCATCGTACAACGCTCCTGGACGGACCGATCCTGACCGGGTGCCACCGTCACCTCCAGGAAGGCGGAACAGGCTTCAGTGTGGGGCAGGACCTCCATTTCAAGGTCCAGCAGCAGATCCAGGTCGGCCGAACCGCTGAAACTGAAGGCCGTGCGCGTCTCGCGCACCCCGGCCACGCTCCGAATTTGGTCCAACATCAGGCTCTCGAAGCTGGTGAAGTTTTCCACCAGGCAGACCAGGCGGCAGTCGCCCCGGTTCCGGAAGGTATTGAGCCACAGGGGGGTGGCCCCGCTGCTGTACCAGACCTGCAGATTCTCCTGCAACGCCTGATGGACGGAACTGTCGCGGCCGCTTTCGACCACGGCGTCCACGAATGCAACCTGGAGGCCTGTGCGCTTGTCTTCGAGCATGGCTGTCATGGGTTCGGAATAGCCGTTCGGCGGCATGCTGCCGGTCAGCGGCCGTCCAGCGTCTGGGTGCGCACGACCAGCAGGTATTCGGTCAACCGGGTGCCGAAACTGGACACGGTGACCAGCATTTCGCCGCCCGCGGGATCGTACCATGCGACGGTTTCGACCTTCGGATCCATGGAGGAGGTCCGATAGTGCAGCTCGTGGCTGTCCGGATCGTACCGGTTGCTTTCCAGATCCAGGTCCTGATCGCTGAGCGAGACCAGGACGAAGGAGATCAGATTGGCGTTCGTGGGCACCGGGTAGCGCCAATGCTGGACCGCGCCCGGTTCAATCTCCCTAGCCACCACGCCCATCTCCGGCAGTCGCGCGGGCGGTTCGGCAATGCCAATGTCCAGGGTGTAGTAGCCAAATCCGTATCGCGTGTCAACGCCGATGTAGTAGTCCCCGGCCGCCGGTGCCAGGAAGGTTACGGGGCTGGCCAGCATGTTGTCCCGGACTTGGCGTTGGCGGCCGAACACGAGGCCGTGGGCAGCCACGATGGCGGGGGACTTGAGTTCAAGGGTGACCTGCTGGCCCGCAGCCGGAACATGGAAGCCGTGCAGGTTCAGCGGATCGTCCTCGCCCTGCGAGGCGGACTGCTGCCCTCCGGCATGGCTGAAGAATGTTTGGACCGGCTCCACCCCCAGTTCCAACCGGAAGCGTGCCGGTCCCTGACCGGCCGTACGGGTGACCGTCACCAGGTAGGAGTCGGGGGTCAACAGCAGTTCCCCGATTCGTTCGGTGGACAGCGGCGTGGCGCTGCGCGCCACCTGCCGGGTGGGTTCCGACAGGGGCTGGACGGACAGGTCCAGATCGCCGCCGAAGTCCGAGTCGAGCGCAAGGTTGGCCACGACCCCGTCGTCCAGCGTCAGGCGGAAGTGCTGGGTCTTGCGGTTGGGTGCCAGCGTGCCCTCCGCCACCGAGTTCAGGTAGAGCGGAGTCAGTTCGGTGGCACTGGGCTGCAGCAGTGTGAAGGAGGGTGCAACCCCGCCCTCGGATCGTTCCAGCACCATGTCGTACAGGCCGCCGGCCGACCAGAAACTCAGTGTGGCCTCCGTGCGCACTTCCGCGGTCAGGTCGAGATCGGCTCCTTGCAGGCGGAGTTGGAACGGGGCCGCCGGACCGTCCTCCAGCCGCAGAATCCATTCGGTTGGGCCGGCCTGCTCGGGTATGCGCAGCTGGGCATGCAGGTCGGGCACGTCCAGGCCCTGGCTGGGCAGGTGCTGTCCCGGATCAACGTGGCGGACAACGGCCGGGTTGACTGAGTAGGTGCCGTGGTGCCGCACGACTGCGAAGTCGAAGGTGGCATCGTCCAGGGCCGCGAAGGTGAATTCGTAGGTTCCGGGCCGCAGGGTCAGGTCAATGGGAGTGAACGGGTTGGCGAAGAGCGGGTCGCCGCCGCCGGCGGATATCGTTACCTGCACCTGCTGTGCCACGGGCAGAAGTCCGGTTGTCAGGCGATAGCGGCCCACCTGCTCCACATCGAGTTTGTAGACGGCCTCGTCCCCTGCCAGCATCTGCACCGCATGGATGTCGCCCGGCTGCATTGGCAGCCGCGCGGATTCCGGTGCTACCGGCGAGGTGTCCTGAGCCAGAATGCGGACGGGCAGAACCGCCGCGGCGGCGATCAGGCAGCAAAGGAGCAGGATCGCGGGCAGGGCACGCCGCCGCGAGGAAGTGTTGGTCATGGGATTTACCGGATGGCGAGGTGCAGGCTGAAGTCGTTGCCTGTGGTTGGGATGGTCGCAGCCCCGAGCCCTGGTTCAGCAGGCCATCAGAGTTCGATCGGAGACCAATCGTAACGGGCCTTTTCGGCCAGGATGATGCTGCAGACTTGTTCCACGGTCACGTCCTGCAGGTTGTCGCGGTTGACGACCACGTATTGGAACTCATTGATGCGCTTCATCTCCTGCCGGGCTTCGGCAATCCGCATCCTCAACTGGCCGGGCGGATCCGACTTGCGCTCCCTCAGGCGGGTCACCAATTCGTCCTCGGACGGTGCCGTCAAAAAAATGGTGATGGCCTCCGGAATCAGCTTGCGAATAGTTTCCGCGCCCTGAACGTCGATACGCAGGATGACATCCTGGTCCCTGCCCAGGGCCGATTGCACCTGTTCCTTGGGAATTCCCTTGTAATCGCCATAGACGTTGGCATATTCGAGAAATTCGCCCTGTTCGATCATGTCGGCGAACCGACTCTTGTCGACAAAGTGGTAGTCGACCCCGTCGATCTCGCCGGGGCGGATGGGACGGGTGGTGGCGGTTACGATGAAATGGGCGCCGGGCATCCGCTTCTTGAGGCCGCTGAGCGTGGTGTCCTTGCCGACGCCGCTGGGGCCGGAGAGCACAACAACCAGTGGCCGCTGATGGCAGACCGCCTCGTAGATGTGAGACGGATCCTGCTCCTGCACCTCGTTGCCGGCATTGTCCTCAGGCATCAGCATGACAGTGATTGTAGGATTCGGCAGGGCTGGACCCCAAAGATCGGTGTCGGTGTCAGAAGCGATGGAACTCGTCAATCGACCAAACGAAGACCGAGGCTCCCCCCAACTGCTTCTCCACGGGATCCGGGAGGTGCAGCTCGCCCAGTTCCATGACCGGAGGCAGGGGCGTGACAAATCGTGTGCGGGCCTGGCAGGTTTCCCGCACCAAGTCAAGGAGGCGCTGGACGTCCTCGTCCTCGACGCCGCAGTAGATTGTGGCATTGCCTTCGTGGAGGTAGCCGCCGCGTGAGTTGACAATGGTCGCGGTGAATCCCTGGCCGGACATCGAGTCGAGCAGTGCGCTGCTGTCCTGATAGCGCACCACGGCCATAACCATCTTCATGCGACCGCCTCCGCCGCATCAGGAAGCAGGACGGAGATCCCGTCCCAAATTCTGGCGTGGACCACAGCCGGGTCCCCTTTGGCATCCACGGTCAGCCAGCGTTCCGGATCCTGCCCGGCCAGTTCCAGATAGCCTTCATGAACGCGTTGATGGAAGGAAAGGTCCAGGGCGTCCATGCGGTTCCATTCGCGCGTACCGGCATCCGCCACACGGAACTGCGTATCCTTGTGCTCCTCCGTCAGGCGTCGAGCCAACCCATCCGCCGGAGGAATGTCCAGAAATATGCGCAGGGACGGTTCCAGGCCGCCGGTGGCATATTCGATCATGGGCCTGAGCAACGACAGATCCTGGCAGTGACCAAACCCCTGATAGGCAAGGGTGCTGTCGGCGAACCGGTCGCATAGGACAATGCAGCCTTGGTCGAGGGCGGGTTTGAGCACTTCCGTGACCAACTGGGCCCGGGCCGCGGCGAAGATTAGGGTCTCGGCCCGGACATCCAAGGGCTGGCCGGGGTGGTTCAGCAGCACGTCGCGCAAGGCTTCGCCCACGGCCGTGCCGCCCGGTTCCCGGACCGCCAGAACCGGGTGGCCGGCGTCTTCCAGGCGTCGGGCCAGCATCGCGGACTGCGTGGTCTTGCCACTCCCTTCCGGACCCTCGAACGTGAGGAACAAGCTCCTGCAGGACATTACGTGCGCTGCCGGAAAATCTTGACCCGGCGATGGGGTTCCCGGCCCAGGCTATTGCTGGCGAGGTTGGCTGCCCGGGCCAACTGGTGCTGCTGGTCCCGCACCACCGAAGGCTGGGGCGACAGCTCGATGTTGTCCAGGCCGGCGCCAACCTTGCGGATGGCGGCCTGCGTTTCGCGGATGGCGGCATCGTAGGGATCCAGGTCGGTGGAACCCAGGTGGAAGAGATCCACCAGCATGCGTTCCATTTGGGATGCCGTGTTGTTGCGCAGGACATAGACCGGAATGTCGGCGCGCTCCGACAGGGAAAGCACATGTGATTGCGTCCGGTAGTGGTTGCGCAGGGTGACCACCACGTCCGCGTGGTTCAGATCCGTGACGAAGGAGACCGGCACGTTCAGGTTGCGGGAGGCGGCCCGAAGCTTGTTCTGGCCGATGCCGAAGGGGAAAACGCGCAGGGTCTGATGGTGCGCGCCGTTGGTGCCGTTGACCTCGGGGGACCGGGTTGCGGACCGATTCCGGCGATGGAAGGTCTCCGAATCGATGTTCAGATCCCGGACGGTGCCCTGCCGCAGGCCGGCCGACCGCGAAAACTGCTCGGAGGGGCCCTGGGTGTCCGCCAGTTCGTGCTGGATGGCGCCGGACTCGTCCACCTGGCGCAGTTCCGGCTTGAGTTTCCAGCCGCGCAGCAGACCGTCCACGGCACTGCCCACATCCTGGTGCAGCACCATGCGCTGGCGTTCCTGGATTTCGATCAGGACGTCGAAGGTGGGGGGTGCCCGCCGCTCCAGGACGGTCTTGCGGGTGCCGCGCCGCCGCGCCTCCTCGTCCGACAAGGTGACGCTTTCGAGGCCGCCCACCAGATCCGAGAGGGTCGGATTCATGATCAGGTTCTCGAGCGTGTTGCCGTGGGCCGTGCCAATCAGCTGCACGCCCCTTTCGGCGATGGTGCGAGCGGCCAGGGCCTCGAGCTCCCTGCCGATTTCGTCGATGATGATGGTCTCGGGCATGTGGTTTTCCACCGCTTCAATCATCACTTCGTGCTGCAGGTCCGGGGTGGCCACCTGCATGCGGCGGGCGCGGCCAATGGCGGGATGGGGAATGTCCCCGTCGCCCGCAATCTCGTTGCTGGTGTCCACGATCACCACGCGCCGGTCGTCGGCGAGGACGCGGGCGGCCTCGCGCAGAAGGGTGGTCTTGCCGACGCCGGGCCGTCCCAGCAGCAGGATGTTGCGGCCGCCTTCGATCATGTCGCGGATGATCTCGATTGTGCCTGAGATGGCCCGACCGACGCGGCAGGTGAGGCCGATGATTTGGCCGTTGCGATTGCGGATGGCGGAGATCCGGTGCAGCGTGCGTTCGATCCCGGCGCGGTTGTCGCGGCCGAAGTCGCCGATGCGGCGAATGGTCTGCTCCAGATCGTCGAATCCGATCTCCTGGGCACCCAGCGTATCGTCTTCCTGGCTGAAGCGCGCCTCGGGCAGCCGCCCCAGGTCCATGATCACTTCCACCAGTTCCGGTGTACGCGGGTCGGTGTCCAGCAACTCCCTCAGGGGGCGCGGCAGCACGGCCAGCAGCTGCTCTAGGTTGTCGACGATGGTCAGGTGCATGCCGGCCGCGGGGCGGAGATGCCGCGTCGAAGCAAGGGGACAGGGCCAGACCGTGCCGGACGGTTGGCGGAGGGCAGGGGATCCAACACTTGGACGCGCGCCGGCAGGCAGACCTCACGCGGGTCGCGCCGGCGGGGGAACGGGACGAAAACGGGTGCCGGGAGTGTCAAATACGAAGGCAAGGACTTCTGGATTCCGTCCGCGCAGTATACAACTTGGCGCTTCCCCTGTTACTGTCGCGGCACTGGAAACGGGTTGTTGGGGGGTCGGTTCCATCCGGCGGCTTTGGGATCCGGATCGGGGACGGATGTGGGACAAGGTTCTAACATGGGGTTCCCGCGAACCGATCCGGATGCCTGTCACCGCACCCCGTGCCGGACAGAACCTCCGTGCCGCCGCGTCCACCACCTCGAGGAGCCATAGTTGTGAGCGGTCCTTCCCGCCAGTTGCAACCCATCCTGATGGTACTGTCCGTGCTGATGTGTCTACTGGTCGGCTGTACTGCCATTCCCTTCGGTGCCACCCCCATGGCGGGGAGCACTTGGTTGTTGGAGGGAGGCAATCCCCAGCGCATGCGGATATCCGGGGACAGCTTGGTCCCGCCCCTGGTCCGCGAGCGGGGGATCGAGATTGAGGGGGCGGGGCTGTTTGCCAGTCCGCCGTCCATCGGTCCGGAGCACCTCTACGTCGACATGGAGGGAGGCTTGGACGCGGTGGCGGCCGCCGACGGCAGCCGCGTCTGGCGGATTCGCCTGAAGGGCTTCTACCTCTCTCCCGTGGTGGACGGGACACGCGTTTACGTGCGGGCCGAGGCGGGCAACCAGGGCGCCCTGATCGCCCTGGATGCGGGGAACGGCGATCTCCTGTGGCAGTTCGACTTTCCCGAAGTGGGCAGCAATGCGGAAAACATGGGCGGTCACGTGACGGCACCGTTGCCGGTCGGCCGCAGTCTTGTGATCGCGAGTGGTCGCAACCTGCACACCATCGACCATGACACTGGCGCGGAAGTGTGGCGCGCGCGCCTGGCGGAGCCGGTCACGTCCTCAGCCGCCTTGGGTGATGGCTTGGTCTATATCGCCGACTTTTTCAATATCTACGCCTTTGACACAGAGTCGGGGGCGGAGGTGTGGCGGCATGGCGACGAGCAGGTGGCACAGTTCTTTGCGCCTGTGGTGGTGGACGGTCAGGTCCATGTGTCGTTCCAAGGTTCCTTCCTGGCACTGGACGGCGAGACCGGCGACATGGTTTGGGAGGCGGCTCCGGCGGCCGGCCCCGTGATCCCCGCCGGAGCCGCCGGGGACCGGGTCTACAGCAAGTCCGGGCATCGGCTGCGCGCCCACGATTTGCAGACCGGGAAGGTGCTCTGGACCTACGAAACGCTCAACTTCGTGTCGCTGCCGGCCATCTCCCACGAATACCTCTATGTCGTGATCCGTTTCGGGGAGGGCAGTCACCTGGTGGCCCTGGCCTCCGGGGACGGAACGGAGGTCTGGCGGTCGGCGCGCATGGACTTGGCCCGCACGGCACCGGTCATCGCACTGGGCCGAGTATGGGTTAGGAATGGCCAAGGTGGTATAGTCACCTTCCTTCCTGCAAATTGAAACAAACCCGACGTTTGCCTGGTGCCCATGGGACCGGTGAAACAGGGACCCTGCGATGATCTCGATACTGCCGCGACAGAAGATGGCCCGCAACGAGGCCCTCTGGTTTTGGCTGTTCATTTCCCCGTGGATCGTGGGGTTGATTCTCTTCCGCGGCGGCCCGATCCTCGCCTCGCTGGCGTTGAGCTTCACCGAATACAACGTGGCCGATCCACCGAATCCGGTCGGGTTCGAGAACTACGCGCGGCTTCTGCAGGACGATATCTTCTACAAGTCCCTGAAGGTGTCGGGTCTCTACACGTTGATGGCTGTGCCCCTGGGCATTGTCGTCTCCCTGCTGATGGCCATGTTGCTGAACCAGAAGGGCGTGCCTTTCCTAGGAGTATTCCGGACCCTCTACTACATCCCCGCGCTGGTGGCCGGCAGTGTGGCTGTTGCCCTGCTGTTCCAGTGGCTGCTCAACCCCAGTTTCGGCATCATCAATTTCCTCATCAGCCGCTTCGTCGGCGAGGAAGGGCTGATACCGCTGGGGCTTTCGGGCCCGCGGTGGTTCTTCGATCCCAATTGGGTAGTGCCCTCCTTTGTGCTGATGAGCCTGTGGGGCTTTGGCGGTTCGATGCTGATATACCTGGCCGGCCTGCAGGGGGTGCCCACCGCACTGTACGAAGCGGCGCGGATTGACGGTGCCGGGGCCTTCCGCCGGTTCCGCAACGTGACCCTGCCGATGATTTCCCCGGTGATTCTGTTCACCTTCATCACCGGCATGATCGGTTCGTTTCAGATCTTCACGCCGGCCTACATCGTCAGCGGCGGAGTCGGCGGGCCCGCCTATGCCTCGATGTTCTATGTTCTCTACCTGTACCTCAACGCGTTTCGTCGCTACCGCTTCGGGTTCGCTTCGACGCAGGCCTGGTTCCTGTTCATCATCATCCTGATACTCACGATCATTGCCCTGAGAGCGTCCCGCAGTGCGGTCTACTACGAGTCGCCCGGCGACGACAAGATGATTTAGGCAGGCCCCGGATCAAGTCATGGCCGAACAGACAGCCGCCCAACCCTTTGCTCCGGTCGTAGACCGCGTTCCGACACGTTCCCTGTCCATCCGCGGCCAGGAGCGACTTATGGCCGGGATTGCCACGGCCATTCTCGTGTTGGGCCTGACCGTGGTTCTGTTTCCCCTGTTCTGGATGTTGTCCACCAGCCTCAAGGGGGAGATCGAGGCTCTCAAGATTCCGCCCAACTGGATCCCCAAGTCGTTTCAGTGGGTCAACTATCGGGATGCCTTGACCCACAATCCGTTCGGGACCTACTTCAGGAACACGTTTTACTTCGCCGGCATGGTGGTGATTGGCGAGGTCCTTTCCAATTCGTTCATCGCCTACGGTTTCGCCCGCCTGCGGGCACCGGGCCGCAATGTCCTGTTCATCATGGTGTTGGCCACGCTGATGGTGCCGGCCGAGGTCACGATCATTCCGACCTATGTGCTGTTCGCCAACATTCCCGGCCAGTGGCTGAACACCTACAACCCGCTGATTGTTCCGGCTTGGCTGGGCAGTGCCTACCTCATCTTTCTGCTGCGCCAGTTCTATTTGGGCATCCCCTACGAGTACGACGAGTCGGCGCGTCTGGAAGGCGCCTCGCGCTTCGGCATCTGGTGGCGCATCATCCTGCCGCTGTCCAAACCGGCCTTGGGCGCAGTGGCGATCATGTCGTTCATCTTCCACTGGAACACCTTCCAGGGACCGCTGATCTATATCAACGACAATGCCAAGTTCCCCGTGTCCCTGGGTCTGTCCATGTTCCGCACGCCGTTCGGCGGAACCCCCCAGCATTGGTACATGGCGGCCTCCCTAGCCGTGATCGCCCCCTGCATCGTGGTCTTCTTTATTGCCCAGCGCTATTTCATCCAGGGCATTGTGGTCAGCGGGGTCAAGGGCTGACCGGTTCCGCATGTCGGCCCCATCCATCAAGGTACAGACTGTCGACACCGGCAGCTGACACAGCGAATTGTTTCGATCACGGGCTTGTCCCGACAGGAGAAATGCAATGAAGCGACGATTGTTGACATGGTTGGGGCTGCTGGCAGTCCTGTCCCTGGTTTTGGCGGCCTGTGCCGCGCCGGCCGGCGGTGATGCCGCGGCCGAGGAATCCACCCAGCGCGAGCTGGTCTGGATGGCCCGCACCAACGTGGTGGAGAACCCGTGGGAGCAGGATGTCGCCATCCCGGCCTTCGAGGCGGCGAATCCCGACATCAAGATCAACCTGCTGATTGTCGACCAGTCTGACATCGCGGTGAAACGCGAGGCCATGATTGCAGCCGGCGAGCCGCTGCATGTCTGGTCGCCGAACTGGGGCGGCAACGGGTTCGCCAGTGACCGCGTGCGCGGCCTGTTGTACGACCTGAGTCCCCTGATTGAGCGCGATGGCCTGGACACCTCCGTCTTCATTCCCGAAGTGCTTGCGATTTACGAGAACGAGGGTCGGCAGTATGGTTTCCCGTTCTTGACGACGGGCAGCTACACGTTCTACAACATGGATCTGTTCGACGCTGCCGGCGTTGAGTACCCGCCCGTGTCCTGGGACGACGAGACCTGGACCTGGGACCGCGCCTTGGCCATTGCCCAGGAATTGACGGTCAATCCCGACGATCCGATGAACGCCACCTACGGCTGGGTCGAGGGCATTTGGCCGGCGGAAGCCATCACTTGGCTCTTCGACGCCTTTCCGTGGCCCGACGACGCCTTTGACACCGGCTTTGCCCAAAGCATCGACTTCACCTCCGAGGGAGCCGTCAAGGCATTCCAGTCCCGGCATGACTTGACCTACAAGCACAAGGTGGCACCGGATGCTGCGGCCATTGAAGGCCTGAGCGCCCTGGGCGGTGACTTCCAGAGCGGCAAGGTCGCCATGAAGACAACCGGTGGCTGGGGCTGGTGGGTCTACAGCCCGGTTACCCCCGACGTGGAAGGCGGTTTCTGCTGGGGTGTGGCCCCCCTGCCCTTCGGCGCTCCCGGCGCTCCGACGCGCGCGGTCATCTTTACGGATCCGTGGGTGATCACGGCAGGCCTGGAAGGCCAGGAACTTGAGGACTCCTGGACCTTCATCAAGTACCTCATTTCCGAGGATGCGGCCCGCGCCTACATGCAGGCCACCAACACGCCACCCACGCAGCACAAGCTGCTGGAGGAGTGGTATCAGCAGTTCGGCTGCATGGATCCGGCCGACGTGAAGGATGTCTACCAGGGCGCCTTCACCAACGGTTTGGAGTCCAGCAACCACCTCATGGTTGGCTTTGACGAGCTCAACAGCACCTGGGACAATCTCCTGGGCGTTTTCTGGAGCGATCCCGAAGGAGATGCCGCGTCGTTGCTGCCTGACGTGGAGGCTGCCGTCGGCGAGGCGCTTCTGCGCATCGCCGAGGAAGAGGACCACAGCTTCGAGTAGCAGGCAGGGGTTCAACGGCTTGGCGGTCGGTTGCGTGCCAACCGCTCGGCTATCGGCTAAAGCCCAGCCATGCAGAAGGCGGCCTGGTTGACCAGGCCGCCTTTTTTGTGCAGGGGAGGCGGAAGAGGCCGGGCTCTGCTTTCCAAGCCAAATTGAGGAACCGGGTGCGGGCGGCCAGGATCATCCAAGAGTTGGGTTGGGTTTGTGCATGGATGCAGCCAGTCGGGTGCCAACGGCTGGCAGGAGCGGAATCTACGGACTGAACGCGGCGGAATAAAGGTGCCCGGAAGGTTCCAACACTGATTCAGAACGACGCGTGGGCGAGAGCACGCGATTGGTGCTGGGTCAATCCCCGCGCAAGTTGGCACGGGGTACCGTTTCAGATTTTTGACACGTGTATCGGTATACGGCACACTGTCTCACAATCGTCCATTACCACCATGATTCGGAGCTTTCGTCACCGCGGCCTGAAGCGCATGTACGAGCACGACAACCCGAGGCGTGTAGGCACCGGCATCGCGGATTGAGTGGGCCTCGTCTTGGCGGACCTCGACAGTGCCTGCAAACCTTCGGAGCTGGATTTGCCCGGCTACCGCCTTCACCCTCTGAAGGGCAATCTGAAGAGGTTCTGGAGCATCTCGGTTTCGGACAACTGGCGGATGACCTTCCGCTTTGACAATGGTGATGTCTACGATGTCAATCTGGTCGACTATCACCAGGAGTTGAGTAGCAACATGGCGATGCTCAATCCCCCGCACGCCGGACGCAGCATCCGTGAGAACTGTCTGGAGCCGCTCGGCTTGAATGTGACCGAAGCGGCGCGGGTACTGGGCGTTGCCCGTCATACCCTTTCGCGGGTACTTAACGGACACGCGGGTATTTCTCCGGAGATGGCCATTCGGCTGGAAAAGGCGGGATGGTCCAGTGCCGAGTTCTGGCTGCGCCGGCAAATCGCATGGGATCTCGCCCAAGCACGCCGGAACGAGGACAGTATTGAAGTCGAGCGATACCAGCCGCAACCAACACAGCAACGTGCGACAGATTGAGGGCGCAAGCTGGACAAGTGTTTGCCGACCCGAGACTTCCGGATGCGGGCGCGTGCATGGACGGGAATTCATCGGCGCGAACCCAAGCAGGCCAGCAGCAACTTGAGCGTGGCTGTCCTGGACAAACACTCGCCCGTAAGCAGGAGTGCGCATGACCGGACCTGCAGCCGTCCAGGCGGAAACCGTCCTGAACGGCAAGCTGGGCGAACTGCTCATTGCCCGGCATCCCCGATGGAACGAGCACAACGTGTTCATCGATTCCACCCGAGTGTTGCGGGACCATGAAGCCGAGAAGATCGATGTGCTGGTGGTGGCGGGCGGCGGACAACTCGTGGCGGTCGAAGCCAAATTCCGGCGCGACGCCTCCCAACTGAAGCGGTAGGTGGAGGCCCGTCTGGGCAAGGTGGTCAGGGTCAACGCTCTGTCCATCGAGACGGGGATGTCCGTGGTCTATCCGGACGGTCTTACGTCCGGGAGGGTGGAACAGGCCCCGCTTCAGTTCGCGGTGCATCAGGGGCAACCCGATGGTACGGCAACACGCTGGCCCGAACGGGACGACGAGTGGTTGTCGGGCACGGTGGACGCTCTGGCGGACACCGTTGAACTGCTGTCCCTGTCCGAACGGATGGTGCGGGAAGGCGAGACCCGCCTGAAGGACGGAGTGCGCGCGGGCAGCACAAGACTGAGGACACCGGCCGAGGGCACCGATGTGGAAGACCGTATCGGACGCGTGCTGCATCAGGAGCCGGGGGAACAGACCTGCCGCATGGCGATTGCGATCCTGACGAATGCTTTCATCTTCCATCGTGTGGTGGAAGGGCATCCGGGCATTCCGCGGACGGAGGCAGTTCAGGGGATTGGCGGCACTCCGTCCCGCAGGCGGGTTCTGAGAGCAACTGTGATGAGAATCAA
>JAAXGZ010000082.1 GCA_012271135.1 Caldilineales bacterium | reverse complement strand
CTGATGGCCCGCAGCATGGCCTGACGCGACGCAGGAAGCCCATCGGTACGGAGGATAGGCCCAGGACAGCCCACCACCAATATCAACGAGATTGAAACAGTGCCCCTGACAAGGGTAGGTAAGCTCCCATCTGCATTTTTGTGCAAAGATGGAGCTACCCGGCGGGTGGGTCCACCCACTGCAGCTCCCCAGGCGGATCCGGTCCCGGCAGGGGCTGCAGCCAGACCCGCGCCCAGGCGTAGCCGCGGTGGAGGAGCCGCTGGGCCTGGCTCCAGCCCAGCTGAAACAGGCTCAGGGGCCGGGGCCAGGCCGCGCAGACGGGCCTCCTCCACGCGTGTGCCGTGGGCCAACACCCAGAGGGTGGCCACGGCCAGGACCCGCCCGTGCCGGTCGACGCGGGCGGGGTCTGTGCGCCGGGTCCGGTGCCACGGCCAGCCCCTGCGCCTGGGGTCCGGAAGCCCTGCTCGATCCAGACCCGCATCCCGTAGGCCCCGAGGTCCACGTCGGCGGGGGCTTCGTCCGTGAGCAGGACCCAAGGGGTCTCTTGGCCGGGGACCCACAGCACGATCAGGGTGCCGCGCCGCTGGCGTCGGTGGAAGGCCTTTCCGGCCGTCACCGTGTACTGGCCTGCGCGGGCCACGAAGCGCCAAGCCGGCCAGCGCGGTCCGGTGGTCGCCTGGAAGGTCATGGGGCGGTCGTAGCGCAGGTAGGGATGCCAGCCCTGGCGGCGGATGGCGGCCCACAGGTCGGGGCTCTGCAGGCCCCGGTCGCAGAGCACGCGCACGGTCATGGACGCCGGTACGGCGGGGCCCAGCCGGTCCAACAGGGCCCACCGGTCCGGCCTCCAGGGCCCGGCCTGACCGCCCGGCTTCAGGCACCAGGCCACGGGGATGGCCAGGCCCCGGTAGACCCCGCTCACGACCAGGGCCACCCGCGTTTTCCCTTTGGATGTCGGAGCGACGGCCCGCGTCCGTTCCGGGCCCTCCCACCAGGCCAGCACCCAGCGCAGGAGGGGCGCGAAACAGGTCGCCACCTCCAGCTGGACCCGGCAGGGCGCGGCCCGGTCGGCCCCGTCGCGCAGCCACTCCCGCAGGTACGGGCGCGTGGTGTGCCAGCCCAGGCCCAGGGCCGGCAGGGCCCCCAGGACCGCGTTCTGGCAGCTGCTGCGAGCCAGGATGGTGGCGCCCACCCACAAGGCCAGGCCCTGGACTTGGCTGGGACGCAGGTGGGGCAGATGCCGCGCCATGCCGTCCGCATGGGGATGGAATGCCGGCGGAAGAAGCAGGGTTGGCTCCCGGTATCGTGTTGGTGCTTGATACAGGGTACCCCGCCATGCTTTTTCTACTTCCTTGATCGATTTTTCACCCCCGGACAGGCTTTACCTACCCCTGTCAGCTAGGGGCCACCAGGTCTCGTCCACCTCCACCCACGGCGGGAGCTTCGCCTGCGGGTCGGGGCCAGGAGGCGGGACAGGCCCCGGCAACGGACGCGGTGCACATCCAGGCGCGTCCCCCGCTCCCGGCAGGTCGGCGGACGCTGGCGAGAAGTCACGTTGGGCGGCAGTGCCTTGCCCCTACCGAAGCAGACCTGGTACGGCCAACACTGCCCCCGCAGTCGGACGAGGACGACCCGGGGCGGGGGGCCTCCTTGGTGGTTGTCACCAACACCATTGTAGGAACCCTCGCCGTTTGCGCGACCGGAACCCATGTCAACAAGATTGAAACTGTGCCGTCTCGGAGCAGTCTGCCGTGGCTGTTATGATCGTGGCCACACTTACAAGTCCTGCCAGCCGGCAACTTGGGGTTCTCCGTTCCTGGATGACCAGGGGCAAGTCCTTATCAGCAACCCATTACCTCACCCGGTTTTGCCGGTGAGGGCTTGGCCGTTTCATTGCAGTAGGGAGGAATCTGATGAAGTTGTTCCATTTGCTTGTAACTGTGTTGACTCTCAGTGTGGTTCTGTTGGCTGCCTGTGCGCCGCCGGAAGCCGCAGCGCCACCGGAAGAGGCCGAGGAACCGGCGGCGGAAATGGCGGCGCCGGAGAGCAAGTATTCCCAGTCTCCCTACCTGGATGAACAGGTAGCTTCCGGTGCACTGCCGCCGGTGGATGAACGCCTGCCTACCAACCCCCTGGTCGTGGTGGCGGGCGTGATTTCTCAGGTGGAGGATCTGCCGGATCTGGAGATTGGCCAGTACGGCGGCGTGATGCGTTTCGCGCACGGCGGTCCGGACTGGAATCCGGACGTGTTCATCATGCTGAACGAAAACGTGCTGGCGGCGCCGGGCATCACCGTGAAGGGCATCTACGGCAATGTTGTCGAAAGTTATGACGTCAATGACGACAATACGGTCTTCAGTTTTAATTTGCGGGAAGGCCTGAAGTGGTCCGACGGTGTTCCGGTGACGACGGCGGATGTGGCGTTTGCTTTCGATGACTACTGGTCCAACGAGAGCCTTTCGCCCGGCTACCCGAACAAGTTCAAGTCCGCAGGAAACCCCACCGGCGAGATCATGGATGTGGAAATCATTGATGACTACTCCTTCCGCATTACCTTCCAGGACACCTATGGCGGCTTCCTACGGGAGTTGAGCATCAAGGGCTGGCAGGGCTACACGGATATCTTCAAGCCAGCTCACTTCCTCAAGGATTTCCACAGCAGTTACACCGACCCTGCTGAAATCGCCAAGATGGCGGAAGAGAAAAACCTGCAGGACGAGGCGGCTCTCTTCGCTTCGATCGACTGCCTGAACTGGGCCCTCCCCAACGCGCGCTGCGCTGGATTCCCGGCCCTGTGGCCCTGGATGAACGTGACGGCGGAAGAAGGGCTGATGAAGTTCGTGCGCAACCCCTACTACTTCAAGGTGGATGCGGCCGGCAACCAGCTGCCCTACATTGACGAAGTGGTTTCCCAACTGGTGGCAGACACCGACATGGTGAACCTGAAGGTCTTTGCGGACGAAGTGGACATGCTGCGCGAAGACACGGCGCTGCTGAAACTGCCGCTGTATCAGGAAGCCGTGGACAAAGGCTACATCCAATTTCGCATCATGGACAACCATGTCAGTCCCGTCTCCTTCTGGATGAACCAAACTCATCCGGATGAGACCTGGCGCCTCGTAATCGGAAACCGGGAATTCCGCCGGGCCCTGGCGCTGGCAATCAACAATCCGGAAATCGTGGAAACCATCTATTTCGGCTTTGGCAGTCCGCCGGAGATTTCTCCGGGCGCCTACGATCCGGATCAGGCCAATGCGCTGCTTGACAGCATCGGCATGGACCAGCGAGACGCGAATGGATGGCGGCTGGCGCCGAATGGCGAGCCCTTCACCCTTCCCATCGAATACGCGGACTTCGCTCCGGACTTCACTCCGGTGGCGGAGCTCCTGGTCGAATACTTCACGGACGTAGACATCAACACCACGGCGAAGCTGCTGGAATCCTCGCTATTGCAGCAGCGGTACAACGCCAACGAGGTCTTTGCCACCATGCTCTGGGACGTGCAACCCATGTGGGAAGCCGGTACGTGGACGGACTATACACCCCCACATTCGTTGCGCTGGGGTCCGCTCTGGAACCAATGGGTGACATCCAACGGGGAGGAAGGTGAAGAGCCTCCGGCAGAAGTCAGGCGGCTCGTTGAACTGGCTCAAATGCGAGTGCAGGCGGTTCCGGGTTCCGCCGAGGACGCGGCCCTGTATGACGAAATCATGCAGATCCACAAGGACAACACATACTTTATCGGCTTGGCCGAGAACGTGGGTTACGTGCTGGTGACGGATGCGGCGATGCGCAATGTACCCATCCAGGGCCAGGCCATTGCCGGCAACAACAGCGGCGAGCAGATGTTCTACGCCAGCGAGTAAGTCAGCCTAAAAAAGGCTTTAGTCACAAGGGGGCTGATCCTGTCGTGGAACAGCCCCCTTTCCTTGAATGGGCAATTTCTGAGTTTGCAGCAAGGACCACTTGAGAGACGAGAAACCATGAACACGGAAATCACACAAGCCCAGATTGACGCCTATCAAATCAACGGTTTCGTGGTGATCGATGAATTCCTGACGCCCGAGGAACTGGAGACCTGGCGCGACGCCGTGGACCGGGCCGTACGCGCACGCAAGGACCGGAAGCTGGTGGTCGAAGGCACCGGGGACGACGAGCGCTGGAAAGACGACGGCTCCTTCTATGACTACATCTTCGTCCAGCGCCTCAACTTGTGGAAGGACAATCCGGCGGTCAAGGATCTCATCCTGGATCCCCGCATTGGCCGGATGGCCACCGAACTGGCCCGGACGGACGGCATGCGCGTGTGGCACGACCAGGCCCTGATCAAGCAGCCCTGGGCCAATGCCACGGCCTGGCATCACGACAACCCCAAGTGGTCCTTCTATTCCCCGGACGCAATCAGCATCTGGATCGCGCTGGACGATGCCACCTCCCACAACGGCTGCCTCTACTTTCTGGCCGGTTCTCACAGGAAGACCACCTACGTCAACGTGCCGATCGCCGAGAACATGTCGGACCTCTTTCGGGAGTATCCCGACTTTGTGGACATGGAATCCGTCGCCGCACCCATGAAGGCGGGTGCCTGCTCCTTCCACAACGGCTTGCTGGCCCACGGGGCCGGCGCCAACATGACGTCCGGCTGGCGCCGGGCCATGACCTGTGCCTTCATGCCCTACGGCAGCACCTTCAACGGGATTCAGAATGTCCTGAGCGACGAACAGTTCGCCGCGTATGTGCTCGGGGACGAACTGAACGACGACCGCCAGAACCCGGTGGTCTACCACAGGAACGAAGCCCTGATTACCGTGTAGGGACTCGGCTTGAACCCGGCACGCTAACTCATCAGAACCGGGAACGGTAGGCCGATTGCCCACCGAGGCGGGGTGGACAGCTACCCGTCGGGAGCCGATTCCTCCAGCAGGACCAGCATCACGTGGTTGATCTCGACGCGGTCCCCGTCGGCCACCGCGACCTGGCCCACCACACCGGCCCGCGGCGCGGTGATGTCGTTCTCCATCTTCATCGCCTCGAGCACAACCAAGGTCTGGCCAGCCTCGACCGTATCGCCGTCTGCCACAGCCACCGATACCACCAGGCCGGAAATCGGGGCTGTGACCTGCAGGTCGCCACCCGCAGCGTCGACGGGGCCGCGACCCTTCATAAGAGTGCGGGTCGGTTCGTCCTGAACCTCGGCGCGCAGGACTTGGCCGTCAACCGTCACGTCGCAACCTGACACGTCGCTGCTCACCAGCACCTCATGGCTGGAGCCATCGAGCAGCACACTGTACAGTTCGGGGATGCCGCTCCGGGTCAGGTCAACAGATACCGGCTCGCCGTTGACCAGGACGGCGTCCTCTTCAATGTCCACCACCCAGGACTCGCCGTCGACCTGCACGAAGTACCTCACGAGAGGCCCCGCGTTGCTCGGAGGCGGCCGGTGCGCCGCCAACGGTCGCGCCGGCTTTGGCCGTCTCCGCGGGACCGCATGTGCACCGCCTGCCTCTGTTCGGCGTGGATCACCATGGCGGCTGCCACCGCCGCCACGCGGGTGTTCCGCTCCCGTTCCTCCGCATCGTCCTGAAGCCGGCGCCGATCGATGAAGCCGGTATCGAAGTGCCCCATCATGAATTCCGTGCTCTTCATCACCGAAATATGGAAGGGAATCGATGTCTTGATGCCGACAATGCGATATTCGCTCAGGGCCCGCCGCATGCGCATGATGGCTTCGGCCCGGGTCTCGCCCCACACGACGAGCTTGGCGACCATGGGGTCGTAGTAGAGGTCAACGGGGCAACCACGGTAGAGGCTACTCTCGACGCGCACGCCAGGGCCCGTGGGTTCCTGGACGAAGCTCACAACCCCGCTGTTGGGCAGGAAATTGCGATAGGGATCCTCGGCTGTGATGCGGCACTCGATGGCCCATCCGCTGGGCTGAATGTCCGACTGGCGATGGCGCAGGTGGCGGCCGTCGGCAATGGCGAACTGCTCCCGCACGATGTCGACACCGGTTACCAGTTCCGTCACCGGATGTTCCACCTGCAGGCGGGTATTCATCTCCAGAAAATAGAACTCGGCGCTCGCGCCGTCGAACAGGAATTCCACGGTGCCGGCATTGCGGTAGCCTACCGAGGCCGCCGCCTGGATCGCAGCCCGGCCCATCGCCTCCCGCAACTCGGGACTGCTGACCACGCTGGGCGCCTCCTCAATCAGCTTTTGGTGCCGACGCTGGATGCTGCACTCGCGCTCGCCAAGGTGAATGGTCTCGCCAAACCGGTCCGCCAGAATCTGGATCTCGATGTGGCGCGAGTTCGCAACGTACTTCTCCAAGTAGACATTGTCGTTGCCGAAACTGGCCGCCGATTCCCGCCGGGCCGTGGCCAAGGCGGCATCAAACCCCTCCTCACGGTCCACGATGCGCATGCCCTTGCCCCCGCCGCCAGCCGAGGCCTTGATCATGAGCGGGAATCCAATCTCACCGGCGCGGCCGCGCAGTTCCGCGTTGTTCAGGCCTCCCGGCGTGCCCGGTAGGACCGGAACGTCGAACGCCTGAATCGCCTGACGAGCCGCCACCTTGTCGCCCATGGTGGCGATGGCGTCGGGGGAAGGCCCTACAAACACCATGCCGGCATCGGCCACCGCGTGGGCGAATTCGGGATTCTCCGCCAGGAACCCGTAGCCCGGATGCACGGCGTCCACCCCGGCCCGCCGCGCCACGTCCACGATGCGATCAATGCGGAGATAGCTGTCCGCACTGGCAGGGCCGCCCACGCGGTAGGCCTCGTCGGCATAGCGGACATGCAGGGCGGCCCGGTCCGCGTCCGAGAAGATGGCCACTGTGCGAATGCCGCGTTCCTGGCAGGAACGGATGACCCGTACCGCCACCTCTCCGCGGTTGGCAATCAGAACCTTGCGAAACATCGTTCAACGCATGCGAGAGTGACGCGGCCGGGCACTCCCGGACCGGCGGCATCAGAGAGGGATGTTGCCGTGCTTCTTGGGCGGCAGCTGGGCCTGTTTGTTCTGCAGCATCTCCAGCGCGTTGATGAGCCTGGGACGCGTTTCATGGGGCTCGATGATGTCGTCCAGGTATCCGCTCTCGGCGGCGATGAACGGATTGGTGAAGCGCTCGCGGTACGCCTCCACCAACTCCGTCTTGCGCTGGATCGGATCGTCGGCCGCCTGTATCTCGCGCCGGTAAATGACATTGACGGCACCGTCGGCCCCCATGACCGCAATTTCCGCGGTCGGCCAGGCCAGCACCAGATCGGCGCCGGTCTGGCGGGGATTCATCACGCAATAGGCGCCCCCGTAGGCCTTGCGCACAATCACCGTCACCTTGGGCACCGTAGCCTCGCAGAAGGCATACAGCAGCTTGGCCCCGTGGCGGATCACCCCGTCGTGCTCTTGGTCAACCCCCGGCAGGAAACCGGGTACATCCTCGAACACGACCAGGGGAATGTTGAACGCGTCGCAGAACCGCACGAACCGGGCGCCCTTCTGGCTGGAGTTGACATCCAGGACCCCGGCCAGGACCTGGGGCTGCTGCGCCACAATGCCGACCGCGCGGCCGTGCAGACGCGCAAACCCGGTTAGAATGTTGCCGGCCCAGTTCTCGTGCACCTGCATGAACTGGCCGCCGTCGACAATGCGCTCGACCACCTCCAGCATGTCGTAACCCCGGTTCGGATTGTCCGGCACCAGGGAGTCCAAGGCGGTGTCCTGGCGCAGAGGATCGTCCTTGCTGGGCAGGATGACGGGATCGCTCAGGTTGTTGTCCGGCAGGTAGCCCAGCAGCTGTCGGACCAGAAACAATGCATCTTCTTCACTGGAAGCGGAGAAGTGGGCCACGCCGGAACGGCCGGTGTGTACGGCGGCACCGCCCAGTTCCTCAAGCGTAACCTCCTCCTGGGTCACCGCGCGCAGCACGTCGGGGCCGGTCACGAACATCTGACTGGACTGTTCCACCATGAAGATGAAATCCGTCAGCGCCGGGCTGTAGACCGCGCCGCCGGCACAGGGGCCCATGATGATGGACAATTGGGGCACGACACCGGAAGCCAGGGTATTGCGCCGGAAGATCTCGGAATAGCCGGCGAGCGACTTGACCCCCTCCTGGATGCGGGCGCCACCCGATTCGACAAAGCCGACCACGGGCGCGCCGTTCTCCATCGCCTGATCCAAAATGCGGCAGATCTTGGCTGCATGCCGATGGCTGACGGTGCCGCCCATGACCGTGAAGTCTTGGGCATAGACATAGACCAAGCGCCCATCCACAGTCCCATATCCCGTGACGACACCATCCCCGGGGATGCGCGTGTCCGCCTGCCCCTTCGGCGGAGCGTCGTCCATGACAAAGCGACCCGTCTCGCGGAAGGAGGCACGGTCAAGAAACATTTCCAACCGTTCCCGGGCCGTGTACTTGCCGCGCGCCTTGTGGCGTGCAACCCGTTCCTCGCCGCCGCCCGCCAGGGCGTCCGTTCTCAGTTGGTCAAGGCGAGCCGACAGCGCCTGTGCGGCCTCGGCATGGGTGTCAGTCACCGATCCACTCCTACCAATCGTGCAGGTCCACAAGAACCTTGCCGTAGCTGGTTCCGGAGCACAGATGCCGGATGGCCGCGCCATAGCCTCGGGCTCCGAATACCCTGTCGACCACCGGGCTCAGACTGCCTTCGAAGACGAGGCGCATCACCTGTTCGTAGTCTGCTTGTGTACCCATCGTGCTGCCGCGCAACGAAAGGTGGGTCATAAACAACCGGTTGACCGGGATCTCCGCGCCGTAGCCGCTGGTTCCGCCAACCGTGACAATGCGCCCTCCCTTAACCAGCGCGCCCATGGACGAGGCCAGCGTGGCGGAACCCACGTTGTCCACAACCATGTCCACTCCGCCCTGGCCCGATGCCGCGCGCACCGCGCGTGCCCAACGGGGCTCCCCGCTTATGTCCAAGCTCCAATCCGCCCCTTCCTTCATGGCCCGGGCCGCCTTGGTGGCGGAACTGGCCAGCACCAGCACGCGTGCACCGCGGAACCGGGCAATCTGCTGGGCGGCGACATTGACGCCGCCCCCGGCCCCGACCACCAGGACCTGCTCGCCCGGCTGCAGCCGACCCACTTCAATCAGACTGTGCCAGGCCGTCAGATAGGTCAGCGATGCCGCCGCAGCCGCCTGCAAATCGAAGCCGACAGGGATCTCGATCAGGTTGCGAGCCGGCACAGCCACGTATTCCGCCATGACACCGGGAACGCTTTCGCCTAGGATGCCGAACGTATCGCAGAGATTGTGGCGCCCCTCATGGCAGCGCACACAGCGGCCGCACCAGATTCCATTGTTGGCCGTAACCCATTGGCCAGACTGCCAGCCGGCAACTTGGGAACCCACCTCGACGATCTCTCCGCAGAAGTCGCTTCCGGGTATGTGCGGGAGGGCCAAGCCGATGCCGGGCCAGCCGATCCGAACCCAGTCGTCCAGGCGATTCAAGGCGCCGTACCGGACCCGGATCATGACCTCGTCGGGACCGCAGACGGGTTCGGGCACACTCTCTCCATAGAGATAGGAGTCGGTATCGAGGCCAAATTCCCGGATTTGGACGGCGTTCATGGAGGCGGAGACGGGGAATTCAAAGGGTGAGACTGCCGGAGGTTGCGGGCACGGTCAAGGTGCGAGTCTACTCCAACACTCCGTTCAGACACGGTCCCCGCAACTGGGAATTCGCCGCTGCCTCTCCGGCAGGTACCGCGCCCAGGGCCATTCAATTGCATAAGTCGACGCTCCCGGCGTCCGGCCGCGGTTCCCTGTTGTTAACCTAATCCCCGCCCTTTCGATCACATGCCGATACAGTTAGTGCCATGGACTACAGCGTCATCGAATCCAGTCTCGGGAACCAGCCGATTGGTCACACCGTCTACTCCTACCGGCGCTGCCGTTCCACCATGGACGTGGTCCATTCGCTGGCATGGACCCATCCCGGCGGCACATTGGTCTTCGCCGAAGCCCAGACGGAAGGCAGGGGACGTCACCAGCGCAAATGGGTGGATGTCAGCGGCTGCTCCATTGCCGTGAGCATCCTGTTGCGGGATCGGCTTTGGGACGGAGGCGGTAATGGCATACCCCTGCTCTCGGGCCTGGCGGTCCTGGAGGCGATCGAGGAAACCCATCCGGGACTGCACGACCTGACCCTGGATTGGCCCAACGACGTGGTGCACGCACCTGTAAACTCGCATCCGCGCAAGGTGGCAGGCGTGCTGCTGGAGGCGGGCCGGGATCCGCAAGGTTCCCCCTATGCGGTCCTGGGCATCGGCATCAACGTCAACCACACCCCTGGCCAGTTGCCGCCGACATCGGAATCCCGCGTGCCGCCCATATCCCTGCGCATGGTGGCCGAATGCAAGGTCAGCCGCCGCCGCCTTTCCGTATCCCTGTGCCGCAGATTGTCCATCCGCCTCCATAGGGAAAGAGCCGAGGGAGTTCAGGAACGAATCTGGGAACAGAGTCTGCGCACATTGGGCCACCAGGTTAGTGCCAGGATGCCAGGCACATCGGACCAGCCCCTGGTGGGCATCGCGGAAGGAACGGATGAGGACGGATCCCTACTGGTCAGGGATGCCGGCGGCTGCCTGCACAAGCTACTGGCCGGCGAAGTCACACTGTCCTCGGCTTAGATGGGAGCATCGCGGCCCCGATCCCACGCGGGATCCTCGACAATCTCCTCGACAACCGTGAACCGTTCATCTGCGGACTGGACCAGACGGCCGGTCACGACTCGGGGATCGTGCTGGAAAACCAGCAACGGGTTTTTCTCTAGGATTTGCGTACGCAACCGCTTTTTGGCTTCCATGCTGAGGATCGGCATCTCGTCGAAGGCAGGCACCCAGGGAAGCCGTTCCAGGTGTACAGCAAAGTTGGCGGCATCTCCCAAGAACAGCAAGCTTTCGCCTTCGGATTCAACCCAAACAACCTGCAGCGAGTCCGTGTGCCCGGCCGCGGTCTCGGTGCGCACATGGGGACCGAAGTCGTGGCCGCCCATTACCATGCACAGCTGACCGGTACCGGTCAGCACCTGCCAGTTGTCGGGATAATAGGTGGCAATGGTCCGCTCATTGGGATGAGTGGCGGCGTCGTATTCCCGACCCTGAACGATGTATGTGGCATTGGGAAAGACCGGCTCGACGGGGCCACCCTCAACCTGATCCCGCCATCGCGTCATGCCGCCGGCGTGATCAGCGTGCAGATGGGTCATGAGGACTGTGGTGACGTCCTCTGGCGCAAAGCCGGCTCGGGACAGATCCGCAATCAGACGCTCCCGCTCCGGCGGCAGGCCGTATCGCTTGCGCAGCCTAGCGTCGAACTTGTCGCCGTGGCCCGTGTCCACCAGGATTTTCTGGTCCCCGGTTTCTATCAACAGGCAGCGTACGTCCACCGGAATCATGTTGCGGGCATCCGGCTGCACGACCCGTTCCCACAGGATGCGCGGCACCACCCCGAAGAACGCCCCACCGTCCGCCCGATGCTTGCCGTCGGACAGGATGTGACAGGTCGTTTCGCCGATTTGCAAGCGGGGGGGAGCCGTGCCGGCCATGCAAAGCCTCCAGTCCAAAATCGCGGAATGTTCGAGACTACATCAATCAGGGATCCGATTATAGGGCCGGACCCCGGCACCGGTCGGCTCGGTCCGGCGATATAATCCAGGTCTCCGAACATGTTCAAGACTCGGAAACCGTTTTCCTCCACCGATGTCTCAAGCCCCTCTCCCATCCGCACGCGGCGGCGCAGATGGAATTGCGACCCTCCAGGAACTGATGGTCGCCCGCGAAGGGCAAAGCCCGCGGCTGCTGGCCGGCATCATCTTCGACTTCGACCATACGCTGGCATTTCTGGACCGTCCGCACGAGGACCTGATGGCCGAGGGCGCGCGCATGGCCCAGGACTATATGGAACAGAGCGGGATGGAACTGTTTCCGGATTTTTGGGAGCAGATCATCAGTGCCCGCCAGTTTGCCCAGGAGAAGTCGGAGGAGGAGGCCGAGGAACACATCGCCAACGACACCATGAGCTTCCTGCTCCAGTTTTGCGGCTACCCGGCCAGCAAGATGGACAGTCAGGTCCTGGCTACGTCCGTTGACCTCTTCTATGCACCCGAGATGCAAAGCTGGCGCCTGTACAACGGTGTGATGGCCGCTCTGAGCCATCTGCGACACCTGGACGTGAACCTGGCGATCGTGGCCAACCACCCGTGCGAGCGCGTGTTTCAACGGATCGTGGACTACCTGGAGCTCCGCCCGTGGTTCGATGTGGTCCTGTGCAGCGCCAGCGTGGAGTGGCGCAAACCCTCGCCGGAGATCTTCACACCGGTACTGGACCGATGGCAGCTGCAACCCTATGAAGTGGCCGTGGTGGGCGACAGCCTGCGCCACGACATTGGCGGTGGTGCAAAGCTGGGAACAATGACGATGCACTGTGACCTGGGCACAACCGATCGCCAGACGGCATATGACAACCAACAACTGGCCCGCCGGGTCCGCCCCGACGCGACACTGACGGACTGGCGGCAGTTCATGGACCTGGTACAGCCGTGGCTGTACTAAAGCCTCGCTCTTCCGACGCGTCCGAACCGGCGACGACGACCGACCGGCGACATCCGCAGTTCCCAATGGTGGGCGTCGGTGCGGTGGTGTTCGACCTGCTGGATCGGGTACTGCTGGTCCAGCGCGGCAACCCACCCCACGAGGAACAGTGGGGCTTGCCCGGCGGACTGGTGGAACTGGGCGAGAACCTGCACGACGCACTGCGCCGGGAACTGCGTGAGGAAACCGCCATCGAGGTCCAGATTCTGGACCAGATCGGAGTCTATGAACCGATCATCCGCGACCGGGACCAAACCGTCCTGTACCACTACGTGGTGATCGACTACCTGTGCCGTTGGCAGGCCGGTGAACTGACCCCGGGCGACGATGTGCGCGCGGCGGCGTGGGTCAGCGCCCACAATCTGGAACGCTACGGACTCGCGGAGACCGCGGAAGGCATGATTAAGGCTGGCCGCAACCGGCTGGTTGCCATCAAGGCTGCCAAGCGCGGCCTTGGCGGTTAGTCAGACAGCCGTAGACAGCGAAGCTTCAATCTCGGGCCGAATCAAATCGAAGTAGGCGTAGTTCAGACGCTTGATGGCCGGGGCATCCAGAACCGGGACCGGCACCTCATCCTTGTCAACGAGGGCACGAAAACGCTTAGTCTCGAACCGGATGTCTTCCTTGATGTACGGTGCCTGGAAGGAGATGGCGCGGGAGAAAACCTTCTCGATTGCGTTCATCCGCCTCTCGGCAAAAACGGACTCATCGACCATTTCCAAACCGCTGATGCCGAGAGACGCCTCCATCACGTCCACAATGTCCTGCATCACAGGAGCATCCTCGTTCACAAGGTTGAACACCTTGAGTTTCCGGTTGCAGAGCTCGGGTCGGGCTGCCAAGGCCACCATGCTGTCGATGACATAGTCGATGGGGACAAGGTTAAGACGCATGGCTGGGTTGGCCTCAAAACGCAGTGGAACCCTGTGGTCCCAGGCATCGCCCAGCTTTTGACGGCGCATCAGGAAGAGCTTGTACATCGTGCCGATGACTTGGTAGTACCCGGAGTGATTCACAGACCGCGTGTCCTCACACCCGACAATGATTGCCGGCCGCAATACGGTTACATCCAATTCCTCCTGTTGCTGGATCCGAGCCATGTCCAGCTCAACCTTGTGTTTGGACCACTCGTAAAGGCCCCGATAGTCCGGCGTGGACTCCACCACCCGTTCGGGAACGGTGCCCTGAAGGCGTCCGGAGGAGTAGGCGGTGCTGACATGCATGTACCTGGGCCGTTCCCGCTCGCCGTTGAGGCCGAGGGTGGTCAGGATCATGTTGCGCGATCCCTGGATGTTGATCGCCTCGATCTCGGCCAGATCGCGCTTGCGGAACTTGAAGGTGACCGCCGAGTGCCACGTCATGTCAATGTGTTCGTCGGTGGCCGCCCTGAGTCCCGCCACCAGTTCGTCCGTGGTCTGGGTCACGTCGCCGGCAAACACCAGCAGGTTTTCCAGCGGCAACTCCCGGTCGGAGCCAATCGCCTCCAGCACGGGCAGCAAACGGGCCCGCGCTGCCTCGTTGTTCGAGGCGCGGACCATGGTTACGACCCGGTCGCCTTCCAACAACAGGCGATGGGTCAAGTGTGAGCCGACAAATCCGGTGACGCCGGTTATGAAATGGGTAGTCAATCCATGCACTCCAGAGCCGACCGCGACCAAATCCCGTCGCATTCATGGCAAACCATGGCATTTTACTTCAGCGGCCGCCGTCAAGGGATATTCGGCCACCTGCGCCGCGGACCGGCAACCTTCCGAATCGAGAGCCGAAATCAGGTGCCAACCGCAGGCAGCATCGGGACCCGGACCACACCACAAGGAGTTCCGCACGTGCCATGCCGCCACCATTTCCGCAGCCGGTACATACGATTGTCGACCAGCCTGCTACGCTCGCACGGCCAGTACACAGACCAACCCCAATACACATGAAATCCACACAACCCTCCCGGGACTTCCCTAACTGTCTGTTTGCCGTCTGGCTGGCAATCCTGCTGGCGGCCACAACTGTAGCCTGTGCCTCCGGTGACGACGCTCCCGGGAACACGCCGACACCCGAAACTGCGAACCAGTCGGGCCGGGCAGCCGAGGAAGCAATATCCGAGGCGGCACCAACTCCGCTTCCCGACACTCCGGCAGCGGAGATCCCTGCCGTCATGGTTGAACCCCGGCTGGAACTGGAACCGGTGGCCACGCTGGTCCGACCGGTGTTCCTGACCCATGCCGGCGACGGCTCGGATCGGCTCTACATTGTCGAGCAGGCTGGACGAATTCTAATCCTTGAGAACGGCATCCTGCTATCGGATCCCCTCCTCGACATTCGTGCACGGGTCAAGGACACCGGCAACGAACAAGGGCTGCTGGGACTGGCCTTTCCGCCCGATTACAGCCACACTCTTGAGTTTTATGTCAATTACACTGCGCAAGGCAACCAGACTGTGGTCTCCCGGTTCAACGCCTCTCCAGCCAATCCCCTGCTGGCCCTCGAAGGTTCGGAGGAGAAGCTGCTGACCATTCCCCAGCCGGCCACCAACCACAACGGAGGCATGTTGCTGTTCGGCCCCGACGACATGCTCTGGATTGGAACGGGCGACGGTGGGGCCGCGGACGACCGCTTCCGCAACGGGCAGAACCCCGACTCGCTGCTGGGCAAGATGCTGCGCATCGACGTTCTGGAGCAGCAGAGCCGGGGATACGACATCCCGGATGACAATCCATGGGTGGATCGAAACTGGGAGGGGCAACAGGTCCGCGACGAGGTGTGGGCGGTAGGCCTGCGCAACCCGTGGCGCTACGCCTTCGATTCGGCCACGGGCGATCTGTGGATCGCGGATGTGGGCCAGAACCTGTATGAGGATGTCCACTTTGTGCCGGCCGGTTCGGCCGGAGGCCTGAACTTCGGCTGGCCACTGATGGAGGGAGCCCACTGCTTTCCCCCCGGCCGGACATGCGATCCGACAGGACTGGAGCAGGTGGTTGCCGAGTTCCCGCACGGGACCGGGGACTGTTCCATAACGGGGGGCTACGTCTATCGGGGCTCGGACTGGCCCGCGATGATCGGACTCTATGTGGTGGGCGACTTCTGCAGCGGCCGCATATGGACCGTGGCCAACGCCGGTTCGCCTTCCGATCCGGATTGGCAAGTCCGGGAGCTGGCGGACACCGATTACAACATCAGTTCCTTCGGCGAGGACGCCGACGGCGAGCTGTACCTTCTGGACCTGGAAGGCGGCGTGTACCGCATGGAGTTCCCGGCCAATTAGCCCATCGCCGGATGCCGGTCCCAGGCGAACCGGCAAGATGCCGATGACCGACAGCCGAGGGGGCGCCTGTGTGCCAAAAGGGGCTCGCAACAGTGTGCTATCGTGCCTTCCAATGTCCGGCAATCCCGTTGATCACGATGCGGTGCCGGGCAAATCGGGCCGGAGTCGACCGGGGATGGAGGCCCATGTGAGCCACCGGCATTCCCTGATCGCACCGCCGCTGCAACCGACAAGGCGAATTTCAAGATGAATTCAGGACACCGTGATCGATTCGACCTGACCTTGACCACCTCTTCGTCGAAGGCGGCCGCACACTACGTTGAAGGCCTCGACTTGCTGCTGGAGCAGAGTTTCGGTTCCGAAGACAGATTTGGGAAGGCAATTGCGGCCGATGAGGATTTTGCCCTCCCCCACATCTCGTTGGCGTACCTCCGGATGGGCATTGTCGACAGCTCGGACCGCATGGCCGCCAACCGCGCCAGGGAACTCGTCCGCCACGCCACGGCCCGCGAACGAGCCCATGTGGAGGCAATTTGGCTCTTCGTCCACGGCCATGGGACGCGCGCCCGCACGGCCATGCATGCCCACCTTGACCAGTTTCCCCGCGATGCCATGATCCTGCGGGCGGTCAATCGGCTGTATACCCTTGGTTGCAGCGGGGCCGGCGTCAAGGACTTTCCCAGCGTCTATTTCCCGCTGCTGAAGTCCCTGGCACCCAGCTACGGCGACGACTGGGCATTCCTGAGCCACTACGCGTTTGCGCACCATGAAGTCGGACTGTTCGACGAGGCCCTGGCCCTGGCGGAACGCTCCCTGGCCCAGCGACCCACCAGCGGCCACGCCGCCCATTCAATTGCACACGCCCACTTTGAGCAGGGCAACGCCGGACCCGGCAGCGATTTCCTGGGCGGCTGGCTGCAGTCCTACGATCGTCGTTCACCATTCAATGTCCACCTGTCCTGGCACCAAGCGTTGTTCGAACTCGCCCTGGGCCGATACGACGAGGCCGTTGAACTGTACAGGGAAGCCATTTACCCAACCGTGGAACAGCGGGATCCGGGCACGTTGGCGGACAGCGCCTCGCTCATGTGGCGAATGAGGTTGTACGGCCGGGCCGAACCCGCCCTGAACACGGGGCTGATCCGGGAGCAGGCGGCCACGGCCGTCGACACCTCCGGCCCGGCCTTTCGGGATGCCCATGCGGCACTGGCGTTTGCCGCCACCGGGGACACAGCCAGCATTGAAGGCATGAAACATCGCCTGGCCTGCGAGGCGGAGGAAGGGGAAGCACTCCACAAGGACATGACACTGCCCCTGGTCGACGGCATCGCCAACTTCGCCGCCGGGGACTACACCGCTGCGATTGCCTGCCTCGAACCGGCAATGCCCCAACTGGCCCGCATCGGCGGCAGTCATGCCCAGCGCGAAGTATTCGAGGACACGCTGGTCGAAGCCCTGGTCCGAGGCGGCCATTACCCGCGCGCAATGACCGCGTTGGAGGAACGGCTGGCACGCCGGCCGTCGGTGCGGGACCGCTTTTGGCTGGCCCGCGTCAAGGCGGAGGCCGGGGATGCCGATTCCGCGCATGCACTGCTGCAGGAGGTGTCCCGCAACTGGCAACAGGCAGACCCGGACTCCCCGGAGGCGGGAGCCCTGAACAATCTGATGGCCGCGGTTGCGGTGTAGTGGAACCGGTATCGACGATAGGTTGGCTTGGAAGTGCCATCACCGTTGTACAGCCACTGCCAGGGGCGCAAACGGCTGTCAACCGCCAGGTTCCTTCCGGATTCAACCGACGGAAAGGTTCTCGCCCCGGTGCAGACGCAACGCGATGCCGAATGTCTGGCCCTGAGCCCTCATGGTGGGGGCATGGGCCGCCAGGTAGCGGGCCGCTGCCACCAGTGGAATAACAGGGTCGAGCCAATCGCAGTGGGACCAGTTCCGCCGGAGCTGGTCGTGCAGGGTCAGGGCCGCCTCCACACACTGGATGGTGTGGAAGTCCCGATCCTCCCGCAGCAGTGCCTCCTTGAGCGCAGCGCGGACCTCGTTTTGGCGGGCCTCGTTCGTGCAGTGGTTGGCTACCATCTGGCCCGCCTGATTGACCCGGTACTGCTGATCCAGCAGGTCGTTCAACCGCTCCCCAAACGCCTCTTCCGGCTCTGGTCCGCCGGCCGGAGTGGGAATGCGCTGAGCCGGGATGTTCAGGAACCGGTCCAGGTGCACGCTCATGGCCGTGTCCAGAATCCCCCTCAGCATGTCGGCCGAGGGCGCGCGCTGATAGGCCTGCAGTACCGCCATGCCGAACGTGAAGGTGTGCAGGGCCGTGTCCCAGTCCCCAATTTCATTGCTGGTGTGGAAGCGCGCAATGCGCATGGCGGCCGCGTAGCAGACGTGCACCGCCAGCCCTTCCCCGGACAACCCGGCCCGCAGGGCATCAAGGCAGGCAGCCACTGCCAACGCGGGTTCGTTGGGATGCCCGGACAGCACGGTTTCCACCAAGGTTGAAGCACCCGTCTCCCGGGGTTCCGCGGATCCTCCCTCGGCATAGGCGGCCGGCAACTCCGCGAACGCCCGGTCCAGGATTTCAATGAGATCGTCCGGATGGCGCCAGGCATGGGACTCCTCCATGCGCATGGCACCCGCGACCAGGCGCACCAGACTTGACAAAACCAGCTCCGTTTCGGTCCACCCGGTCATGTCCAGCATGTGGAAGGCGCGGTTGCAGAAGTCCATCGGATGGCCGGTGTCGATGTAGCGGTGGTCCAGAATGGCGGAGGCCAACATGTCCATCAGGAATGGACCGTCGGCGCCACTGCGGATCGCGGACACTACGCAGCGTTCCGCACCTTCCGTGTCCCGCACTTCGATGAACTCCCTGAACCAGGTCTTGAGCAGATCCAAGTCCTCGGTTATGTCGGGCAGGGACTGGACCAGGAAGCGCCGGGCGGAACCCGCACTGTCTCCGGCGACCGCGGCCAATCCGTGCGACAACGCCAACGCTCGCGGCTCGCGTGGCAGGCCGTCCAGCATGCTGGCCATGCAGCCCAGGATGGTCAGGCCCTGTCCCCAGCCCTCGTTGCGGTTTTCGCACCCGAACCGGAGGCCCGTCGCCAGAATGCGATCGATCAGGTTGCGTTCCTCCAACAGGATGACCGCCTTGCCCACCACCAGGGACAGGCTGCGCTCCATGCCCATTTGCAGGCGCTCCTCGCTGTGGGCCACCCGATCCAGCGTGGAAGCCACATCGACCCAGATGCCGCCATCCCGAACATCCACCGGAAACGTCGGTACATCGTCCGCCCACAGGTCGAAGGCTCCACCCGATTGCAGGTCGAACCGCGCGTGGTGCCAATGGCAGGTAATCAGACCATTGCGGACCGAACCGCGGTCCATGGGGTAGCCCATGTGGGGGCATCGGTTGTCGATCGCATGCACCTGGTCGTTGTGATAGACCAGCGCCACCGTGTAGTCACCCACGCGGGCCGTCGCCAGTTGCTGTTCCATCAACTCGGCCACGGGCATGGTGTACTGCCAATCCGCTTCGTGGCCATTGGCTGAAATACTGGAAGTGTTCATCTGTGGTCTGTCCCGGAATCCAGTGTGGTTAAGTTTCGTTGACGTGCCAGCAGGCCAGTCCTTCAAACCGACTTCAGAAAGTCGCGAATGGCAAGGGCCGCCGATGCCCCCTCACCCACCGCGGCCGCGACCTGCTTGGTGCTGCCGGCCCTGACATCACCGGCCGCGAACACACCGGGCACGCTGGTTTCAAGCATAAAGGGTTGCCGCCCGCCGAACCGGGCCAGGGGCACATCGGCATGTTCCAAGGCATGCCCCGTCTCAATGAATCCCCACCGGTCGCGCACGACATCCAGACCGTTCAGGTATTCCGTGTTGGGCTCAAGGCCCACAAAGACAAAGGCACCGTCCACGTCCAGCGCCTCCGCTCCCTCTCCCGCCGGCGTGTTCAGTTGCAGCGCCGTCAAATGACCTCCCCGGCCCCGAAAGGCACCCACTTCGGTGTGGTAGCGCACCTCCACCGCCGGGGTGGCCGTCAACTTCTCCACAACGGCCGGCGACGCCTTGAACTCGCTCCCGCGCACCAGCACGGTAACACGTGAGGCAAACCGCGTCAGGTGGACGGCCTCTTCGGCGGCACTGTTGCCGCCGCCGATCACCGCAACCGTCTTGTCACGGTAGAACGGACCGTCACAGGTGGAGCAGAAGTGAATGCCGGCGCCAATGAAGTCCGCTTCCCCGGGCACCCCCAGCGTGCGGTACCGGCTGCCGGATGCCAGCAGGACGGCATGGGACGTGTACACGTCCCCGGTGCCGGTCCGTACGGTCAGGAACGGTTCGTTCCTCAGCACCGACACCACATCGACCGCCTCCAAGACCTGGCCGCCAAAACCCCGGGCCTGTGCCAGAAGCCTTTGAGCAAATTCGTTGCCATCGACTCCATCAGGGAACCCCGGCACGTTTTCGTAGCTGAACGTGCGGGTGGCTTGGCCGCCAGGCGCACCCTGTTCAAGCAACAGCGTGTCGATGCCCTCGCGTGTGGTGTAGATCGAGGCCACCAGCGCCGCCGGACCGGCACCCACGCAGATCAGCGGCCAGAACTTCCGGTCAACGGACGTTGCAAGGCCCAGTTTGGCGGCCAGCTCGGCGTTGCTGGGCTCGACGAGGCGCGTGCCGTCGTCGAACACGATGGTGGGAATGATCCGCTTGCCCTCGTTGACGCGGATCACCAACTCCTCCGCAGTCGGATCCTCCTCGATGTTGACCCACGCGTATGGGATTTGGTGTTCGCCCAGAAACGACTTGGCGCGACGGCAATCGGGGCACCAATGAGCACCGTAGACAGTCAGCGATGGTTCAGCCACGATTGAAATCAGTCCGAATGACAGTTCTTTGGGGCAACCGGGAATATGCCGACCGATTGTAGTCCAGGCCTGCGACCGCCTGTAACGACTGCGAACAGTCTCGGAGCACGCGTGGCTGCTCGGGGATTCCGGCCCATCACCGTGCTAGACTCGGTCGCGCCTCCGCGTGCCCACTCCCGGAATCCACCCCATGCAAGTTCGCCCTCGCGACCCGTTGCCCGTTCCGACCGACCTGAAGGAACGGTGCAACCATGCGCTCGCCTTCGCCGCAACCCAAGTTCGCAACCTGACGGAACGCCACCCTGATCTCCTGCCCCTCTACACCCAAAACGGCCTCTGGAACCACGAGGGTGAAGCCTGGACCAACTGGTGCGAAGGGTTCGTCGCAGGACAGATGTGGATCCTGTATCGCCATACCCGGGACCCGTTCTGGAAGGACACGGCCATCCACTATTCCAACCTGCTGCGGGGCCGGGAACACGATCGGGACGTTCACGACCTCGGATTCATCTTCTGGTCTTCCTGGAAGCGCTGGCATGACGAAACCGGCGACGAGGCCCTCCAGGACCTGATCGTCCAGGCCGGCCGGACCATGGGCATGCGCTTCAAGGAACAGGGCGGGTACCTGCGGTCCTTCGTCTCCGACGAGAGTATCTTCATCGACATCATGATGAACGTCGGCATCATCTTCCACGCAGCTCTGGCCACCGGCGACGAGGAACTCTGGAACAAGGTACATGCCCACTGCCACACGTCCCGCCGTTATTTGGTGCGGGGGGACGGCAGCACATCGCATGAGGGCATTTTCGATCTGGAGACCGGTGCCTTCCTGCGGCAAACCACGCACCACGGATGGCGCGACGACTCCTCGTGGGCACGGGGCCTGACTTGGTCCATGTACGGATTCGGTACGGTGTACACCTACACCGGTGACGCGCGTTTCCTGCAAACCGCGGAATTGAACGCTCAGTACTACATGGAGCATACGCCGCACCACGGTGTCCCTCCCAACGACTGGACCGAAGTGAATCCAGCTTCCCCCTACGAAAGTTCGGCCGCGGCGATCGGTGCGTGCGGCTTTTTCCAGTTGGCCCGGCTGGTTAGCGATCCGGTTCGAGCGCGTGCCTACCACGAATACGCCTGTCAAATTATGGAAACCCTCACCGGTCCGGAATTCCTGGCAGAAGGGATTGACGGTTGGGAAGGCATCATGCGGCATGGCATTTACCTGCGTCGCAAGGGGCTGGGGGTCAACGAAAGTGTGATGTGGGGCGATTACTTCTTTCTCGAGGCCCTGTCCCGGGCAATGGAATATGAGTGAGCGGAGACAGGCCTTGGTCACAGGAGGTGGCCGGGGCATTGGGCGTGGGATCGTCCTGGCTCTGGCGGCGGAGGGTTGGCATGTTGCCATCAATTTCCGCAGCAACCGGGAAGCCGCCGAAGAGGCTGCGGCCGCCGCCCGCGGCGCGGGCGGCGAAGCCACGCTGGTGCCCGGCAACATCGCCGATTCCGACAGCCGCGCGGAGGTGGCCGCAGCGACCCTAGACGCCTGTGGAACCCTGGACTTGCTGGTGAACAATGCGGGCATGGCGCCGCGCCAACGGGTGGACCTGCTGGAGATGGGCGAGGCCAGCTATGACGAGGTCATGGACGTCAACCTCAAGGGCCCGTTATTCCTGACCCAAACTCTGGCCCGGCACATGGTCGACAGGGTCGCCTCCGGCGGCAGCCCCGGCCAAATCGTCAACATTGGATCCATCAGCGGATTCACAAGCAGTACCAACCGCTCCGAATACTGCATCTCCAAGGCCGGCATGGCCATGATGACCGCCCTGCTGGCGGATTGCCTCAGCCCATGGGGCATCAACGTGTACGAGATCCAGCCCGGGATGATCGAGACCGACATGACGCGCGGCGTCAAGGCCAGGTACGATGCCCTGATCGCCGATGGTCTGACACCGATTCCACGCTGGGGCCAGCCTGAGGATATCGGCAAGGCAGTGGCCGCCATTGCCGGTGGAGCCCTGCCCTTCTCCACGGGCGAGGCAATCCGGGTCGACGGCGGATTCCACATGCATCGGCTTTAGGATTCCGGACATCCGAACCGGCAACGGTCCCGCCGGTGTGCGAACAAATGGGTTCTGCCCGATGCGGGGCCTGGGTTCAGCCATGCGCAGGGGGTGTCCTGCCGGTCCGGATCAGGCACCGCAACGCAAGACACCGCGGGCCGACCAAGCAATTCCGAACGGAATCCAGTTGCCTGAACAGCCTCCAAGGGACATTCCATGCCTCCACGCCTGCGCCGCGTAGCCCAGTTGCGGACGCCAGCCCACTTCAGCCACTACTTGTCCGAACGGGATATCGACCTGCCGTTCGATGAAACGCTCGAGACCGGTGCCCAGGCACCACTCGCGCAGCCCTGTGAAGTCCACGGACTGACCATTGGCAACCGCTTCTGCATCCATCCGATGGAAGGCTGGGACGGCACCGAGGACGGCAAGCCCACCGAGTTGGTGGAACGCCGCTGGTCACGGTTCGGGGCCAGCGGCGCCAAGCTGATTTGGGGCGGCGAGGCGGTTGCCGTCCGACCGGACGGCCGCGCCAACCCCAACCAGTTGATGTTGACCGCCGACTCGATGGCGGCCATCGGCGGTTTGCGCGAGACACTGGTGGCCGCGCACGAGGAATGTTTCGGCAATTCCGACGATTTGCTGGTGGGGCTGCAACTGACGCATTCGGGGCGGTTTGCCCGGCCCAACGACAAGGCCCACATGGAGCCCTGGACGCTGTACGCCCACCCTGTCCTGGACGCAAAGTTCCACCTGGGACCCGACGCCGTGTTGATGAGCGACGACGATATCCGGCATCTCATCGACGACTTTCTGACTTCGGCCCGGCGCGCGCGGGACATCGGTTTCCAGTTCGTCGACATCAAGCACTGCCACGGCTATCTGGGCCACGAGTTCCTGAGTGCCTACGACCGGCCCGGGGACTTCGGCGGCAGCTTCGAGAACCGAACGCGTTTCCTGCGCACGATCGTCGAAGGCATCCGCAGCGAGGCGCCGGGACTGCTGATCGGTGTCCGCCTGAGCGCGTTCGATTTCGTTCCCTTCCGTCCGGATCCGGATCTGGAAGGTCAGGGCGTGCCGGAACTGGAAACCGACAGCTATCACCATGCCTTTGGCGGCGATGCCACCGGGACCGGCCTGGATCTGGATGAGACGGTGCCCTTCCTGAACCTGCTCAGGGATCTGGACATCCGGCTTGTCAACCTGACCGCCGGCAGCCCCTACTATGTGCCGCACATTCAGCGACCCGCCCTGTTTCCGCCGTCGGACGGCTACCGGCCACCGGAGGATCCGTTGGCCGGCGTCGCCCGCCAGGTGCAGGCCGCCGCCGTTCTCAAGCAGCGCTGTCCCGACATGGTGACGGTCGGCTCCGGGTACTCCTATCTCCAGGAATGGCTCCCCAACGTGGCCCAGGCCGTGGTGCGCAGGCGAATGGCGGACTTCGTGGGCCTGGGCCGCATGGTCCTGTCCTATCCCGACATGCCGGCGGATGTGCTGGCGGGCCGGCCCCTGCAGCGCAAGCTGATCTGCCGCACGTTCAGCGACTGCACCACAGCCCCCCGCATGGGGTTGATTTCGGGGTGCTTCCCCCTGGACGATTTCTACACCCGGCGTCCCGAACACGAAATTCTCCTGGAGGTCAAACAGGCTGCCTAACTGCCGGTCCGTCTCCGGAACCGACCTTCCTCCCCGCCCACCCCTTGCCAAGGAACAATCCCATGCCGCCCATTAAGACCACCCTCGTCGGCAGCTATCCGGTGCCCCGCTGGCTACAGGCCACGCCCAGCCGAGACTCGCTGCGCGACGCCATGGCCGTGGTCGTCAAGACCCAGGAACTGGCCGGTCTGGACCTGCTGGTGGACGGTGAGCTGTCCCGCTTCGACTTCAACCACCCGGAAACCAACGGGATGATCGAGTACTTCCTCGGCCCCATGTCCGGGGTGTCCACGACCCTGACCCGAGACGACTGGAAGGCCTTCCACAGCCGGCCCGACATGCAGTTCCGTGCCCAGCCGGCGGCAGTCGTCACCGACGACATCGGTGCCGGAACCTTGAACCTGGAGCAGGACTACCTCCGCCTGCAGGCACTCACGGAGCGTCCCACAAAGTTCACGGTCACCGCGCCGTACATGCTGGCCCAGACTCTCTTCGACCGGCACTACCCGGACTTGCAGAGCCGAACCATGGCGCTGGCCCAGGTTCTGGCAGACGCCATACGGGACATCAACGCCGATGCGATTCAGGTGGACGAAGCCTCGCTGACAGGGCACCCGCAGGACTGCAGCTGGGCCCACGAACCCATCAACCTGATGTTGGATGCCGTAGCCAACGACAGCGCCCTCCATCTGTGTTTCGGAAACTACGGCGGCCAAAGGGTGCAGGCCGGCTTTTGGGAGGACATGGTGCCATTCCTCAACAATCTGCACGTGGGTTCGCTGATCCTGGAGTTTGCCCGCAGGGGCTACGACGAACTGGAGGTGTTCAAGGACGTGCGGTCGGATATCGCGCTGGGGATCGGCGTCATCGACATCAAGGACCTGGAAATCGAAACCCCCGACATGGTGGCGTCCCGCATCGAACGGGCAGTCTCCGTCCTGGGCGCGGAGCGGGTGGCCTGGGTGCATCCCGACTGCGGGTTCTGGATGCTGCCGCGCAACGTGGCCGACGGCAAGATGCAGGCCCTGGTCACGGGCCGCGACCTGTTTAGCGGCACTCGGTCCGCCTGAACCCACCCCGTCGAAACCAACCGCACGCCGCCTTCGGAACAAAGCCATGACCGCTACGCCAAACCCCGTCAGACTGGCCGCGATCGGCCTCAACCACAACCACATCTACGGCATGGCCGCCCACCTGGTGGAAGCCGGAGCCGAAATGGCCGCGGTCCACGCCGTGGAACCCGAGTTGCGGGAACCTTTCGCGCAGCGGTACCCCGATGCCCGGATCGCCGCGACGGCGCAGGAAATCTACGAGGACGAGTCCATCGACGTGGTCCTGACCGCAGCCATTCCCTCGGAACGAGCCGGCATCGCCATGGCCGCCATGGAGCACGGAAAGGACGTGCAGAGCGACAAGGCCGGCATGACCACCCTGACCCAGTGGCAGGAAGTCAGGGACGTTCAGGCCACGACTGGTCGCATCTACTCGGTGGCGTACAGCGAGCGGTTCGGGAGCAAGGCCACCCTGCGCGCACTGGAGCTGGTCAAAGCGGGTGCGGTGGGAGACGTTGTCCACCTGATGGGGACCGGTCCCCACTCGCTGCGCAAACCCACTCGCCCCAACTGGTTCTTTCGTCGGGACACCGCGGGCGGCATCCTCTGCGACATTGCGGCCCACCAGTGCGACCAGTACCTTGCATTCAGTGGAGAGACCGATCCGATCGTGGTCAAGTCGCAGGTGGCCAACCGCGCCCATCCTGACACGCCGGAGTTTGAGGACTTCGGTGACATGCTGGTAAGGGGTCTGAGCACCGTCGGCTACTTCAGGGTCGACTGGTTCACCCCCACCGGACTGGCATCATGGGGCGACACCCGACTCACCGTCGTGGGCACCGAAGGCTACATCGAGGTACGCAAGAACCTGGACCTGGCGGGCCGGGCAGGCGGAGACCACCTGTTCGTAACCGACTCTGCCGCCACGCGGTACGAGGACTGCTCCGAAGTACAGCTGACCTTCGGCCACAACTTTCTGGCCGATGTGCGCGATCGTACCGAAACCGCCATGCCTCAGGAACATTGTTTCAAGGCCATGCACCTGGCGTTGACGGCCCAGGTTCAGGCAGACCGCATCTAGCGGGCCGCAGATCCATCGAGCCAACACCATGACAGCACCTTTGCTGGTCCCCAAGGAATTCGATCGGGCACGGAACCTGCTGGCGCATGCCACGGAGCACGGTACGTTTCATGAGATCCGCCGCTCCTGCCGCTTTGCCTGTGACCTGGTTGCCCATGGCACGGGCCGGGATCTGGTCCTCGCGCAGGGAGTGCTGGCAGCCGTTCTGGCCTGTCAGGTGACCGACCCGACCGACGTGCACGCGGGCAACTTTCTGTGGATGGCGGAAGACGACCGCATCGAGGACCTGAACGCCGTGGTCTTCTGTCTGGAGCATCTCGTGCCCATGATGCTCCAACACGGGGATCAGCTGCCGATGGATACCCGTGCCAGGGTACTCGACGCCATCCGGCTGGGTCTTGAGGAAGTACTGCGCCTGGACGTTTGGATGGGCTATTCCAACATCACTGCGCTGTCGGTGTTGTGTTGCTGCTTGGGCGGGGAGCTGTTGGACAGAACGGAGATTCTGGACACAGGGCGCGCCAAGTTGGAAGCGTGGGTCGGGTTCACGGCCGAATCCGGCCATGTACTGGAGTTCAATTCCCCTACATACGCCGCCGTTTCCATCCGCGCACTGGGCAGGTTGAGAAGCCTCGTTGTCTGTCCCGACACCGCCGTCCTGGCGGACATGATGCTTTGGCGGTTGGGATTGAGCTACGCCCTGCACCTGCATCGAGCCACGGGTCGGCTGGCCGGACCGCACGGGCGCGCCTACCAGCCAAGCATCGACGGCGAGACCCCGCCGGAGGCGGAGACGTTTGCCAAGTGGCTGAACACGGGCCTGATGCCGGGCTGGCTGGGTGAACTGTACCGCGCCTTGCCGGATCGCCGGGAGGTGAGGGAAGGCATCCTGGCCTCCGACCAGATCGCCATGCACACGGCGCTGGAACCCGGGTTTGCCGTCGGTTCCGTAACCCGCAGCGTGCATCCGCAAGGCAACGCGGTCATCGGACACCTGCAGGGAGCCGGGGACGCCCCGGGCGGCGTCCTCTACGCCCGGCACATCCTGGACGACAAGTGGCTGGGCGACTTCTACCATGCGACGGATCGCTCCCACTCGCGCAACCTGATGGACGAGGGCGACTTCCTTGGCATCCAGCACGGCACGGCTGTGTTGGGAGCCTATGCTCCGCACGCCGGCCGGGCCGCCTTTCGCAGTTCGCGCACGGCATTCATCTGGACGCGGCAGGTGGAGGTCACCGCGGTGTATGTGAACGACGAACCCGCGGGAAACCTGCCCCTGACCGTGGTCCCTGATTCCCGCCTGACCGTCTGCACCGACCGGGTCCTGTGTCTGTTGCAGCCGCTGCATCTACCGGACCTGCTGCAACCGGCCACTGTTGAACTCCACCGGCGCGGCGGCGACCTGGTGTGTGACATCTACCACTACCGCGCCAAGGACACGAAGCGGTTTTGGGATCTCGCCTGGCCCGGAGCCTTTTACAAGGGTCGGCCGGCCTGCATCTTCTTCCTGGCCGTGCGTCCGCGGCGCGATCTGTCGCTTGCGGACGACGTGCGGTCCCGGTGGTCCGAGCTGTCCATCGAATGCACGGTGGCACCAGCCAGGACCCGCACCCACCTGCGCGAACAGCGACGGGCGGCAGCCACCGTCTCCGGACCGGACGGCAGCTTCTCGCTAGATGTGGATCTCATGGACTTCCGGCACCGGACCCAACCTGCCGGAGGCGCCGGATTGACGGCTCCGCTGGCGGTCCAGTGCAACCGGCAGGACACCGTCGAAGAGCACTCGATGCAGGTTGCGGATGCGGAGGTCCGGGCCTCCGGGGCCAACATTCTGTTTGCCCGCGAACCCGGTTCGGACACGTGGGCACTGGTTCAGGCCGCCGACAACCCCGGCCCCGTTTCGGTGCGGGTCGGCGAGACCATTCGGCATGTACCGTTGACCGGCAAGGGCATCGCCACGTATGCCGACGGACGGCTGACCGTACGCCAAACGCATTCATCCGCCATCTGACACACCACACACCATAGGAGCCGCTCCATGCCCCAACCCATCCGTACCGCCATCGCCGGTCTCGGCCGCAGTGGCTGGGACATCCATGCCAACCTGCTGGCACCGCTCACGGAACTCTACCGGGTGGTTGCCATCGTGGACGGTGAAGAGGCCCGCCGGGAGGAGGCCCGGGCACGGTTTGACTGTTCCGTCCATACGGACTTCGGCGACCTGCTCGCCAACGACGACATCGAGTTGATCGTGGTGGCCCTGCCCAGTTTCCTACACGCCGACCTTACGGTGCAGGCACTGGAAGCCGGCAAGCACGTGGTGTGCGAGAAACCGATGGCCGATTCCCTGCCGGATGCCACGCGCATGTTGGAGGCGTCCCGCGCGCATCCGGGTATCCTGTCGATCTTCCAGCAGCGCCGCTACAACCCGGACTTCGTCAAGGTCCGCGAAATCATCGATTCCGGGGTACTGGGGCGAATTGTCCAGATTCGCATGACCGAGAACCGGTTCGGTCGTCGCTGGGACTGGCAGACCCTACAGCGTTTCGGCGGCGGGTCGCTCAACAACACGGGCCCCCACTATCTTGACCAGGCCCTGCAGCTATTCGGTCCGAAGGAACCGGAGGTGTTTTGCGATCTGGACCGCGCCCTGACCCTGGGCGATGCCGACGACCACGTTAAGGTGGTGATCAAGGCGGAGGGCCAGCCCACCATCGACATCGAGATTTCATCCGCCTGCCCCTACCCCAGCGAGTCGTGGAATGTAATGGGCACGCAAGGCGGCCTGTGGGGCAACCGGGGTGAACTCAAGTGGTCCACCTTCGATCCGGCGGACCTGGAACCGCGAGTCCTGACGACCGATCCCACCCCCAACCGCTCCTACAACCGGGATGTCATCCCCTGGCAGGAACACCGTTGGAACCCACCGGCAGCCGCCGAGCCGGTGTACACCCAGTACTATCGGGACCTGTTCGAGACGCTGCGCAACGGGGCCGACCTGAAGATCACGCCCGAAAGCGTCCACCGCGTCATCCAACTTCAGGAGCGCTGCCACGAACTGGCTCCGCTCGACCGGCGGTTCTAGCCGCCGCACAGTACAAACCAACAGGAACAGAACCCATGGCAGGCGAACCCCGCTTGATGTTCAGTACGCTCGGATGTCCAGGCTGGACCCTGGAGCAGGCGGCCGACACCGCCGTCGCAATCGGCTACGGAGGCCTGGAAATCCGCATGCTGGACGGCACGATCATTCCTCCGGACCTGGACGCGTCCGGACGCGCCCGCATCCGGGAGGTCATGCAGTCGCGAGAGCTCCGGACCATCGGTCTGGGCCTCTCCACCCGCTTCACAATGCCGGATGGCGCGGAGCGCGAACGCATGGAACAGGATCTGCTGGCCTATCTGGAGATGGCCCGCGAACTCGACGTTCCCTTTGTGCGCACCTTCGGCGGCAACCTGGCGGACGGCCAGGCAACGGAGGACGGCATCAACAACGTTGCCGAGAGCCTGAACCGCCTGGCATCGGCCGCGGCCGATGCGGGTGTGACCATTCTGCTGGAGACGCACGACGCCTTCTGCAAGGGCCGGGACGTGGCCCGCGTATTGGATCAGGTTCCTTCCGATCGGGTCATGGCGGTCTGGGATGTCCATCATCCGTGGCGCATGGGCGAATCGATTGAGGAAACCTGGGCCTGCATCGGCGAGCGAACCGCCCATGTGCACTTGAAGGACGCGGTCCACAGCGACGACGGCACCTTCCGGCTGGTGCTGATGGGCGAGGGCGATGTCCCCAACCAAGCCATTGTGGATCTTCTGGAATCCAACGGATACGAAGGGGCCTACAGCGCCGAGTGGGAAAAGGCCTGGCATCCCGGCATCGAGGAGCCGGAAATCGCGCTGCCGCAGCACTTCGAAGTCATCATGGACTGGCTGCGCGGGTAAACGGTCTGTTTTGAATCGTCCGCGCACCCTGTCGCGACTTGTCCCCCCTTTTCCATGAATTTGGGCGGTGCGAACAGTACGGGCGAAAGGTCTCCATACAGTTTATTTAGTATACAAAACATCTATTACTTTTCATTGAACATCCGAGTGCCCGGCCCGTGGGACCACGGGCCGGGCACTCGGATCCCCTATCGGCCAAGGCTTGGAAAGCTTGGAATGGGCTGGGCAATCTTGGAATGACTGTGCGCGTGAAGGCCGTCGCACTTGGTCGCACAGGCTCTGCAACCGCTTGATGGATTTATTCGGCCGCATGTCCATGCGATCAGGTGTTTCGCGTAATGATCCATGCCGAATCTTCGGCACAAGGTAGCCGGGACACCTGATTTGGCAGTTGGCTGGCAGGTTGCTTGACACACGGTTATTTTTTGTCGTTGCCGACAAATTAACGTCGTTTTGGCACTCGGATGCTGCTGGCCACCGGACGACTCGTGACGGTGCGTGCAACCCTTTTGACGTGTTGATTCGGCTTGCGTCCCTTGTGCTACAGTGCAAGCCTCAGGCAGAAGGGGCCATTGATTTTAGAACCGTCGGCACGTCCTGGTTGTGGTTCGCCGCCAGGCATCCGGCTGGGATCTGTTGATGCGCCGCAGCCTCCCCTTCTGGCTGGTCGCGGAACCGGATTCGCAGCCAGTGAATTATGTGCAGAGGCTCGCCAGTCGCAGCTTTCCTCAGGAAGGTCGATGGTTTCCAGCAACAACGCCCGGCAGGCTTGGCAGAGAGCCCAGGCGGCACTGGCCCTGCAGCTCACTGCCAGCGAGTACGACACCCTCGTCGGTCCGTGCCGCTTCTTCTCCTACGAGGACGGCGAGCTCAAGCTTCTGGTACCCAATTCGGTAGCCCGGGATCTGCTGGGCAACCGACTGCGGCCATGGCTCAAGGAACACCTCGCGCAACTGCTGGGGGAATACGTCGACGTACACCTGATCTTGGACACGGCCGTGCCCGACGCCGCGGTGCCGGCAACACCCTTGGAATTGCTGGCCGCGCAAGCCCATCCAGCAGAGGAGCAGGCTGGATCGTTGCCGGCAGGGGGCAACCGCCTTAATCCGGCATACACGTTCGAATCCCTCGTAATTGGCCCCCACAACAGCCTGGTTTGTGCGGCTGCCAAGCAAATTGTCAACCTGGAGGCGAGCCATTCCCCCTCGCTGTTCATCTATGCCAACACCGGCCTGGGCAAAACCCACCTTCTGCATGCCATAGGCCATCTGGCGCAGTCCCTGCAGGCACGCGTGTGCCTCTGTTCCAGTGAGCAGTTCACCAACGATCTGGTCGCCTCCCTTAGACATCGGAAAGGGTCGGCGGACGCGATGACTCGGTTCCGTCGACGCTACCGCGAGGTGGACCTGCTGCTGATCGACGACCTTCAGTTTCTGGCCAACAAGGCAAAGACCCAGGAAGAGCTGTTCCACACTTTCGCCGCTCTCTATGCGGCGGGGAAAAAGGTGGTGCTCACCAGTGATGTTCCACCCTCCCAGCTCCACGGCCTGGAGCAGCGCCTGCAAAGCCGCTTCGAGGGTGGATTGGTCGTTGACATCGAAGCCCCCGACTCCGAAACTCGACTTGCGATCCTGGAAGCCAAGACGCGGCTGTTCGGCTACGACCTGACGTTGGACCTGCTGCAGCCGATCGCTTTCCAGACCTACGTCAATGTCCGCGAACTCGAAGGAGTCCTGCACCGCCTCAACCTGATCCAGAGACAGCAGAACGGAGACCTGTCGCTGCATCAGGTTGAACAGCACATCGAGTCGCTGGCACCTGAGAAGGAACCGGTCGAACCAGAGTTGATGCTTAAAGTAATTTCAGATAATTATGGCATCAAAGTCGAGGATCTGATCGGCACAGCCCGCAACCGGAACACTTCACGGGCCCGCCAGACCGCGATGTACCTGCTGCACCGGGACCTGAAGCTGACCCTCAAGGCCACAGGCCGACTGCTGGGGGGAAGGGATCACAAAACAATCAGCCACGGAATTCGGCAGATGCAGCAGCGCCTAGCAGGAGAACCGCAGCTGGTGCGCGACATCATGGAGGTCCGCAGTCGTCTGCAGTCCACTGAGACAACCCTGGATTGGACATAAATAAAGTATTGCAACAACAATAAAGGTTTGCCAATTTCCCCAAACCGGTCGCGGTGAGGACTCGTTGGTTTCGGTGCCTCCTGCCTGACGACGACCTGCGGTTCGGATTTCGCCGATCGGCGGAACCATGGGACCGGGCCGGACAGCAAGGGGCGGCCGGATCTCGCATCAAGGTTTTGGCCGCACGAATGCGGAGGTGGACAAGCCCCGGTCACACCCCGCATGGAGCCGGACCAACCCCGACCCGCGGGACTTTGCCTATCCAGACTTTGGTTCGGAATAGTCCCGGCCCAGCAAAGCCATTACTGTCACGGCACCAAGTCCCAAGGCCAGCAAGGCCAGCAGCTTGTTGATCCGGTCGTCCAACAACAGCGTCAGGGCGCCGAAGCAGCAGCAGAAGAGGTAGTAGGCGAGTACGATTGCCCGTTCGGGCACGCCGCGATCCAGCAGGACAAAGTGCAGGTGATCGCGCCCGGAGGTCCATGGCGCCACACCGCGGCGCAACCGACTGAAGATCAGCCAGGCCACATCCACAATGGGCAAGCCAAGCACCATCATGACAGTGGCAATTTTGGCGCCTCCCATGATGCCGACAGCGGCCACCGCATTGCCCAAAAAATAGGATCCGCTGCTGCCCATGAACAGGGACCGGCGCCAGAGGTTGGCCGGCAGGAAGCCCACAATGACTCCCAGGAGGATCGCGGGTATCACAGCTACCGAAGCCTGTGGTTCCGGCAGCACGTAAAGCATGTGGACCACCAGCACGGCGCACAGGATGGCCGATACGCCGGCAGCCAGTCCGCTTAGGCCGTCAAGCCAGTTGACCGTGTTGATGCACCCCATGAACCAGAAGACGGTGACGGCAAGCACCAGCCACCAGGGAAACCCGTCCGGTCCGAAGAGAAAGCCCGGCCCCAGTGGATTGTTGACGTGCTTGATGAAGATCAGGCCGGCCATGGCAATCAGACCGGCCCCAATCTGGATCAGGTACTGCCACCGGGAAGCCAGATCGAAACGGTCATCGACAATACCCCAGACGGCACAGAAGGCGCTGCCCCCCAGCAGAGCCCATATGCGCCGATCCTCCAGCGGATCATGGCTGACCGGCAGCCATGCCCTCAACTCCGGGCCGGCTGCCCCCCGCACCATCAGGTAAAGGCCAAGGACCAGCGTAAAGGATGCCCAAAGGGCCAGGCCACCGGTGCGCGGAACGACGCCCCGGTGCTTCCGGCGGCCACCCGGTTTGTCCACCAGGCCCCAGGTACGTCCCAACCAGCCGCTGACAGGCGACAACATGGCCGAGGCCAGGGCTGCAACCAGCCCCAGAACCACATAGAAGGCGACGTCAACCATCGCGGTCGCATGCAGTCGGCACTGGCGGCTTGGAAGCCCTCGCCCGAGTCGGATCCCGCGCAGTCTCAATCAACCGCCGAAGTCGGCGTCGGACTCCAGACGGGTAAACCACACCGGTCGCTTGAGGGGCGCCCGATCTTCGTAATCCCTCCAGGAAGGTCGCTGCACATGCTCGTGAATGAACACCTGAACCGGTTCGACATAGTCCCGGTCGGGCTGCATGGCCTCCATCTGCCTGCGGACCTCCCTGTCTGCCGCGGCAGCAGATTGGCGCGCGCTCTTTTCTCGTCGAGTGGCATTGGATCGGTGGCCGTCGCGACGCTCTCGGGGCGGCTGGACGCGTGTTTCAGGTCGTCGCTGAGGCCCGGTTCCCCGGCGGTTCCGCGAACTGTTGCCCTTGCGCCGCCCCCTGCCCGGCGGTGAGGGGTTGGTCCTGCTGTCGCGGTTCGAGTTCTCTGGCCTGCCTCCATCGAATCGCCGCGGGCTGGTACGGTCTGCCGACGACTGCCTGCCTTGCGGCCGCGGCCCATCCGAACGACCTGCAGCCGATCGTTGCCGCCTCCGGCCGCTGCGACGACGACGCTGTCCGGAACGGTTTTCGGTCTGTTCGCGGTGGTTGGTGGTGCGGCTGGCACGGCGCCTGCCGCGTCCCTGTCGGCTTGGTTTGGAACCATCCGTGTTCTGGCGGTCCCCGCGGGAACTACCCTGCGCTGTGGAAGGCGAGCCGTTTTCTTCGATCATGGTTTGTCCTCGCAAACCTGGCCGCAATCGTGCAGTCTAGGATGGGCGAATCTCGAGCAGCACAACTTGCGCGCCGGTGGCATCGGCAAAGATGATTGTAGTGCCGATCGTCCACTCGCGAGGGGTTCGCCCCCAAAACTTGTCGTAGGCGGTGTCCGTCCCGGCGCGAGACATGAGCCGAATGCTGTCGCCGGGGCTGAGCGGAGCCATCGCGTCGAAGCGGTACTCCTCGTCCAGGCTGGTGGACACGGTCCAATTGGCCAGGGAGACGGGTTGATCGCTGACATTGACAATGACGATCACTTCGGAGGCGTAGGTCCCTGCGTGCAGGACCTCGATCGCAAAACTGTCGGCCGTCGCCGTCCAGCCACTCCCCTCGTCGACAGCGTCGGGGGATGGAATCACCAGGATCTGACCGGGCGTGATCAAGTCCGGGTTGACAATGCCGTTGGCGGATGCCAGCACTCCCTGGCTGACACCGAACGTCTCCGCAATGGCGCCCAGCGAATCGCCGGCCTGAACGGTATAGGTGCGAGGGGCCGTCGCAACTCCACCTGCCTGCGAGCCGAAACCGGAGGCCTGGACCACCGCCTCCTCAGCCTCGACGGTTGGCACTGCGGTGGGTACCGGCTCGGTCGGCATGGCCACCTGCGGCTCTTCCGGCCCGGCTGCGATTTGCCGGCCAATCGACCTGTGTTCGTACAGCAGGAACCCAACCGACACCAGCGAAACTGTCACCAGGACGTTGACCAGCAGGACGAAGACGAACTGGCTGCGGTTCATGGGGCCCAACGACTACCGGCAACTATCCGTCCGCCACATACTCAGGCGGGAAGTGCGGCCGACCCCAGTCCGCCTGGTGATTGGCGATCATGATCGGGATGCTTATGGATCGTTCCGCCAACGTACCCAGGACCCCGCACCCGCGTTGGTCCCTACCCGAAAAGCCGATCCACTTCCTCCACGATGGACTGTCCAGCCCTGGCACAGGCCGTGGCGCGGGCGGCGTCCGAAAACCGTCCCAGCTTCCGTTCGTCCGACAACCACTCGGTCAATACGGAAACCTGGCTCGCCGGCGACGGGGCATACGTGCCCATGCCGTGCCTGATCACAAAAGCCGGGTTCTCCGCTTCCTGACCGGGGACGAAACCACTCAGGATGACGGGCAGGCCCATGGCCGCGGCTTCCATGATCGTGCCCGGCCCGGCCTTGGTGACCGCGCAATCGCTGGCGGCCATCCAGGCGTGCATGTCGGTCACGAAGCCCAGCACACGCACCTGTTCTGTACCGAAGGACTGCGAAAGCCGCCGGGCCAGCGCCTTGTTGCGTCCGCAGATGACCGCCACCTGGCAGTCGGGCATTGCCTTCCGCCGCCGGGATGCCACCAGTTGTTCCACCAAGGCGGCGATGGTACCAAACCCCTCGCCGCCGCCAATGATAAGAACAAGCGGCAGCTGTTCCTCCATGTCAAGCAACTGCTTCCACGCCCGTCGCTCCCGAACCTCGACGTCCACGAACTGCCTGCGGACCGGCAGGCCGTAGACCCGCACGTTCCGCTCCGACACACGATACCTGCGGGCCGCTACGGCAGCCTGGACGGTCGGCACACAGCACAGGTCCAGTTCGGAATGAAACCACGAGCCATGCGGAGTCACCAGATCGGAGACCACGGATACCACCGGCAGGTTGCGTCCGGTCGCCCGCAGATGCCGGAAGACGGTGGGATGCAGCAACGGGTTGACGGTGACCAGCAGGTCCGGGCGCATGCGGTCGAACAGGAGCTCGAAGTACGGTTCCAGGTACCCGGCCAGCCACGTTGCCATCTGCTCTTCGGTGATCAGGGAGCCGTAGTTGCTGAAGACCCACTGCCAAAAACCGGGAAGCCTGTTGGCAATGTACTTGTAGGCCGGGGGGACGTAGTTGAGGGGCCAAGGCGCGAACTGCTTGAAGACATCGACCGAAAACACCTCGTGGACGCCCGGAAACCAGTGGGCGAACTCCTGTTGCAGGGCCAGGGTGCAGGAGCGATGACCGCCTCCGATGTCGGACATCAGAATGAGAATGCGCATGGCGGCAACCGGAATGGGGCAACTGCTGCCGTGGCGGTCAATACGCGCCGCGGCGCAGCAGCACGGTGGGAATCGTGCGCAGGGCGATGGACAGATCCAGGCCCAGGTTCCAGTTCTCGGCGTAGTAGATGTCCAACAGCACCATTTCGTCGAATGTCAGATCGCTGCGGCCCGACACCTGCCACAGGCCCGTGATGCCTGGAAAAACGGCCAGCCGCTTCTGGTGCCAGGGTTCGTACCGCTCCACCTCGGCCGGCAACCCAGGACGGGGTCCAATGAAGCTCATGTCGCCCCTGACCACGTTGATGAACTGGGGCACCTCGTCAAGACTGAAGCTACGCAGGAACCGTCCCACCCGCGTGCAGCGGGGATCGTCCTTGATCTTGAAGTAAATGCCCTGGGCATTGTCGAGGTCCGCCACTTCGTCGAGCCGGGCGTCGGCGTCGCTGACCATGGTGCGGAACTTGAACACGCGAATGGGATTTCCGTGGCGCCCGACACGCGTCTGGGTATAGATGACGGGACCGCCCGACTCCAACTTAATGGCAACGGCAATCACGGCGCCGACGATCAGGGACGGCACCATCAGGATCACAAAGAGAACCAGATCCGCCAGGCGCTTGAGCCAGTAGTTCCACCCGGTGATGGAGATGGGCTGTTCGCTGAGGAGGGGCACGCCCTGCAGGGTGTCCAGTTTGATCTGGTTCCGGGTCACCTGGAACAGGTTGGGCACAACCTGGGGCTGAATGCCCTGGTCGCGGCATGTTTCGAGGGACTGCTGGAGCAATTCCGCATGGCTTTGGGGCAGGCAGATGATGACCCGGTCGGGCCGGAGATCGCGCAGGACGCTGGGAAGGTCCGACACGGAGCCCAGCAGGCGGAACCGGCCGATGTCGCGAGGGGGCGCCTCGCCTTCCTCATCCAGGAAGCCCAGCAGGTGCCAACCCAGATCCGGCTGGGCCACGATGTTGCGCATCAACATCAGTCCCAGTTCGCCGGTTCCGACCAGCAAGACTTTTTCGTGGCCCAGCCCATGGCTGTACAGCAGCCGCCGCACGGCCCACAGACCCAGCCGCAGGACTCCCAGCAGGCCGGTCATCATGATGGCTGTGTAGAGGAAGACCAGCCGGCTGTAGAGCTGGGGGTTGAAGAATAGATGGCCCATGATGAGAACCAGAATCGTCAATGTCGAAGCGTTGGCAACGGTCCAGGTTTCGTGGAGCCAGCCCCGTATCTGCCCATTGCGATAAACGCCGGCCAGCTGGAATGCTGCCAGCTGCACCACAACCAAACTCAGGGCGGAAGGCAGATAGGCCCGGAACGTCTGAACGTGGATCGGTTCCACGTCCTTGAACCATTCAAGCTGGTAGCGGACGATGTAGGCCAGAACGAACGCCAAAAGCGTCAGCGCGGCGTCCGCCGAACGAAGCAGGACTTGGCGCAGACGCGGATCATGGGCCTGGTTAAAGGCCGCCAGGCGTGCAAGCATGCCGGTGTCCGCAGTGCGCGACGTAGGAGCGTGGAGAGGCACGGAGCAGGTGGAAGCGGATTGCCGGCGGGATATTGAGCCGATCCGGTGAGTATAGGATAAACCGTACCGGTCAGCCAGCCGGTAGCCGCGGCGGCACTGTTTCACTTTCGTTGA